>NZ_QHHZ01000013.1:0-353755 GCF_003947315.1 Nonomuraea sp. WAC 01424
CTGATCACCGCCGTCCGCCAAGGCCTACGCCGACTCCAGTACCGCCACGACGTTCTCGACGGCTGCCTGGCCGGCACCGGACTCGTCCCCCACCCGCCCTGACGACTTCACGCTTTCAACCTCGATAGTTCACGGACCTGGATCCACGGCTTGATTCTTGCTGATCGTTTCTCGGCGCAGCTCCTCGACCGAGACTGCTCCCGCAGGCCAGAGGCCCGGTTGAGGGCGTGAAGGGCCTTCCGTACTCAAGTCGCGGCTTGTCCATGGATGCAGTTCTGGGGCACCACACGCGGGGAACTCCCGGCGTTCGCCGAGTACGACCTGCCGCACGGCCTGATCGGCATCGGCAGGCGTTTGCGTTCGTCCTCCGATGAAACCCACCGGGTGTTCGAGGTGGAGTGGGGCGAGTGTGGTCGAATCGGTTGTATGACGATCGAATACGTCCCTGTCTCGGGTGACGGCCGTTTGTGGGCCGAGAAGGGCGGTAGCGGGGCGCCCATGGTGCTGCTGCACGGGTCCGTGCATGACAGCCGTCTGTGGGACGGCGTCTTCCCTGGGCTCGCGCGCCACCACACCGTGATCCGGTACGACGCGCGAGGGCTGGGTCGTTCGACGCCGCCGACCGCGCCGTTCCGGTACGAGGACGACCTGCTCGCGGTCCTCGACCACTTCGGCGTCGAGAGCGCCACGCTGGTCGGGCTGAGCATGGGCGGCGAGGTCGCGCTCGACTTCACCTTGGAGCATCCGGAACGGGTGCGCTCGTTGGTCCTCGTCGCGGCGTCGGCCAGTGGGCATGACTGGCCGCGGTCTCCTGAGATGGACGCCTACGCGGCGGCGGACCGCGGGGACGACGCCGACCGCCTGGCCGAGATGGAGCTCACGGTGTGGGCCTCGCTGGGCGACCGGGCGCCGGGGTACGCGGCGATCGCCGGCATGGTCACCGAGAACGCCAAGGTACGGGTGGCCGCCGAGAAGGGTCACGTCCGCTTCTCGGAGGTGGGCGCCGTAGAGGTTCTTGAGCGGGTCGCGGTGCCCACCACCGTCGTGGTCGGCGATCACGATCATCCGGAGATCGGTGTGATCGCCCGCCGGCTCGCCGAGGGCATTCCCGGTGCGCGCCTGGAGATCGTGGCCGCGGCCGATCACTATCTGCCGCTGCGTGCGCCGGAACGGCTCTTGGAGATCATCGTCCCTGGTCGGTGAGGGGCTTCGGATCGGGTCGTGAACACGGCGTGCCGCCCATCCAGTGGCCGTTCGGTGGCCGTTCGGAGGTGTTCGGGGTGGGTGGGGCGGGCTCGTTCGGCTGGGGGGTGGTTTGAGGTAGGGCGATGAGTTTCGTCGGTGGGGGTGGTCAGTATGGGCATGAAGATGACCGCTGGTGAGACCGACAACCGTAAGGCCGGCCGTGACGCGGCCGGGCCCGACTCCGATAGAGGTACCGTGTCCAGCCCACAACTCGAATCCTCCGCCGAGGCCGCGGGCTCGCGGCGTACTCCGGCCGTGATCCGGTTGCTGGTGCTCGCGACGTTCGTGGTGGTGCTCAACGAGACGATCATGATCAACGCGATCCCGCGGCTGATGGACGCCATGCACATCACCGAGCAGACCGCGCAGTGGCTTTCCACGGCCTTCATGCTGACCATGGCCGGGGTGATCCCGATCACCGGCTGGTTCCTGCAACGGGTCACCACCCGGACCGCCTACACCACCGCGATGGGGTTGTTCCTGGTCGGTACGGCGGTGGCCGCCGTGGCGCCGTCGTTCGCGGTGTTGCTAGGGGCGCGGATCATCCAGGCGTCCGGGACGGCCGTGATGATGCCGCTGCTGATGACGACGTTGATGCAGGTCGTGCCGGAGAAGGACCGGGGGCGGGTGATGGGCAACGTCACCCTGGCCATCTCCGTCGCGCCCGCCATGGGGCCGGCGATCTCCGGGGTGATCCTGCACTTCGGGTCGTGGCGGCTGCTGTTCGCGGTGGTGCTGCCGATCGCCGGGCTGATCACGTGGAGCGGTCTGAGGCGGCTCAGGAACGCGGGCGAGCCCAAGATCAGCGCCAACGACTGGTTCAGCGTGGTGACGGCGGCGGCCGGGTTCGGCGGCCTGGTCTACGGGCTCAGCCGGTTCGAGGGCGGGGACGTCCGCGTCGCGGCGGCCGTCACGGGGGCCGGGCTGGTCACCATCGCCGTCTTCGTCGTGCGCCAGCTCGTGCTGCAGCGGCGCGGCACGCCGCTGATGGACCTGCGTACGCTGTTCCACCGCACCTACACGGTCGCGCTCATCCTGATGTCGGTGGCCTTCATGGCGATGCTCGGCTCGATGATCCTGCTGCCGCTGTACCTGCAGAACATCCGGGCGCTCAGCCCGCTGGAGACCGGGCTCCTCGTGATGCCGGGCGGCCTCGCGATGGGCGTGCTCGGTCCGGCCGTGGGCCGCCTGTTCGACAACTACGGCGGCCGGGTGCTGGTCGTCCCCGGCGCGATCGGGATCATGCTCGCGCTGACCGGCCTGACCCAGGTCACGATGACGATGCCGTACTGGCAGCTGCTCGGCCTGCACGCGCTGCTCATGGTGAGCCTGGCCGCGACGTTCACCCCGGTCTTCACGCTCGGCCTGGGGGCGGTCCCGCCGCACCTGTACTCGCACGGCAGCTCGATCCTGAGCACGCTCCAGCAGGTCGCGGCGGCGATCGGCACCGCGCTCGTGATCACTGTGATGAGCGCGAAGGCCGACACCCTGAGGGCCGAGGGCCTCACGCAGACGATGGCGACCCTCGGGGGCATGCGGCTGGCGTTCGTGATCGGCGCGGTGTTGTCGGTGGCGGTGGTCGTCACCGCGCTGCTCCTGCCGGCGCGGGCGGCGGCCGGCTCCGCCGGGCACGCCGGGCACTAGGAGCCGGTGGCGTCCAGGTAGGTGAGGACGGCGCGCACCCGGCGGTTGGTGTCGTCGTCGGCGGCGAGGCCGAGCTTGGCGAAGATCGTGGTCGTGTACTTGCTGATGGCGCCCTCGCTGAGGAACAACCGGGCCGCGATCGCCGCGTTGGACAACCCCTCGGCCATCAGTTCGAGCACCGAGCGCTCGCGTTCGGTGAGGGTGGCGAGGGGGTCGGCGTGCGCGGGACGGCCCAGCAGCTTCGCGACCACCGTGGGGTCGAGCGCCGTGCCGCCTTCGGCGACGCGGGCGAGCGCGTCCATGAACTGTCCGGCGTCGAGTACGCGGTCCTTGAGCTGGTAGCCGACGCCGCCCTGCCCGTCGGCGAGGAGTTCGCGGGCGTAGAGCTGCTCGACGTGCTGGGACAGGATGAGCACGGGCAGGCCCGGCACCTTCCGTCGGGCGGCGAGCGCGGCCTGGAGCCCCTCGTCGGAGAACGTCGGCGGCAGCCGTACGTCCACGATCGCCACGTCGGGGCGGTTGCCGAGCAGCGCTTCGAGCGCGGCGGGGCCCGAGTCGACGGCCGCGACCACGGTGTGCCCGTACGCCTGGAGGAGGCGGACGAGCCCGTCGCGGAGCAGGAAGAGGTCTTCGGCTACGACAATACGCATGGCACCGCCACATGGACGCGGGTGGGCCCGCCGGCCGGGCTGTCGATCTCCAGCCGGCCGCCGAAGGCCGCGATCCGGCGTTCGACGCCGTGCAGCCCGGAGCCCGAGGACAGGTTCGCGCCGCCGACGCCGTCGTCGGTGACGGTCGCGGTGAGAGTACGCGCCTCGTAGCCGAGTTCGACGGTCACGTGGCGAGCGTGGGCGTGTTTGGCCACGTTGGCCAGCAGTTCGGCGACGGTGAAGTAGACCGCGGCCTCGACCGGGCGTTCGGGCCGGGTGGGCACGGAACTGCGTACGGCGACCTCGACGGGCGCGTCGAGGGCCAGGGCGCGTACGGCGTCGACCAGGCCGCGTTCGGTGAGCACGGGCGGGTTGATGCCGCGTACCAGCGACCGCAGCTCGGCCAGCGCGGTGACCGAGGAGGCGCGGGCCTCGGCCAAGATCGCCCTGGCGGCGGCCGGGTCGCTTTCGAGAAGGTGCTCGGCGGCCTGCATCGACATGCCCATGCCGACCAGCCGCGCCTGGGCCCCGTCGTGCAGGCCACGTTCGATGCGTTCGAGCTCGGCGGCCTGGGTCTGGGTCAGGTCGGCGCGGATGGCCTCCAGCTCCGCCACCCGCCGGCCGAGCCGCGCGTACGGGATGGGCCCGAGGAAGCGGCGGGCCAGTGGCCCGAGGACCCGCCACGCGAACGGCGCGGCGGCCAGACCGGCGAGGATCATGGCGATGCCGGGGCCGAGGAAGCCCGGCGTCAGCGTCAGGTAGACGCCGCCGGCGAGCCCGACCAGCGGAAGGGCCGCGACCGGCAGCACGGTCACCCCGGCGAGCACGCTCCACAACCCGTCCCAGTGCAGCTGGGGATCGTGGAAGCGGGCGTTCATCCTGGCCCGGCGGCGGGCCTCGCGTTCGGACTTGTGGTACTCCTCGCCGTCCCACCAGTGGCCGGTGGCCATGCGGGTGACCGGCGACGCGGTGCGGTAGGTCACCTCGATGCGCAGGCCGAGCCAGCGGGCGGCGAGCCGGCGGGCGGCCTGGCTGAGGGTGCGGCTGGTCAGCGGGTGCACGCACCACAGGGCCACGGCGATCCACAGGATCACCACCAGCGTCTCGCCCAGGAGCGCCAGGGCGACGACGAGCGGGGGCCCGGTCAGGTTCGCCGACCAGGAGTAGGCGAGCTTGGAACCGCCGTAGCCGACGGCGGCGCCGACGATCGGCATCAGGCAGGTGAGCAGGACGAGTACGGCGGAGCGGTAGAGCCCGAGCACGATCTCCGAGCACCGGCGCAGGAAGCCGCCTCCCGCGGAGGACCTCATCCGCCCGCTTCCCTGACCATGGTCCTCATTGTGCCAGTCAGTCCTGGTTTGGGATGTTCCGGAGCCCGACAGTGCGACCACGTTCGTCTTCTCCGTTCGCGGGTGGTTCCGTCCGACGTCGGAAACCTACGGCCGGGGCCCGTACCCCCGGAATCCCGCTGAACCCCGTACGAAGTGGGTCTGGACCCACTCGACGGGAGGCTTGTGGACGGCATCGGCGCGGCGTAGCGTGACTCGTGACCAGATTTCACATCTAGTCACGAGGTGCAGCAGATGTTCGAGAGGGCGGACCGGATCCTCGACGCCGCGGGCGAGCTGCTGCTGCGTCACGGATACCGCAGGGTCACCGTCGAGGACATCGCGGGCCGCGCCGGGGTGGGCAAGGGCACGATCTACCTGCACTGGCGTACCAAGAACGAGCTGTTCGAGGCGCTGTTGCTGCGCGAGTCCATCGAGGTGGTGGAGGAGTTCGCGGCGCTGCTGCGGCACGAACCCGCCCAGGTGCGACCGCATCGCTTCTCGCGGGCGGCCTTCGTCTCCGTGAGTCGCAGGCCGCTGCTCCGGGCGCTGTTCACCACCGACATCGAACTCCTGGGCAAGCTGGCCAAGCACCCGCTGCGCAGTCACGACCTCCTCGCGGCCGAACGTTTCAAGCGCGTGGCCGACCGGTACGGACTGCTCAGGGCCGACATGCCACACCCGCACTACACGCTGAGCGCCGCGTCCACGGGCTTCTACGTGCTCAACGGCATCGACACCATGGGCTCGGAGCTGACCGTGGACGAACAGGCCGACGCGCTGGCCTTCACCGTACGCCACGCCTTCGAGCCCGCCGCGGAGCCGTCCGCCGAGATGCTGGAGGCGGCGGCCGCGGAGTACGTCGCGATTCTTGAGGAACTGATCCCGCCCTACCGCAAGTGGATCTACGACTAAGGAGAGGCGATGTCCGACATCGTCGAGCGGTACAACATCTCCAAGCAGCACTTCTGGCTGCACGGGCCTCGAACGGGCCCGTCCGTCGAGTACGACGCCGCCGCCGGGATGTACAACGTCCACGGCTACCAGGAAGTGCAGGACGTCCTCGCCGACCCCACCACGTTCTCCTCCGACACCGTACGGCTGACCCCCAAGGGGCTGCTGCCGGAGGGTGAGGAGTTCTCGCTGAAGGGGTTCATCACCCAGATCGACCCGCCGGAGCACGGCAAGCTGCGCAAGCTGGTCAGCAGCGCGTTCACCCGCAAGGTCGTCGCGGACCTCGAACCGCGCATCGCCGAGCTCACCCACGAGCTGCTGGACGCGGCCGACGGCCGTGACCGCCTGGAGCTGGTGACCGACCTGGCCTACCCGCTTCCCGTCATCGTCATCGCCGAGCTGCTGGGGGTGCCGAGCAGCGACCGGGCCCTGTTCAGGAAGTGGGCCGACGGCCTGTTCCAGCGGGACACCAAGATCTCCTTCTCCGAGCCCGCCGAGAACCGGGCCGCGGAGATGGAGGCCACGATGCGGCCGTGGCGGGAGATGACCCGCTACCTCGCCGAGCACGCCGCCGAACGCCGGAAACGCCCCCGTGCCGACCTGCTCACCAAGCTGGTCCAGGCCGAGGTGGACGGCGAGCGCCTGCCCGACGACCAGGTGATCAATTTCGCCATGCTCCTGCTGCTGGCCGGGCACATCACGACGACGATGTTGCTCGGCAACACGGTCGTGTGCCTGGACGCCTTCCCCGAGCAGCAGGACAGGGTACGGGCCGACCGTTCCACGGTGCCGGCCGTGATCGAGGAGTCGCTGCGGCTCTTCACCCCGTTCGCCGCGGTTGCCCGGTCGACCACCCGCGAGGTCGAGCTGGCCGGGGTGACGATACCGGCCGACAAGATCGTCATGCTCTGGTTCGGGTCGGCGAACCGGGATCCCCGGCAGTTCCCCGATCCCGACGTCTTCGACCCCGGCCGCGATCCCAACCCGCATCTGGCCTTCGGCCGGGGCATCCACTTCTGCCTGGGCGCTCCCCTGGCCCGGCTGGAAGGGCGGGTGGCGCTGAACATCCTGCTCGACCGGATCGGCACCTTCCGTACCGATCCCGATGACCCGGTGGTCTTCATGCCCACGCCGACCATGACCGGGGTGAGCCGGCTCCCCCTGCTGCGCTGATCCGGCGCCGGGCGCCCGCCGCCCGCGCCGACGGCGCGGGACGGCGGGTCAGTAGATGCGGTGCTTGTCACCGCAGTTGTCGAACTTCCCGGCCCAGCAGGTGAACGTGTAGACCTTGCTGACGCCCCGGCCGTTCCAGCTGCCGGTGACCTTGCCGTCCCAGGAGCGGTTGAACTTGTGCCAGCCGCCGTTCTGGTAGAACTCGAACCACACCCAGGCCTTCTTGCCGCCGGGCTTGTCCACGCCGTGCCAGGTGGTGAACACCTTGCCGCCGCTCTTCCAGGTCTTGCCGAACGTGTACGCCTTGTGGTCGCCGGAGAAGAACCTGCCCCAGCTGACGACCGTGGACGCCTGGGCCGCGGGGGCGGTGGCGAGGGCGGTGACGGCCGTGGAAGCGGCCAGGGATCCGGCCAGGGCCGCGATGGCGAGGGTCTTGCGCATGGGGTGCCTCCCGTGTCCGTGCTGCCGGTCGTTCCGGCAGAAGGGACGTTACGGAGGACGCACCGGATCTTCTGTGGAGGAATGCACACAGCCTGAGTGATCGGCGCCACAGATCCAGGGCAAGCGGTGGGCGGCCGGTCCCCGCCCGGTTCCCATCACGTTCCTGCCAGGGGCAATGTGCGGCCAGGAGGTGGCAAAACGCCGCGCGTTGCCGTGGGTGTCCCGTCCCGTTGTGGCCAAGGTGGCTTGTTCACCGCCGTCGCAGCACAAGAGGGGACGATCCTGGCTATGAGCGGCAAGCAGCGGAAGCTGGAGCTGAGCGTGCCGCAGATCGTGGGGAGCGCCCTGGCCGCGCTCACCGCCGCCGTCGCGGCCTCGTACCTGGGGACGGCCGGGACGCTGATCGGCGCCGCGATGATGAGCCTGGCCAGCACCGTCGTCGCCGACGTCTACACGCATTACCTGAAGCGTACGGGCGACAAGGTGAAGCAGCACACGGTGATCGCCTGGCGCGGGCAGTCCGGTGACGCGAAGGCGGGCGGGCGGCGGCGGTGGGCCAGGGTGGGGATGGCGGCGGCCCTGGTGTTCACCGTCAGCATGGGCAGCATCCTGATCTACGAGCTCATCGCCGACCGTACGGTGGCCGACCAGGTCGCGGGGCGGACCCGGGAGGAGGCGGGCAAGGGGCAGGGCAAGAAGGACCGGCGGGACGGGCGGGCGGTGGGTGAGCCGCGGCACGAACGGCCCGTGACCCGGCTGCCCAGCCCGACGCCCTCACCCGGCCCGTCCACCGGGGCGGTCGCGACGCCCACGCCGTCCGGTTCGGCTGTGGTGACGCCCACGCCCTCGGGCGGTGGGACGGGCTCGGCGGAACCGTCCCCGCCGTCCACACCGGACCCCACCCCCTCGGACACGCCGACCTCCGTCCTGTCACCGTCCCCACCCAGCGAAACCCCCCACCCGCCTTCGCAGGAGCGCCGCTCCCGTTGACCCGTCCCGACGACAACGGGCCGTCGTGGGGTGGCTCAGGGGGTGGAGGTCAGGAGGGTGGTGTAGGCGGGTTTGGGGGTCAGGGACTCGTCCAGGAGGCAGGCGGCGCCTTCGCCGTCGAACCAGCCCGGCACCCACGAGTGGCGGTCGGTGAACCCCCAGACGGTGAACTCCTTGCAGGCCGGCACGCTCAGGCAGCCGGTGAGGGCGCGGCCGTAGTAGGCGGCCTGGGTGGCCAGCTTCTCGGGGGTGACGGGCAGCACCATGCGTACGTCCATCTCGGTGACCGCCACCTCAAGGCCGAGGTCGGCGAAGCGGCGCATGACGTTCGCCCAGTCGCCCGGGTAGTCGTACTGGATGCCGAGGTGGCCCTGGAAGCCGATGCCGTCCACCGGGACGCCCTGCGAGCGCAGGTCCTTGATCAGGGCGAGGGTGGCTTCGATCTTGGGGCTGTTCCATTCGAGGTTGTAGTCGTTGACGTACAGCTTGGCCCGGGGGTCGGCCTGGCGGGCCCAGCGGAAGGCGTCGGCGATGTAGCCGGGGCCGAGCTGGGTGAGCCAGATGCTCTTCCGGAGGGTGCCGTCCTCGTCGATCACCTCGTTGACGACGTCCCAGGCCCGGATCCTGCCCTTGTAGCGGCGGACCTCGGTGGTGATGTGGTCGCGCAGGATGCGCCTGAGCTCGGCGGCGCCGATCGTGCCGTTCTGCACGCCCTCGGTCAGCCAGGCGGGGAGCTGGTTGTGCCAGACCAGGTTGTGGCCGCGTACCTGCTGGCCGTGGCGGCGGGCGTTGTCGACCACGGCGTCGGCGTCGGCCCAGGTGTGTACGCCGCGCTGCGGCTCGACCGACTCCCACTTCATCGCGTTCTCGGCGGTGACGTTGGTGAACTCGCGGTTCAGCGTGGCGCGGTAGTCGGGCTCGGTACGCAGGGCCGCGACGTCCACGGCGGTGCCGATCCTGATGCCGTTCTGGTGGGCCAGCCGGCGCAGGTCGTGCGGGGTACGGGCGGCGGCTTGGGCGGCGGGGGCGGGGGCGGCGAGCACGAGTGCCAAGGCGACGATCAGGGGTTTCACCGGTGACCTCCGACGGTACGGCTCCGAAAGTTTCGGAGTTGTGACGATATGTTTCGTCGCGGGAAACGTAAGCGCGTGGGGGCGTCCCGTCAAGCAGTGGATCCCAAGTGGCTTCCAAGTAGGCGTTCTTAGCCTTTGTCCGGACTCGTACAGAGGGGGGCAGGACGACGATGGGGTGGAGAGCCGCGCCGAGCCGCGCCGGGAGGCGTCGGCCTTGAGCGATCCCTACGACACGACCCGGCCGGTCCCGCGCCACGCCGAGCACCGCGCCCGCCACGCAGCCCCCGCGCCCGCGCCCGCCCCGGCCCCCACCCCGGCCCCCGCGCCGGACGGGGCCGGGCGGGGGATCTACCGGGAGGAGGCGCTGCGGCATCGGGCGATGTCGCGGATCACCCGGATGCCGCTGGTGATCAGCACCCCGTCGTTCCTCGCGCTGTGGCTCCTGGTGGCCGCGCTGCTCGTCGTCGTCCTCCTGGTGACCACGGTCGCGGTCGAGGCGGTCGCGTGATGTTCCGCCGCCTCCCCGTACTGCTCCAGAACACCGAGACCGAGTGCGGCGCCGCCTGTCTGGCCATGGTGCTGTGCCACCACGGGCAGCGCACCACCCTCCACCAGGTCGCCGAACGGCTTCAGGTCGGCAGGGACGGCCTGAGCGCCAAGGCCCTCGTGGACGGCGCCCGCGAGCACGGGCTCAAGGCCCGCGCCTTCTCCCTGGCCCCGGAGGACCTGGCCCGGGTGCCGCTGCCCGCCGTCGCGCACTGGGAGTTCAACCACTTCATCGTGATCGAACGCTGGTCCCCCGACCGCGTGGACGTCGTCGATCCCGGGGACGGCCGCCGCAGGCTGACCCCGGAGGAGTTCGGCGCCGGGTTCACCGGCGTGCTGCTGGTCTTCGAACCGGGCGAGGGCTTCCACCGAGGGACGACCTCGGCGGCGGGGGCCTGGCGCAGAGAGTTCGTACGGACGTTGTTCAGGCGGCGCAGGGGGCTGCTCGCGCAGCTCATCGCGGCCTCGCTGCTGCTGCAACTGCTCGGGCTCGCCCTGCCGATGTTCTCGCAGCTCCTCCTGGACGCCATCGTGCCCACGCGGGCGGTGGAGGTGCTGTCCCTGCTGGGCGTCTCCGTGCTGCCGGCGGGGGCGGCCCAGCTCGTGATCGGCTACCTGCGGGCGGCCCTGCTCGTCGCCGTACGGGCCCGGGCCGACCAGGAGCTCACCGAGGGCCTGGTCACCCATCTGATGACGCTGCCGTACCGGTATTTCCAGCAGCGGGGCACGGGCGACCTGGTGACCAGGGCGGCCAGTGTCTCGACGCTCGGCGACATCCTCACCGGCCAGGTCGTGGCGGCGCTGCTGGACGGCCCGCTGGCCGTGGGCTATCTGGTGCTGGTCTACGTGTGGGACCCGGTGTTCGGGCTGGCGCTGACCGGGGTCACCGTGCTGCAGACGGTCCTGCTGCTGGCCACTACGAGCCGCATCGCCCGGCTCACCCAGCAGGAGCTGACCGCGTTGTCGGCGTCCCAGGCCAGCCTGATCCAGACGATCACCGGCATCGAGACGCTCAAGGCATCGGGAGCCGAGAAGCGGGCCGTCGACCAGTGGTCGGCCCACTTCACGAAACAGCTCAACGCGGACGTACGGGCTGGGTTGACCAGGGGGCTGCTGGAGTCGGCGTTGTCGGCGATCCGGGTGACGGCGCCGCTCGGGTTGTTGTGGCTGGGCGCCTGGCGGGTGCTCGACGGGCAGCTCACGATCGGCGCGCTGGTCGCGCTGAACGCCATCGCGCTCGGCGCGCTGACCCCGCTCGGCTCGCTGATGACCGGGTTGCAGAGCCTCCAGCAGGCGGGCGCGCACTTCGACCGGCTGTCCGACATCCTGGCCTCCGAGCCGGAGCCGAGCAACGGCATCGAGGTGCTGCGGCTGCGCGGCGCGGTCGAGCTGCGCGGGGTGAGCTTCCGCCACGACCCGCGCGCCCCCTGGACGGTACGGGACGTCTCGGTCACCGTCCGGCCCGGTCAGAAGGTGGCCCTGGTGGGCTCGTCGGGCTCGGGCAAGAGCACGCTGGCCAGGCTGCTGCTCGCACTGCACACCCCGGTGCTCGGCGAGATCCGCTACGACGGCGTCCCGGCCGCCGAGCTGAACCTGCGTACGCTGCGCCGCCAGTTCGGCGTGGTCACCCAGGACCCGTCCCTGTTCAGCGGCTCGATCAGGGAGAACATCGCGCTGAACGAGCCGGGGGCGTCCCTGGAACGCGTGGTCGCGGCGGCCCGCCTGGCCGCGCTGCACGACGAGATCATGGACATGCCCATGGGGTACGAGACGATGCTCACCGACGGCGGCGGCCTGTCGGGCGGGCAGCGGCAGCGGCTCGCCCTGGCCCGCGCCGTCCTGTCGCGGCCGAAGGTGCTGCTGCTCGACGAGGCCACCAGCAACCTGGACAGCGCCACCGAGGCGGCCATCGAGGCGAACCTGAGCCGGCTCGTCCAGACCAGGATCGTGATCGCCCACCGGCTGAGCACGGTCAGGGACGCCGACCTGATCCTCGTGGTCGACTCGGGCCGGGTGGTCGAGCGCGGCACGCACGACGAGCTGACGGCCATGAGCGGCAAGTACGCCGACCTGGTCGCGGCCCAATCCGTGCCGTCATGACCGCATGACGACCTTCAGGGCAGCCGCACGGTCACCGTGGCGGAGCCGCCCTCCAGGGCCGCCGACGGGCCGAAGGTGAGCCTCAGCCGGTCGCCGGTCGCCGCGTCCGCCAGGACCGGGCCGGCGCGCAGCACGGCGGCGACCGGCCGCTCCCACGTCACGGTCAGCTCCGCCAGGTCGCGCCGGGGATCGGCCACGGTCACCGTGGCTGTGCCGTCGGAGCTCTCCCTGACCAGCACGGCGCAGGGCGCGGAGGCGGCGAGCGGGCCGGCCGCGCCGCCGTTCCAGAAGGCGGCCGCGGTGATCCCGAGCGCGGCCACCTGGACGGCCTGCTGCCGGGCGCTGTTGGCGAGCACGCGGGCCCACCCGGGGTCGGCGGCCCTGGCCGCGGTGCGTTCCCGGCTCGCGCCCGGCAGGAGCAGGTAGACGTAGCCGGCCTGGTCCGGGTCGACGCCGTGGTCGAGCCAGAGCGTCACGTAGTCGCGGTCGCCGCGCCGCTCCCGGAGCGTCCGCAGGCCGGCCGGCACGACGTAGCCGCCGTGGCCGTCGAGGTGCGCCCAGCCCGCCCGTACGTCCGTGGTCAGGAGGGCGGCGGTCCTGCGGTTGTCCACGATCGTCTCGACCGGTACGCCGTCCGCGCCGCTGATCCCCGCGCCCAGGCAGACCACCGCGTCGTCGAGGAAGAACCACGACTTGAACGCCTCCAGCGTGCTGTCGAGGCCGTTGAGGCGCTGGCCGACCACCGCGTACGTGCCGTCCGTCGCGCCGCCGACCCAGCGGCCGGGCGGGCAGGTGTCGCCCCAGGCCGGGCCCGCGCCGTCGGGCAGCCGCCGGGTCGAGACCGTCGTGCCGGGCAGCCGGTAGGGGTCGACGGTGGTCCAGAAGGAGTCGGAGTACTGGTCGGCGTGGCCGTCTGCCCACCAGTAGAGCATGCCGGAGCCGGTGTGCCAGCCCCGCGGGTTCTCGCCGTTGCCGTGCTCGTAGTGGCCGATCCTGGACGAGGCCATGCTGAGTGCCGCGCACCAGCCCGGCCGGCGGTGCACGGCACGGGCGCTCATCGGGAACAGCCGGTGCCCGATCGGCTCCGGCGCGGCGGGCACGGCGTCGTCGTCCAGGACGGCGGTCAGGCGTGCGTGGAAGGCCGGGTCGGCCGCCGCGAGCATGGGCCGGCACGTCTCGCGTACCGCCCATCCCTTGACCATGGCCTGCCAGCGGGCCCGGTCGGCGGCCGGGGCCACCTCGCCGAGCAGCAGGATCGCGGCGGCCAGCGCGCGCCCCTTGTCGTGGTCGCCGAACGGCTTCCTGCCGACGCCCCTGCCGCGCACCAGGTCCATGCAGAACCCGTCGCGGACGAACGGCGCGAACGAGCGTTCCACCATCGCGAGCACAGTGGGGTCCACGACCTCCCAGGGCGTGCCGCGCAGCACCGCGAACAACGTCGCCAGCCCGTCGAGCAGCGTCACCCCGTAGGCCCCCTGGTAGGGCACGGTCGAATGCTGGATGAACGACCCGTCACGGTAGAAACCGTCGCCCTCGGAGACCGTGCGGAACACCGGGGAGAGCGCCGAGACCGCCAGCGCCGCCTTGCCGGGGTCGGCCCTGAGCATGGCGCGCAGCAACATCACCACGCACAGGTCCACCCGGTTGGCGGCGGTGCTGGTGCCGCTGTAGTGCGCGAGGCGGCTCTCGGGCACGAAGTGGTCCACGGCGTCCCGCAGCGCGGCACTGCGCTTGTCGCCGAGGTGCGGGCCGATCAGTACGGCCGCGTCGAGCAGCGCCCTCGGCACGCCGATCTCCCAGTGCCACCAGTTGCCCGCCGGGTCGGCGCCGTCGGCGTAGACGTGACGGCGGTAGTGGTCGATCCCGGCGGCGACGGCGGCGGCCAGGCCCGCGTCGCCGGTCAGCCCGGTCCCCGGCAGCGCGTACGCGCGGGCCATGGCCAGCAGCCGCCCCGGCGTCGCCACGAACGACGGGAACGGCTGGTCCGGCCAGAGCGACGCGTTCCCCGGAGCCATGGCCGCGCGGTACCGCCCCGCCCGCCGCCCCGCCTCGGCCAGCCACGTCCGGTACGGCTCCGCCCCCGCCTCGAAGCCTGCCCCCACCTCATGCCGCTCGGCGCCTGCGCCGGCCCCTGTGTCGAAGCCCAGGGTCACGTGGCGCCACTGCCGGCGCAGCGTGACGAAGGAGGAGTCCGGCGTGTGCGCGGGGTCGGCACGGACGAGCGCCCCCGCCACGCCGGCCACGGTCACGGCGCCCGCCCGGAACAACAGTCGCCTGGATGGCCGATGCACGCCTCGATTATGACCCCGGCGATCAGATCGTCAGCAGCGTCTTGCCGCTCACCTCGCGGGCCTCGATCGCCGCGTGCGCCTCGCCCGCCCGCTCCAGCGGGTACGTACGCCCCACGACCGCCCGCAGCCCCTCGTCGGCCGCCTCGGCGAGCGCCCGCGCGGTCCGCTCGTTCGCGCCCTTGATCTCGCTCATGGCCATGAGCTGCTCCAGACCGATCACGGTGACGTCCCGCCGGGCGGCCTCCTCCGGGTCCACGGCCGTGACACTCCCGCTGGAGGCGCCGTGCACGGAGAACCGCCCGCCGCGCGCGGTCACCCCGAACGCCTCGCGGCCGAGCTCGCCGCCCACGCCGTCGAAGACCACGTCCGGTCCGCGCCCGCCGGTCGCGTCGAGCACCTCGCGGGTCCAGCCGGGACGCGAGTAGTCGACGGTGACCTCGGCCCCGAGCCCGGCGGCCACCTCCAGCTTGGCCGGGCTGCCCGCCGCCCCGATCACCCGGGCGCCCGCCCCGTGCGCGAGTTGCACGAGCAGGCTGCCGAGCCCGCCGGCCGCGGCCTCGACGAGCACCCGTTCGCCGGGCCGGATCCCGGCGTTCGCGAACAGTCCCACGGCCGTGCTGCCGTCGTTGAGCAGCGCCGTCGCGTCGGCCAGCTCGACGCCGTCGGGCACCTCGACCAGGTCCTCGGCCCTGACCACGACCAGTTCGGCGTTCCCGCCGCCGAACCCCGGCGTACGGGCCACCACCCGCCGCCCCACCAGCCCGGAATCGGCCCCCTCACCCACGGAGACCACGTGCCCGCCGACGCCGCCGCCCGGCACGTACGGCAGCTCGGGCAGCGGCGGGCCCGGCGTGAACCCCTGTCTGAGCTGCGTCTCGATGAAATTGATCTCCGCGTACCCGGTCCGCACCACGACCTCGCCCGGCCCGGCCACCGGGTCCGGCCCGGTCCGCGTCTCCAGCACCTCGGGGCCGCCGAATCTCGCCACCCGTACCACTCTCATGATCACTCCTCATCCGGGATCGTGTCCGGAGACCAGCCTGCTACCTCAAGTCGAGTTGAGGTCAACTGCTCAGCCCGGCGCCCGCCCGTTTGATGGTCCTGATGATCGGCGCGGTCTCGATGTGCCGGATGGCGGGCAGCGCGCCCAGGCTGTCGGTGAGGTAGCGGTAGAAGGCGGCGTCGTCGCGGCACACCACGCTGGCCGCGAGGTTGGTCGGGCCCGTGGTCGCCCCGGCGAAGGCGACCTCCGGATGGTCGGCCAGCGCCCGCCCGGTCGCGTCGAGGTCGGCGGGCGGCACCGACATCCACAACTGCGCCTCGACCTGGTAGTCCAGCAACATGGGCAGCACGTCCATGTCGAAGAACAGCGCGCCCGCCGCGCACAGTTGCTCCACCCGCCGCCTGACCGTCGACTCCGACCAGCCGGTCACAGCCGCCAGGTCGGCATAGCCCGTACGGCCGTCCCGTGACAGCTCGGCCAGCAGCGCGTCGTCGCCGGGGCCGAGCGTGACGGCCTCGGCGGTGTCGCGCGGGCCGTGGACGCGCCCGGCCAGCAGGTGGGCGACCTGCTCGGCGGACAGCACGGCCAGCCCGGCCCAGCCGATCCGGCCGCCGACGAACATGTGCAGGGTCCGGTGGGCCGACACCGCGAGCACCCGGCTGGTCCTGGCCAGCTTGGTCAGCAGCAGCGGCTCGCGTTCCTGGTCGAGGCGCTGGATCGCGCCGCAGGAGATCTCGGTGCCGCCCGACAGCAGGTGCACCCAGAACGTGTCGGGCCGCCGTCCGAGCGCCTCGGCGATCGAGGCCCCGGCGTCGGGCGTGCAGCGCAACCTGATGGCCCACGACTGGTGGCCGAGCCGCTGCCGGTCCACCACGCCCACGACCCGGAACGTGCCGCTGGAGCGCAGCCGCCGGTAGCGGCGGGCCACCCGCTGGTCGGACACCCCCAGCACCTCGCCGATCCGGCTGAACGAGGCCCGCCCGTCCACCTGCAACGCGTGCAGCAGCCCGCGATCGACCTCGTCGAGCGTGACGTTTTCCATCAGAAGAGGCTATCCGGCGAGGAATTCCAGCAGAAAGCCCGCTTCGACTAGGGGCAAGCCCCACCCGGCCCCGACCCTTGCCGCCATGACCACAACACTGACACGTACGAGCTGGTGGCCGCTGGCGGCGGCCTGCCTGGGCGCCTTCATGCTGCTGGTGGACGTGACCATCGTCATGGTCGCCCTGCCCGACATCACCGCCGACCTGCGGATGTCCTTCACCGACACCCAATGGCTCCTGGACGGTTACGCCCTGGCCCTGGCCGCGCTGCTGCTCGCCGCCGGCTCGGTCGCCGACCACGCCGGGCGGCGCAAGGTGTACCTGATCGCCCTCGGCGTGTTCGCGCTGGCCTCCCTGGCCTGCGGCCTCGCGCCCACCGGCGGCATGCTGCTGGCGGCCCGCGTGGCGCAGGGGGCGGGCGGCGCCGCGATGATGGCCACGACGCTCGCGTTGATCAGCGCCACCTACCACGGGCGGGAGCGCGGCATCGCGTTCGGCGTGTGGGGCGGCGTCAACGGGGCCGCCGCGGCGCTGGCCCCCGTGCTCGGCGGGCTGCTCACCGAGCACCTGGACTGGCGGGCCATCTTCCTGGTGAACCTGCCCATCAGCGTGGCCGCCGCGTGGATGACCCTGCGCACGGTCGAGGAGTCCCGCCTGCCGGGCGGCGGCCGGCTCGACTGGGCCGGGATGGGCACGTTCACATTGGCGGCGGCCGCGCTCACGTACGGGCTGATCGAGGCCGGGCCGTACGGCTGGGGGTCGGCGCGGGCGCTGGTGCCGCTGGCCGTGGCGGCCGTCGCGTTCGCCGCCTTCGTGCTGGTGGAGTCGCGGGGCGCGTTTCCCATGGTGGACCTGCGGCTGTTCGCGAACCCGGCGTTCAGCGGGATCCTGACGGGGGCCGCGCTGCTCATGCCCGCCGCGTTCGCCTGCCTGGCCTTCACCTCGCTCTGGTTGCAGCAGCCCGGCGGGCTCGCGCTCGGGCCGGTGAGCGCCGGGCTGGCGCTGACGCCCATGGCCGGCACGTCGCTGGTCGTCTCGGTCGCCGCCGCCCGCCTGCTCCCCCGGTTGTCGGCGCGCGCGGCGGTCGGCGGCGGGCTGCTGCTGATCGCCGCGGGCGCGTTCCTCCAGGGCATGCTGGACGAGCACTCGACGTGGACGTCCCTGGCGCCGGGCCTGGTGGTGACCGGCGTCGGCGTCGGGCTGGCGATCCCCTCGCTCAGCTCGGCGGCCATGGCCCACGTCCCGCCGCACCGCTCGGGCATGGCTGCGGGCGCGGTCAACACCGTCAGGCAGCTCGGGTACGCCCTCGGCATCGCCGTGTTCGGCGTCCTGTTCCAGGACGGGCTGGCCGGGACGGGCTCGTTCCCCTCGGCGCTGAACGCGGTCTACCTGGCCGCCGCGGTCACCGGGCTGTTCGCCGGGCTGCTGGTGCTGGCCGCCGCCCGGCCCGTACGGTCAGCGTGAGCGGGGCAGGTGCTCGCGGGTCAGCCAGGTGAGGGCGGCCAGGAGGTGCACGCGCCACCAGTAGCCGTCGTGGCCGCCGATCCACGCCTCGCAGCGGTGGGCGATGCCGGCGCCGCGCAGGCGGGCGGCCAGCGAGCGGGCGCAGTCGAGGAAGCCGGGTTCGAGCGTGCCGGCCGCGAGGTATCGGGGCACCCGTACGGAGGTGTCGAGGAGCTGCGGCAGCAGGCCGGGGCTGAGGCCGACCGCCGCCGCGATCCGGCCGGGGCACCGGTCGGCGGCGGTCAGCGCGAAGCCGGCGCCGTCCGCGAACCCGGCGCTGATCACGTGGCTCGCCTCGGGGAAGCCGGGCAGGACCTCGCCGGTGACGAAGGCCAGGTGCGCGGCGAAGCGCCGCGGGTCGGCGTACGGCAGGTACTCCCTGGCCCGCCCGTCCGGGTAGGGGCCGGGCACGTCGGCGGCGTGCGGTGCGACCAGGATCACCGGCGGCAGCGCGCCGGCCAGGATCGCCGGTTCCAGCACGCGGGCGTACGACCCGGCCGCCTGCCCGTCGGCCAGCAGGCACAGGGGCATCGGCCGGATCGGGCCCGGCGGGCGGTAGACCGTGATCGCGCGGCGCTCCCCCAGGTGGACGCTGCCGATCTCGCGGGTGACGAGCGTGCCGGCGAGCCGGGCGGCGGTCGCGGGGGCGGGGCCGGCGCGCGGGCCGTGCCAGACCAGCTCCACCGGCCGGCCGCCGGGAGGCGCCGCGGTGACGCCGACCACGGCCCGGTCCAGGTGCCGTACGCGCACCGATAGCTCCCACAGGTCGCCCGCCCCCTTGACCGGCCACATCGGGAGCAGCACCCCCGAGACGAGCCGCGCGTTCGGCCCCTGCCAGAGCACGTGCAGCACGTCGTCGTCCTCGCCCCAGACGGCCAGCGGGCCGCCCGTCAGCCTGGGACGCAGCTCGGCCAGGGCGCGCCGCCGCCACACGCGGGCGAAGTCCTGGCCGGCGGGCAGGTCCTGGGCGTAGCGGCGCCTGGCCCGGCGGCGGTTGCCCCGCAGCAGGGCCTGGTTGCGCTGGGCGAGCGTCTCGCGGCCGGCGGCGGCGCGTTCCTCGTCGGTCACGCCGGCCTCGCCGAAGGCGACCTGGTCACCATGGAACTCGATGGTCTGCACCGCGAGCCGATCACCTGGTGGCATACCTGTACCAAAGCCCGCCCGCCGCGCCCGCGCAAGGGCTTCGGGTCAGTGGACGCGGGTCCTGATCAGCGCGTCGAGCAGGTCGTGCACCTGGGCGGGCGACAGGCGGGCGCCCTGGCGCAGGCACTCGGCCAGTTCGGCGGCGGGCAGCGAACGGCGTATCCGCTCCTCGCGCTCGGCGCCGTCGGCGGGGTCCAGCTCCAGCGGCGAGAAGCCGACCCGGGCCCCGACCTCCTCGACCGCGCCGAGCAGGCGCGCGCCGTCGTGCGGCAGCCCGCCCGCGGTGAGCACCCCGGCCAGGGTGTGGCTCATCACCATCCAGGACGTGACGTCCCGGTCCGCGTCGAGCATGCGCAGGATCGGCAGCCCGGACGCCAGAGCCCGGTCGGTACGGCCGGTCAGCAGGTCGATCTTCATCAGCAACCAGGTCGCGGACGCGGTGACGAAGCGGTGTCCCGTGCCGGCGGCCACCGTGATCGACTCGGTCAGCCATTCGGCCGCCTCGGCGGTCTCGCGCGCGAACACCAGCAACATGCCGAGGACCATCAGCGCCTCGGCGTGCAACCATCCCATGCCCGCCACCTCGGCCAGGGCCGGCGCGGCGCGGGCGTCGACCAGCGCGTTCGGCTGCCCGCTCAGGCCGCCGAACAGCGCCCGGTAGGTGAGGGCCTGCCCCTCGGCGACCAGGTCGTCGGCCAGCCGGGCCATCTCGGCCGCCTCCTTGGCCCGCCGGTGCGCGGCGGGGAAGTCGCCGGCCAGGTAGTGGAGTCCGGCCATGCCGATCAGCGCCTGCGAGCGCACGCCGGGCTCGGCGTCGGGGTAGAGCTCCATGGCCGCCGACAGGCTGGCCAGCCCCTCGGCGACGTGCCCTCTGCGGTACCAGAACCAGGACAGGACGCCGGTGAGCCGCAGCGCGTACTCGCCGTCGCCGGCCAGCATCGCCGAGGTGAACGCGGCCCGGTGCTCGGCCTGGTCGGCGAGGAGCAGGTCCATCGCGGCGGTCGCCCCGTCGCCGCGGATCCTGGCCTCGGCCGCCTCGGCGCGGGCCAGCACCCAGACGCGGTGCGCGGCCTGGGCCTCGGCCAGCTCGGCCGGGTCCTGCCGGGTGCGGGCGAACTCCTTGATGGTCTCCAGCAGCCGGTAGCGGCGCGGCGAGGTGCCCGGCTCGACCGCGACCAGCGACTTGCGCACCAGCGCGCCCAGGCCGCCCAGGACCGGCCGCCCGCACACCGCGGCCGCCGCGTCCAGGTCGAACCCGGAGGCGAACGCGCCGAGCCGGTGGAACAGCTCGCGCTCGGCGGGTTCGAGCAGGTCGTAGCTCCACTCGACAGTCCTGGCGAGCGTACGGTGCCGCCGCGGGCCGGGGCCGTCCGTGAGCACGGTGAACCTGTCGTCCATCGAGGTGAGGATCTGCTCGACCGACAACATGCGGCACTGCCCGGCGGCCAGCTCGACCGCCAGCGGCAGCCCGTCGAGCCCCAGGCAGAGGCGTTCGGCGCTGCGCAGCTCCGACGGCGTCGGCTCCCAGCCGGGCGCGGCGGCCCTGGCCCGGCTCATGAACAGGTCGCGGGCGTCGGCCGCGGACAGCGGCGGCACGTCGTACAGGGCCTCGCCGGGGACGCCGAGCGTCTCGCGGCTGGTGGCGAGCACGCGTACGCCGCCCGCTCCGGCCAGCAGCTCGGCGACCGTGTCGCGGACGGCCGCCACGAGGTGCTCGCAGTTGTCGATCACGAGCAGCGGGCTCCTGCCGCGCAGCGCGTACGCCAGGCGCTGCGCGGAGGCCGGCCCGGTGAGGCCGAGCACCTGGGCGATGGCCCTGGCCACCAGCGAGGGGTCGTCCAGCCCGGCCAGTTCGACCAGCCACGGCCCGTCGGCGTCGTCCCTGGCCCGCGCGGTCTCCAGCGCCAGCCGGGTCTTGCCGATGCCGCCGGGTCCGGCGAGCGTGACCAGGCGGTGCTCGGCGAGCAGCGCGGCCACCTGCTCGACCTCGGCCGCCCTGCCGACCAGCGCGGTCACGGGGAAGGGCAGGTTGCCGCCGCGTTCGGGCAGCGGCCCGGCGCTCCCCGGTCGCAGCGCCTCGTCCTGGGCGAGCACCGCGGCCTCCAGGTCCCGCAGCCCCGGCCCGGGATCGATGCCCAGCTCCTCGGCCAGCATGCGGCGTGCCGAGCGCAGCGCGGCCAGCGCGTCTCCCTGGCGTCCGGACCGGTAGAGAGCCAGCACCAGCAGCTCCCAGCCGCGCTCGCTCATGGGCTGCTCGGCGGTCAGCTTCTCCAGCTCGGGCACCACGGCCGCGTGCCGCCCGAGCGCGAGCTGCGCGGCGAACAGGCTCTCGCGCGCCGACAGGTACAACCCCTGCAACCGGACGATCTCCGGCACGGCGAACGCCGCGCCCGCGAACTCGCTGTACGGCTGCCCGCCCCACAACTCCACGGCCTCGGCCAGCACGGCCAGCGCCGCGCCCGCGTCGCCCGCCTCCAGCAGGAGCTGGCCCTCGCCGACCTTGCGGGCGAACCGCTCGGCGTCCACGACGTCGGGCTCGACGCGCAGCGTGTACCCGTTGCCGACGCGGGCCAGCACGCTCTCCGGCGACCGGTTGGTACGGCCGGGTTCGAGCGCCTTGCGGAGCCTTGCGATGTAGGAGTGCAGGGTGGGCATCGAGGCGGGTTCGTCCTCGTCCCAGGCGGCGTCCAGCACGCGTTCGGCCGAGACCACCTGGCCACGCGCCGCGACCAGTACGGCGAGCACGGCTCGCTGCCTCGGGCCGCCGAGCGCGACCTCCACCCCGTCGATCTCGGCCACGATCGGCCCCAGCACCTTGACGCGCAGCGCCACTATCCACCTCGGTTCAGCCGCCCGGGGCGCCCCGGGTCAAGGAAGCTTAAATGAGGTTTTGTATGGATCGCTGCTTTTGGCATGGCTTGACTTATTCGTCATCACCCCAGTTCGGAGCCAGGTCTCTGGCGATCCTGATGTCGTCGTTGCTCGTCCCGGCGGGGACCATGGGCCAGACCATCGCGTCCCGGTGAACCACGAAGTCCACCACCACGGGCGCGTCGTCGATCGCCATGGCCTTCTCGATCACCGTGTCCACGTCCTCGGGGCGCTCGCAGCGCAGGCCGTGGCAGCCGTACGCCTCGGCGAGGGCGACGAAGTCCGGGATGCGGCGGGCGGGACGCAGGTCGGTGTTGGAGTAGCGGCCGTCGTACAGGAGGGTCTGCCACTGGCGGACCATGCCGAGGCTGCCGTTGTTGACGACGGCCACCTTGATCGGCACGCCCTCCAGCGCGCACACGGCCAGCTCCTGGTTGGTCATCTGGAAACAGCCGTCGCCGTCGATCGCCCACACCGTACGGTCCGGGCAGCCGATCTTGGCCCCCATGGCGGCCGGTACGGCGAAGCCCATCGTGCCCGCGCCCCCGGAGTTGATGAACGTGCCCGGCCGCTCGTAGCCGATGAACTGGGCGGCCCACATCTGGTGCTGGCCCACGCCGGAGGTGTAGATCGCCTCGGGCCCGACCAGGGCGCTCAGCCGCTCCATGACGTACTGGGGGGCGAGGGCGTCCTCGAACGTCTCGTACCCGAGCGGGTACGTCCGCCGGTAGCCCTCCAGCGTGCGCAGCCAGGCCGGACGCTCGACCGTATGACCGTCCAGGACGGCGATCAGGTCGGCCAGCACCTCCTTGCAGTCGCCCACGATGGGCACGTCGGCGCGCCGGTTCTTGGAGATCTCGGCCGGGTCCACATCGGCGTGCACGATCTTGGCGTGCGGCGCGAACGTGGCCAGGTCGCCGGTGACACGCTCGTCGAAGCGGGTGCCGAGCGCGACGATCAGGTCGGCCCGCTGGAGCGCCCCGACGGCCGGGACCGAGCCGTGCATGCCGGGCATGCCCATGTGCAGACGATGGCTGTCGGGGAACGTGCCCCTGGCCATGAGCGTGGTGACGACCGGGATGCCGGTCAGCTCGGCGAAACGCAGCAGTTCGGCCGACGCGCCCGCCTTGTGCACGCCGCCGCCCACGTACAGGACCGGCCGCCGGGCACCGGCGATCAGCTCGGCGGCGGCCCTGATCTGCCGCGCGTTCGGCCGGGTCGCCGGGCGGTAGCCGGGCAGCCGCATGACCGGCGGCCAGACGAAGTCGGTCTCGGCCTGGAGCGCGTCCTTGGTGATGTCCACCAGCACCGGCCCCGGACGTCCCGTCGAGGCGATGTGGAACGCCTCCATGATCGTACGGGGGATGTCGGCCGCGTCCGTGACCAGGAAGTTGTGCTTCGTGATCGACAGGGTGATGCCCGAGATGTCGGCCTCCTGGAAGGCGTCCGTGCCGATCTGCGAGCTGGGCACCTGGCCGGTGATCGCGACGATCGGCACCGAGTCCATGTAGGCGTCGGCGATGGGCGTCACCAGGTTCGTGGCCCCCGGGCCGCTGGTCGCCATGCAGACCCCGACCTTGCCCGTGGCCTGCGCGTACCCCTCGGCCGCGTGCCCGGCGCCCTGCTCGTGCCGTACCAGGACGTGCCTGATCGAGGTCGAGCGGTACAGCGGGTCGTAGGCGGGCAGGACGGCGCCGCCCGGAATGCCGAACACGGTGTCCACGCCTACCTGCTCCAGAGCCCTCACCAGTGCCTGTGCGCCCGTCATCCCCGCTCTCCCTCCTGTCGGTCGGCGCACAAGTCGATCAGGCGGCCCTTGTCATCCGCTGGTGGCCAGTTGCAGGTGCTTGTGGCAGGGGCGCCGCCGGGCCTCGACCGCCCGGTCGCGCCACCACGCCAGGCCGTTGCGGGCGGCCAGCCGTTCCAGGGTGGTCAGGTGGCGGGCGGCGCTCTCGTACCGGCCGGTCGCCTCGGCCAGCAGCGCGAGGTGCCAGTCCACCGGGCCCACCCAGGCGCACGCCGACAGGACGGTGATCCGGCCGCTGTAGGGCAGCAGCGCCTCGTAGAGCGCGCGGCACTCGTGCACCCGGCCGAGCGCCGCCGCCGCGGCGGCCCGCAGGCACAGCGTGGACGGGCGCGACCGGTCGAGCAGCGGCTGCCCGTTCAGCTCGCGGGCCTCGTCCACGCGGCCCTGGGCGTGCAGGTGGAGGGTGCGGGCGGCCTGGTCGAGCGCGGTGTTCACGCCTTGCAGGGCGTCGATGAGCGGGCCCGCGCCGGCCATCGTGCCCCGGTGGTAGTCCAGGACGACGCGGCCGGCGGTCACCGAGCGGGCGGCGTGCCAGATGCCGAGCCGGGTCGCCTGGTCGGCGGCGTCGGCGTACAGGTCCTCCGCCTCGTCGAAGTGGCCGCGGAGCACCAGCCGGCCCGCCTGCCACAACGTGTGCTGGAAGCGCGGCCAGGGCAGCGGGAGGCGTTCCAGCAGGTCGTCGCAGTGGGCGGCGGCCAGGTCGGCGCCGGTGACGTCGAACAGCTCCAGCCGGTTGTGCGCGTCCATCATGTTGGCGAGGAGCTGGAAGGCCGGTTCGTCGGCGGCCAGCTCGTGCAGCTCGGCGGCCAGGTCCATCAGCTCGTGCACGTGCAGGGGCCGGGGCAGCGACAGGTGCCGGGCGTTGATCGCGCGCATCAGCAGGCGGCGGTCGCCCAGCCGCCTGGCCATGGCCACGGCCTGGGCGGACAGCGCGTCCGCCCGCGGGTCGCCGGAGGCGTCGTAGAGCTCCTGGGCCAGCCCGGCCAGGAGCATCGCCCGCTCGGGGCCGTCCGACTCGGGCAGCTCGTTCAGCGCGCCCTCGAAGCGGCGGACGAGCAGCGGGTCGGCCGCGCCGTACGGGTCGCGCAACGTCCAGATCGACGGCGTGTCGAACGAGGTCAGTGCCCGGACCCGGAGCATCGGGCCGCCCGCAACGACCCGGTCGGCCGCCCGTACGGCCGCGTCCCTGACCTGCCGCGCCCTGGCCGGCTCGCCCGCCGCCAGCAGCGCGCGCACCTGCCCCAGCAGCAGCTCGACGTGCTCGGCCGGGTCACCGCCGGAGGCGTCGTGCGCGGTCACCGCGTGGCCCAGCCAGGACGCCGACTCGGCGTAGGCCTCGCGCAGCCCGGCCTGCTCGGCCGCGGCCCGCGCCCACCGCACCGCCTCCCCGTACGCCACCGGCCCCGCCTGGACGGCGTGATGGGCGATCACCTCCACGTCGGTGGACGGACGTCGCGACAGGGCGGCCGCGATGTCGCGGTGCAGCGCCGCCTTGCGCAGCGGCGGCAGGTCCCGTACGAGCGCCTCGCGCACCAGGTCGTGGGCGAAGGCCAGCCGGCCGCCCGGACGCGCCGCCAGCAGCCCGCCGCGCACCGCCCGGTCGAGCAGCTCGTACGCCTCCTCCCCCGCGACCCGCGCCACCACCGCCGGGTCGAACTCCCGGCCGACCAGCGCCGCGACCGCCAGCGTGCCCGCGACCTCGGCGAGCGCGTCCAGCCGCAGGCGCACCAGCTCGGTCACCGCGGCGGGCACCTCGTCCACGTCCGGGTCCTGGGCCATCAGCTTGATGCTCTCGCGCAGGAAGAACGGGTTGCCGCCGGTGCAGTCGGCCATCCTGGCGCACGCCTCCCCATCGAGCTCGACGCCGAGGTCGGCCGCGATCGCACCCACCGCCTCGGGCCCGACGCCGGTCAGGCGCAGCCGCAGCAGGTCGTAGCGGACCAGCCGCCCGAGCACGTCGCCGGTGCCGGAGCGGAAGGCGGCGACCAGGGTGACGGCGCCGTCCCGTACCAGCATGACCAGGTGCCTGAGCAGGTCGAGCGAGGCCGGGTCGGCCCATTGGAGGTCGTCCAGGACGATCACGAGCGGCTGGGCGCGCGAGGCCGTGCCGAGCCATCGCGCCACGGCCTGGTTGCGCCGCGAGAGCAGCGCGTCGGCCGAGCCCTTCCCCGGCGGGAGCGGGTCGGGCCGGTGGTCGAGCAGGCCGGACAGGGCCTCACGGTCCGGCGGCGGGCAGTGGGCGGCCAGCGCCTCGAACACCTGCGTCCACGGCCACAGCGCGGGCGTGCCCTCGGCGTCGTGGCAGCGCCCCCAGAGCACGAGCCGGCCGTGCCGCGCGCAGCGCTCGCCGAACGCCTCCAGCAGCCGGGTCTTCCCGATCCCCGGCTCGCCGCTGACCTCGGCGACCGCGAGCCCAGTGCGCGTGGCCCGCTCGGGCAGCGCCATCAGCTCGGCGAGCTGGGCCTCCCGCCCGTGCAGGGTGTCCACCGGCCGTGGCGCGGCGACGAGCTCCGGGGTGTCGCGCACCGGTTCGAGCGAGTCCACCTGGCGCAGGATGTCCGACTCCAGCGACCGCAGCTCGGGCCCCGGGTCGAGGCCGAGCTCGTCGGACAGCCGCCTGGCCGCCATGCGCAACACGGCCAGCGCCTCGGCCTGGCGTCCGGTGCGGTACAGGGACAGCGCGAGCAGGCACCACAGGCGCTCGCGCAGCGGGTTGGCCGCGGTCTCGGCCTCCAGCTCGCTGATCAGCGGCTGGGGCCGGCCCAGGTCGAGCAGCGCGCGGGCACGCCGTTCGACCGCGACGAGACGCAGCTCGCGCAGGCGGCTCACCTCGGTGACCGCCCACGGCTCGTCCTGGAACTCCTCGTACGGCGAGCCGCGCCACAACTCCAGCGCCTCGTCCAGGCAGGCCAGCGCCTCCCCGGCCGACCGGAACTCCGCCCGGTTCACCAGGTCGGCGAACCGCAGCGCGTCCACGTCGTCCGCGGCCAGCAGATAGCCGGGCGGCCGGGCGATCAGCGTCCGGGGCCGGGTACGCGGCCCGCGGCCCGGCTCGACCGCCCGGCGCAGGTTGGAGACGTAGGAGTGGAGGGTGGGCAGGGCGCTCGGCGGTGCGGCGCCGCCGTAGATGTCCTCGATCAGCGTGTCGGCGGGGACCACGGCCCCCTGCGCGACCAGCAGCCGGGCCAGTACGGCCCGCGGGCGCGGACCGCCGAGGGCTACCGTGCCCCCGTCGGCGTCGCGGACCTCCAGCGGCCCCAGAACTCGGAATTCCACGTTGATCCACTCATCGGCTTCGTCCTGATCAACACCAGTATGGTCGGGCCGACTTGAAGGAGACTGGAACCCGCGTCACGTGCCCGCCCTGATCGGGACGACGTTGCCGGGCCGGCCGCGGCGCGGCAGCGCGAACCAGGTGGCCTTGCCGACCAGGTCGGGGTGGGTGAGGTAGCGCTGGGGATGACAGCCGTAGAAGCCGTCGGAGAGCCTGGCCACGATGCGCAGGCCCCGTCCGTGCTCGGCGACCGGGTCGGGGGGCGAGGGGGCGGGCAGGGGCGGCCCGGCGTCCACGACGACGCACATGACCTCCTTGGCGTCCACGTGGAGGAGCAGCTCATAGGGGCCCTCGCCGTACATGAACGCGTTGGTGACCAGTTCGCTCACCATGAGGACAGCGTCGTCCACGACGTCGTCGTGGAGGTCGAGCCCGGACAGCTCCTCCCGGATGATCGACCGCGCGTGGCCGACGGTCCTGGCCTCCGCGCGCAGCGGCCATACGTACTGCATCCGGCTCTGCCGGGCCGACCGCAGCCTGGACATGGCCTCTCCTTCGTGGGAAGGGCGGCATCGAACGCTCGTTTCAATCAACACGAGACCTGCCTCCGAGTTGACGGACATGCGGCTGTCGAAACGTGTACGCACGAAGGGGCCGTCCGGGTCGAAGGTTTTCCGAGAAATCCCGGCTTTCTTTCCCGTCCGACCTGTCTGCCCAGGTCAGCGGGCGAACGACTAGGGGCGGCCGATGCCGGCGCCCACCTCCTCGATGAGGTCGTCCACCCGCCGGGCCAGCTCCACGTCGAGGGCCGTCACCGCGTTCACGGAGACCGTCCTGACCACGATGGCCAGGCCGTCGGCGGTGTCCTGGAGGTGGGGCTGCCGGCCGAAGGTGGCCTTGAGCCGGTCGAGCGCGCGGCGTACCGCACGCAGGTTCTCGCGCGGCAGGGCGATCTCGCGGCGCAGGGCCGAGCGGTCGCCGGTCCACAGCGGGAGGGTGGCCAGCGCCGAGGCGATCTCGTCGTCGGTGAGCGGCGCGGTGTGGCCCTTGGGGCCGGTGATGCCGCCGCCGCTGCCCGGCGGGTCGAACAGGGGGCGCACCTGCTCCGGGATGTGCAGCCGGGCGATCAGTTCGGGGTCCTGCTCGGCGACGGCGGCCAGCACGGCCTGGGCCCTCAGCCTGGCCTGCTCCGGCGGACGGCGGCCGAGCAGCGCGGCCTGGCGGACGAACCCCTCCTCGGTGCCGTCGTTGCGCGGATGGTCCATGGGGAAGTCGTCGGTCAGCTCGGGCGGCAGAGCCTCGATGAGCTCGCGCCGGTCCTCTTCGTCGAGCGTACGGGCCAGCGTGGTCAGTGTGGCCTCGGCCGCCGCTCTGGCCGGGCCGGCCCCCAGGCCCGTCATGCGGCCGATGGAGGCCAGAAGTGCGCGATATTCCATGATTCGTCCCCCGATCCGAACCTTCAGGCTCCTCGTGCCCTGGTCAGGGGTATCGACACCTCCACACGACCTCGGGGGTCAGCGGCACGTCGGTGAGGCGTCCGGCCAGCTCCGGCACGGCCGCGGCGACCGCGTTCCCGATGGCGGCGGGCGGGCCGATCGTACCGGCCTCGCCCACGCCCTTCATGCCGCCGGGGGTGACCGGCGAGGGCGTCTCCAGCAACACGATCTCGATGTCGGGCACCTCGCGCGTGGTCGGCAGGAAGTACTCGGCGAGCGGCTGCCCCTCGTCGGTGTGGACGATCTCCTCGGTCAGCGCCATGCCGATGCTCTGCGCGACCCCGCCGCGGATCTGGTCCTCGACCAGGGACGGGTTGACCAGCGTCCCGGCGTCGTTGACCACCCAGTAACGCTCGACCTCGACCGCGCCGGTCTCGGGATCGACCGCGACGGCGGCGGCGTGCGCGCCGTAGGCGAAGGTGTAGGCGGAGGGGTCGTAGCTGACCCGCTCCTCCAGGCCGGGCGTGACGCCTTCCGGCAGGTCCCAGGCCCGCCAGGCGGAGGTGGCCAGCTCACGCAGCGGCACCGACGCCCGCGGGTCGCCCTTCACCCTTACGGACTCCTCGGCGATCTCCAGATCGCCGGGCGCCGCCTCCAGCCGGTGGGCGGCGATGGCCAGCAGCTTGTCCCGCAGCCGGGCGGCGGCCCGGACGAGCGCCCCGCCGCCGACCGCGAGCGAACGGCTGGCGATCGACCCGATCGACGAGTACGGCGTCGCCGCCGTGTCCCCCAGCACCACCCGCACCCGCTCGATCGGCACCCCCACCCGGTCGGCCGCGATCTGGGCCAGCGCGGTCTCGATGCCCTGCCCGATCGCGACCACCCCGGACGACACCACGACCGACGCGTCCTGCTCCATCCGCAACACCGCCGTCTCGTACCCGCCCGCCTGGATGCCGGTCGCCTTCAGGTCCATGGACGGGCCCAGGCCGGTGGTCTCGACGTGGCAGGAGTAGCCGATGCCGCGCCGGCGCCCGTCGTCCACGCCGGTCACGGGCGTGACCAGGTCGCGCAGGGTGCGCAGGGCCTGCGGGTAGTCGCCGGAGTCGTAGGGCTGGTACACCCGGTTCGGGTACGGCAGCTCGTCCGGCTCCAGCATGTTGCGCAGCCGCAGCTCGACCGGGTCGAGACCGAGCCGCCGGGCCGCCTCGTCGATCAGGCGCTCCCTGGTCCAGGTGCACTCCGGCTGGCCGAAGCCGCGGTAGGAGCCGGTCGGGGTGGTGTTGGTGACCACGCCACGCACCCGTACGCCGACCCGCTCGAACCGGTACGGACCCGGCAAAAGGGTGCCCGAGACCGCGAAGGGCGAGATGCCCACGTTCGACGGGTGGGCGCCGAGGTCGCCGAGGATGTCGGCGTACAGCGCGACGAACCGGCCGTCGCCGTCGAGCGCCAGCCTGGCCCGGTGGACGGCGGCCCGTGCGGGCAGCGTCGCCGACAGCCGGTCGCCGGGCGACTCGGTCCAGCTCACCGGGCGGCCCAAGCGCATCGCGGCCAGGCAGACCAGCGCCTCGTCGGGATAGACGTGCTCCTTGCCGCCGAACCCGCCGCCGGTGTCGCGGCTGATCACGCGTACCTGGTCGTGGGTGAGCCCGAACGCGTCCGCCAGGTGCTCGCGCACGTGGTGCGGGGCCTGCGAGGAGATGTGCACGGTCAGCTCGTCGTCGGCGTAGGCGGCCACGACGCCGCGCGGCTCGATGGGATGCGGCGAGATCCGGCCCATCCTGAACGTCATCTCGACGACGTGCTCGGCGGCCTCGACGAAGTCCGCGCAGTCGGCGTCGCCGAGCGGGAAGTCGGTGACCAGGTTCGTGCCCCAGTCGGGGTACAGCAGCGGGGCGTCCGCCTCAAGGGCGCGTTCCGCGCCGACCGTCGCGGGGAACTGGTCGAGCGCCAGGTCCAGCAGGCCGGCGGCGTCCTGCGCGGCGGCGGGGGTCTCGGCCACGACGACGGCGATCGGCTGGCCGGCGTACCTGATCGTGTCGTCGAGCACCCGGTAGGACAGGAGCCGCTGGCCGGGCGCGAGGCTGACGCAGGGCAGCACGAGGTCGGCCGCGTCGGCGGGGGTGATGACGTCGAGCACGCCCTCGACCGTCCAGGCCGCCTTGGCGTCGCAGCCCAGGAGCCGGCCGTGGGCGACGGGGCTGCGCACCACCACCGCGTACGCCATGCCCGGCAGGCGTACGTTGCCGACGTACCTCCCCTTTCCGGTCAGCAGTCTGGCGTCTTCCCTGCGAGGCGTCCGTGCGCCGACATAGCCCATGGGCCGATTGTGCGCGCCGCCGGGCGTGCGGTCTATACGATCGCGCGGGACGGCAGGCGAGAAAGAGCAGGTCAGCGAGGGGATGGATGCAAACTTTTCTTCCATATCCGGATTTCGAGGCCAGTGCCGGAGTGCTCGACCCCCTGCGGCTGGGCAAGCAGCGGGTCGAGGCCCTGCAGATCCTGCGTGCCCTGACCGTCCCCGGCTACGGCTGGCGCCACCACCCCGTGGTCAAGATGTGGGCCGGCTACGAGGAGGCCCTCGTCCGCTACGGCCTCGACGTGTGCGCCCACTGGTGCTCGACCGGCCGGGCCGACACCTGCGCGGCAACGATGTCCGCCGAGCTGGGCCACACCTGCGGCACGCCCGTCGTCCGCACCCAGCACGAGCTGGCGGCGGCCGGTGAGCTGCCGCCCTGGCTCGGCGACGAGGACTTCCACCGCAGCCACCGCTCCGCCCTTCTGCGCAAGGACCCCGCCCACTACCGCCCGCTGTTCGGCGACGAGCCGGACGACCTGGAGTACGTCTGGCCCCACTCGGGCCGCCCGCCCGCCTGCCTGCCCGCCTGACCTCAGCCCCGTCCCGTCACTCCGGCTGCCCGGACGCCCTCCCCCGCGATCTGGGACTCCACGTGTCGCATGGCCGTCGCGGCGCCGAAGGCGACGAGCCGTACCAGGTCCTCGTCCGTCGTGGCGGCCCCGCGCCACGCCGCGACGTCCGCGTCGCTGATCCGGTACGGCGCCAGCGCGGTGAGCAGGGCGAGCCTGGCCCCCGGCCGTTCCGCCACGGGCACGCCGGCCAGCGGGCCGGACACCCAGTCGCCGCCCATCGGCGGATGCGCGCCGTCCCAGCCCGCGACCGCCTCGGTGACTGCCGCCCGTGCCGCCTCCCCCAGCAGCTCGCCGCCCGCCCCCGCGACGGCCGTGAGCGTGGCGTAGGCCGTGCCGACGGGCGTACCGGCCGCCCAGGCGGGCTCGGCCGTGGCGGGCAGGCCGTCGAGCACGTCCAGGCCGGCGCCGGGCGGCAGCTCCCTGCGTACCGTCCGCGACATCGCCCGGCCGCCCACGCTGCGCACCAGGCGCGACTTCTGCAGGTTGCCCGGCAGCAGGTTCTCGGTCAGCAGGGCCGAGGCGACGCGGTTGACGAAGTGGAAGGTGAGCGCGGTCCCGACGTACGCGGGGGCGTGCGCGGCGGGGAAGGGCACGGGCGCCCGCCGGCCCTGGGCCGACCGCAGCAGCGCCGCGTGCCCGGGATCCTCCGGGACGCCGCCCGCCGCGACCGTCTCGGCCAGCCTGTGGTCGCCGGTGGCGTGCAGCAGCGTCGTGTGCGCGGCCACGCAGAACGGGCACCGGTTGGCCAGCGACACCCCCAGCGCCACGACCTCCCGGCCGGTCCTCGACCCCTGCCCGGCCAGCAGCGACTCCCGCAACAACGCCCAGGTCCCGGCCAGTACGGCGGGCGCCGGCGACAACGTCAGGAAGACCGCCATCCGGGCCATGCCGAAGTCGTCGGCCAGGCACGCGTAGACCTGGGCCACCCGGCCCGTCGCGTCCTGCGGCCGGACGGGGGTGACGTAGCGGAACTGCCCACCGGTCTTCACAGTCGTGTCCATGGCCGTCATGGTGTGCCACAGGGCGTGCCGGAGTCGTCCTGCTCCGGGCGACTCCTACGGCTACGGCACGGGACGCAGGGACGGGCCGTGTACGACGGCGGGAGTAGTGCCCGATTCAGCCCAGATGGGGAGGATTATCGACACTTCACGCTCTACTGTGCTGGCATGACCTTGGAGCACCGGTGGCGTCCGGCCGCCATGGACGTGGCGCTGGCGGCGGTGGTGGCCGTACTGCTGACGGCGACCGCCCTGACCACGCCCGGGGCGTCCGCCGTGGACTACGCGGCCGTGCTGGCCGGGTCGCTCGCGCTCGTCGCCTGGCGGCGGGCGCCGGTGCCGGCGCTGCTGGCCGCCACGCTCTGCATGCTGGTCTACGCCGTGCACGCCCTGCCCGGACCGCCGGCCGCCTTCCCCGTAATGGTGACGGTGTTCGGCACGGTCAGGGCCGGACACCGGGCGCTCGCGGCGGTGGCGGGCGCGGTGTTCCTGGGCGCGACCCTCGCGGCCAACCTGGCCGCCGCCCCCGGCGGGCAGTCGCCGCAGGAGATCGTGCAGAAGACGACGCTGCTGCTCGGCTGGTTCCTGGCCGCCGGGGTGACGGCGACCGTGACCAGGCATCGGCAGGCGTACCTCGTGCAGGTCGAACGGCGGGCCGCCGAGGCCGAGCGCACCCGCGAGGAGGCGGCGCTGCGGCGCGCCGGCGAGGAGCGGCTGCGCATCGCCAGGGAGCTGCACGACTCGCTCACCCACACCATCTCGGTCATCAAGGTGCAGGCGGGCGTGGCGGTGCACATCGCGCGCAAGCGCGGCGAGGAGGTGCCGGCCGCGCTGCTGGCCATCCAGGAGGCCAGCGGCGAGGCGATGCGCGAGCTGCGCGCCACGCTGGAGGTGCTGCGCGAGGCCGACGGCGAGCGGCCGGCCACCGGCCTGGACCGGCTTCCCGACCTGGTCGAACGGGCCCGCTCGACCGGCGTCCCGGCCACGGTGACGGTCACCGGCGACCGCCGCGACCTGCCGGCCGAGGTCGACCGGGCGGCCTACCGGATCGTCCAGGAGGCGCTGACCAACGTCTCCAAGCACGCCGGGCCGGCCACCGCCTCGGTACGCGTCGACTACGGCAAGGAGGAGCTGATCGTGCAGGTGGACGACGACGGCGACACGGACGGCGGCCCGGCCGACCCCGGCGTGGGCCTGCTGGGCATGCGCGAACGGGTCACGGCGCTCGGCGGGCGGCTGCGCACCGGCCCGCGTCCCGAGGGCGGGTTCACCGTACGCGCCGAGCTGCCGCTGCGGGAGGCTGGATGATCCGCGTACTGCTGGTGGACGACCAGGCCCTCATCCGCGGCGGCTTCCGAGCCCTGCTGGAGGCCGAGGACGACATCGAGGTGGTCGCCGAGGCGGCGAACGGTGAGCAGGCCGTCGCCCTGGCCTTGGAGCACCGCCCCGATGTGGCGCTCGTCGACGTGCAGATGCCCGTGATGAACGGCATCGAGGCCACCCGGCGGATCGCCGCCGACGACCGCCTCGCCGAGGTCCACGTGGTGATCCTGACGAACTACGGCCTGGACGAGTACGTCTTCGACGCCCTGCGCGCCGGCGCGAGCGGTTTCCTGGTCAAGGACACCGAGCCCGCCGACCTGCTCCAGGGCGTCAGGGTGGCCGCCCGCGGCGACGCCCTGCTGGCCCCCGCCATCACCCGCCGCCTGATCGGCGAGTACGTCGCCCGCCGCCCCGAACCCGACCCCAAGGGCCTGGACGTGCTGACCAACCGCGAACGCGAGGTCACCGCCCTGGTGGCCCGCGGCATGTCGAACGACGAGATCGCCGCCCTGATGGTGATCAGCCCGACCACCGCGAAGACGCACGTGAGCCGGGCGATGACGAAGCTGCGTGCCCGCGACCGGGCCCAGCTCGTGGTCTTCGCCTACGAGTCCGGCCTGGTCACGCCACGCGAACGCTGACGCGGCCGGGCCCGCGCGGCCCGCCTTGACCTACGGGGAACGCCGTCCCTCCGCATCCTCGTCCCGGACTGAGTACACTCGGGCAGGTTCAACGGCCGAGACTTGTACGGCGAGGCTCTTGGCCCGGGGCGGTGGCCCCTCGGCCCCCGTCCCTCTGGAGTCACGTGAGCAGCGGGCTTCTCGACGCTCCCCCCTCCAGCGACCCCGGCGCCCCCAAGCGCCGACGGCGCTGGCTGCGCTGGACGATCGCGATCGCGGTCACCGTCATCCTCCTCGTCGTCGGCGTGGCCGTCGGCGTCACCGCCAAACTCAACGGCAACCTCAAGCGCGCCGAGGTCACCAAGGAGGACCTCGGCGAGACGCGGCCGCCCAAAGTCGCCACCTCGGCGATGAACGTCCTGATCGTGGGCTCCGACCAGCGCGACGGCAAGAACGCCAGGTACGGCCACCGCATCGCGGGCGAGCGCACCGACACGATCATGCTGGCGCACGTCTCGTCGAAGCGGGACAACGCCATGGTGATCAGCTTCCCGCGCGACTCGCTGGTCCAGCTGCCCGCCTGCCGGGCGACGGGCGGCCTGCCCGGCCAGCAGCCGCACCTCGGCATGATCAACGAGTCGTTCAACTCGGGCGGCATCGCCTGCACCTGGAAGACGATCGAGGCGCTCACCCACATCCGCATCGACCACTTCGTGAAGGTCGACTTCACCGGCTTCAAGAGCATGGTCAACGCGGTGGGCGGCGTCGAGGTCTGCCTGCCCGGCCCGGTCAACGACAAGAAGGCCCTGCTCCACCTGCCCGCCGGGCGGCAGACGCTCAACGGCGAGCAGGCGCTCGGCTACGTACGCGCCCGCTACAGCCTCGGCGACGGCTCCGACATCGGGCGCATCCAGCGGCAGCAGATGTTCATCGCCTCCATGCTCAAGAAGGTGATGAGCGGCGCCACGCTCACCGACCCGAACAAGTTGTTCGGCTTCCTCGACGCCGGCACCAAGTCGGTGACCGTCGACGACGACCTGTCGATCACCGTCATGAAGGACCTCGCCACCAGCCTCCAGGGCCTGAACGCCGGGGAGATCCGCTTCATCACCACCCCCTGGCACTACTCGCTGAGCCAGCCGGGCCGGGTCGAGTGGGTGCAGCCGCAGGCGGGCAGGCTGTTCCAGATCGTGGCCAGGGACCAGCGCGTCCAGGGCGTCAAGGGCGGCCAGGCCAAGGTGGGCCGGACGAAGATCCAGATCGAGCTGCGCAACGGCACCTACCGCGGCGGACTCGGCACGCAGGTGGCCGCCTTCCTCGAACAGCGCGGCTACCACATCAGCAAGATCGGCGACTCGGCCACGAAACCCCTGGCGAAGACCGCGCTGCTCTACGGCCCCAACGGCGAGACGCGGGTGCCCACGCTCACCAACGACCTCCTGGCCGCCACGCCCAGGCTGGTCGCGGGCGCCCGTACCAACCACCTGGTGCTGGTGATCGGCAACGACTGGAAGGGGCTGAAGCCGCAGCGCGCCGACGACACCGAGGCGCTCAAGGGCTTCGACGCCACCCACGACACCTGCGCGACCTGACCCGGCTCACAGGGCGTCCCACGACACCTGCGCGACCCGGCGCCCGCCTCACAGGGCGTCGGCCAGGCCGCCTCCGTCGATGGCGGTGAACCCGGCGTCCTCGATGAGCGGCACCACCGCCTTCTTGGCCGCGTCGTCGTCGCCCCAGTAGGGCATGTCGGCCCGGGGGCCGCCGCGCTGCCCGGCCATGCCGAGGTCCAGCAGCTCGTTGGGGTACTTGGTGTTGAACGTGCGCACCAGCCGTACGCCGGGGCCGAGCACGTGCTGCTGGTACTGCGGGCTGGTGAGCCCGCCGGGCACGGCCACCACCGCCTCGGCGCCGTCGCGCTCGGTGATCGGGTTGCTGGGATCGATGACGATCTTGCCGGCCAGCACCGGGCCCAGCTCCTCGACCACGGTGGGGAACGCCTCCCACCACACCGCCATCACGACGACCTCGCCGAAGCGGGCCGCCTCGATCGGCGAGCCGCCGCCCGCCTGGCCCTCGGCGGCCACCGCGGCCTCCTCGGTGAGGGTCAGCCGGGCGTCGCTGAAGAGCACGTCGTGACCGGCCGCCGAGAGCAGGCGGCCGAGCGGCGCGCCGAGCCTTCCCGAACCCACGATTCCTACGCGCATGTCTCGATCTCCTTGTCGCGCCCGCCCGGCACCTGCCCAGCGGTCCTCCCGGCATGCCTGTCTTTGCGCCGGGGCAGCGAGACCTTTGCCCACGGGTGATCCCTACACTCGTCGTCCATGAACGATCCCGACGTCCACCAGCTCAGGAGGGCCGGTGCCGAGCGCGGGCACCTGCGTCCGCGCGGGCCCGAGCTGCCGTACGTGACGGACCTGACCGGGCCGCGCGGGCTGCGGCTGCGGCACTACCGGCCGGCGGAGGAACGGCGGCCGCTCGTGGTGTACCTGCACGGGGGCGCGTGGGTGTTCTGCGACCTGGACACGCACGACCGGTTCTGCCGGCTGCTGGCCGACGGGTGCGGGGTGGAGGTGATGGCGGTGGAGTACCGGCTGGCGCCCGAGCATCCGTACCCGGGCGCGGTCGAGGACGCGATGGAGGTGTTGCGCTGGGCCCGTCCGGTCGCGGTGGCGGGTGACAGCGCGGGCGGTTACCTGGCCACGATGGCCTGCCTGGCCCTACGGGACGAGGGCGGCCCGCTGCCCGCCGTCCAGATCCTGGTCTGCCCCAACACCGATCTCACGCTCTCCCAGCCGAGCGTACGGGAGAAGGGCACCGGTCACGCGCTCGACGAGGACTTCCTCGCCTGGGCCGTGCGGCAGTGGGCGCCCGACCCGGCGCGGCGCGCCGATCCGCGGCTGAGCCCGATGCTCGTGCCCGACCTGCGCGGGCTGCCCGCCACACTGATCGTCACCGCCGAGCACGACGCCCTCAGGGACGAGGGCGAGACGTACGCCAGGCGGCTGGCCGAGGCGGGTGTGCCGGTCACGCGGCGCAGGGAGCCCGGCCTCGCGCACGGGTTCCAGCAGAACACCGACCCCGTGTCGCAGGCCGCCGTAGACCGCCTGCTCACCGACGCGCGCCACCTGCTGGAAACGACGTCGAGCTGACCAACTGCCGGACGCGGTGCCGAACCGGCAGTCTGCCGGAAGCGCTGCCGGAAGCGGTGTCGGGTCAACCGAGCAGGACCGTCGTGAGGGCGACGGGCAGGGCGCCGCACCGCCTGGGGCTCGCGGCGCCCGATCGGGCGCCGGAGGCCAGGCGGTCCAGAAACGTCGCGGACGCCCCCGCGAAGCTCACGCGCGTCATTGCGCGCGCTCGGACTCCTGCTCGGAACCCGTGGACGGGTACATCTCCTCCCGCGGCGTGTCCGCGCCCAGCTCCTCACGCAGCCGGTCGTAGTCGATGTTGTGGTTGGTGTACTTCAGCTGGCGAGCGACCTTCGTCTGCTTCGCCTTGGCTCTTCCTCGGCCCATGGCTACTCCCTAGTCCCCGCTGTCATGCTATCCAACAACGTTACGACTTGAAGAATTATGCAACTGCGCTGGATTAGTCTTGCAATATGCACGTGGAGGTCTACCAGGCCAAGGCCGACTTCTTCAGGACGCTCGGCCACCCCGCTCGCATCAGAGTGTTGGAGCTGCTCCAGGAAGGGCCACTGCCCGTCAGGGACCTGCTGGCCCAGATCGACATCGAGGCGTCGAGCCTCTCACAACAGCTTGCGGTCCTGCGCAGGGCCGGGATCGTGAGCGCCATCCGCGAAGGCAGCACGGTGGTCTACACACTGGCCACTCCCGAGCTGGCCGACCTGCTGGGGGCCGCCCGCCGCATCCTCACCGACATGCTGGCCGACCAGGGAGAGCTCCTGGCCGAGCTGCGGGCGGAGGTCACTTAGCGGCGGCGGCGCGACGGCGGACGATCTTCGGGTAACGGGCGGTGAAGACGGCGGGGACGACGAACGAGAGCACCTTGACGGCGATGACCACCGTGGTGGCGTGGGGGGCCGCGGCCAGCACGAACGTCAGCGAGACGGCGGCGAGCGTGAACGCCACCGCCCACACCGTCGTGATGACCACGTTGACGCGGTAGAACGCGGGGGTCTCCCAGATCTCCTTCGGCGCCATCGTGCGCGCGATGCCCAGCGTGAACGGCTTGCGGATGGCCATCGAGCCCCAGGCCGTGCCGGCCAGCCAGACGTTGACCAGCGCGGGGCCGTACGGCGTGAGCGGCGAGTGCGGGGCCACCAGGGAGACCACGGTGAGCAGGGCGAAGAAGATCGCGGCGCTGGTCTCGATGACGATCTCGTCCCAGGCCCGGCCGGACCGGCGGTCGATGACCACGAGGGCGAGGGCGATCACGAAGCCGGTGATGGCGCCCCAGCGCCACTCGTCGCCGGTGGCGATGACCGCGTAGACGACCCAGGGGAGGAAACCGAGCAGACCGCGCATCGTGGAACTCCTTAGACATTCCTGTGTAGACATGTCGAAGGTAGAACCTCCTGCCGCGATATGTCAATATAGGAATATGAGCTTGAGACACGCCGTGCTGGGTCTCCTCGCCGAGGGACCGGCGAGCGGCTACGACCTGCTGAAGACCTTCGACGTCTCATTGTCCAACGTCTGGCCGGCCACCCAGAGCCAGCTCTACGCAGAGCTGGGCAAACTTGCCGAGGCCGGGCTCGTGCACGTGGCTGCCGAAGGCCCCCGGGGCCGCAAGGAGTACGAGATCACCCAGGAGGGCCGCGCCGAGCTGCGCCACTGGATCACCGAGGTCGAGCCGACCAGGGTCGGGCGCAGCGACATGCTGCTGCGCGTGTTCTTCCTCGGCCAGGACGCGCCCGAGCAGGCCCGCGCGTACCTGCGCCGCCAGGCCGAGGTGGTGGGCCGGCACCTGGAGCACATGCAGGCCATCAAGGGCTTCGTCGAGAGCGGCGAGGACAACCTGTCGGTCTACGGCCGCCTGGCCCTGGAGTACGGCCTGCGGCTCGGCGCCGTGCAGAAGTCGTGGGCCGAATGGGCGGAGGGGCAGATCCGTTAGGCTCCTGCCCATGGTCTCCGAGCTGTTCGATCCGAAGATGTGGCAGGTCGTCGAGGGCTTCGACTTCACCGACATCACCTACCACCGGGCCCTCGACCAGGGCACGGTGCGGGTCGCCTTCAACCGTCCCGAAGTGCGCAACGCCTTCAGGCCGCAGACGGTCGACGAGCTCTACCGGGCTCTCGACCACGCCAGGCAGACCACCGACGTCGGCTGCGTGTTGCTCACCGGCAACGGCCCCTCGCCCAAGGACGGCGGGTGGGCCTTCTGCTCCGGCGGCGACCAGCGCATCAGGGGCAAGGACGGCTACCAGTACGCCGACGGCTCGCCCGCGACCGGGCGCCTGCACATCCTTGAGGTGCAGCGCCTGATCCGCTTCATGCCCAAGATCGTGATCTGCGTGGTGCCGGGCTGGGCCGCGGGCGGCGGCCACAGCCTCCACGTCGTGGCCGATCTCACACTCGCCAGCGCCGAGCACGCCCGCTTCAAGCAGACCGACGCCGACGTGGCCAGCTTCGACGGCGGCTTCGGGTCGGCCTACCTGGCCCGGCAGGTCGGGCAGAAGTTCGCCCGCGAGATCTTCTTCCTCGGCGACACCTACACCGCGGCCGACGCCCACCGCATGGGCATGGTCAACGCCGTCGTCCCGCACGCCGAGCTGGAGTCGACGGCGCTGGAGTGGGCCCGCAAGATCAACGGCAAGTCGCCGACCGCCCAGCGCATGCTGAAGTTCGCCTTCAACATGATCGACGACGGGCTCGTGGGCCAGCAGGTCTTCGCCGGTGAGGCGACGCGGCTGGCGTACATGACGGACGAGGCCGCCGAGGGCCGTGACTCCTTCCTGGAGAAGCGGGCGCCCGACTGGTCGCCCTACCCCTGGCATTTCTAGCCACGGACTCCGCGCCCGGAGGCAGACTTGGGTGATGAAGATCAAGGTGCCCGAGGCGTTGACCGAGTCACATGTGAAGATCGACGGGGAGAAGGGTCGCGCCTGGTCGGCCGGCCTGCCCGCGCTGGCCGAACGTTACCTGGAGGAATGGGCGCTACGGCTGGACGAGGGGCGGCCCATGCACGGCGTGGTCTCCCTCGTGCTGCCCGTCGTACGGGAGGACGGCACCAGAGCGGCGCTCAAGCTCCAGCCCGTCACCGACGAGAACGCCACCGAGGCTCCTGGCCTGCGCACGTGGGCCGGGAAGGGGTCGGTGCTGCTGCTCGACGAGGACCCGGAGACCGGCACCCTGCTGCTCGAACGCCTCGACTCCGCCCGCCCGCTGTCGGCCGTGCCCGACGACGTCGAGGCGCTGACGATCCTGACCGAGCTGCTGGGCCGGTTGACCGCCTTCCCCGCCCCACCCGGGATGCGCCGCCTTGGGGACATCGCCAAGGACATGCTGGCCGACGTGGACAAGGCGGCGACCGCGATGCCCCGGGAAGCGGACAGGTACTGGCTGCGGTGGTGCGCCGACACGGTCGCCGAGCTCGTCGGCGAGCCGGGCGACCGGCTGCTGCACTGGGACCTGCACTACGACAACGTGCTGGCCGCCGAGCGGGAGCCGTGGCTCGCCATCGACCCCAAGCCGCTGGCCGGCGACCCCGGCTTCGACCTGTGGCCCGCCCTGGACAACCGGTGGGAGGCCGTGGTCGCCACCGGTGACCCGGTGCGGGGCGTGCTGCGGCGGTTCGACCTGATGGTGGACGTGCTGGGCCTCGACCCGGCCAGGGCGGCCGGCTGGACCCTCGGCCGGCTCCTGCAGAACGCGCTCTGGGACGTCGAGGACGGCGAGACCGAGCTCAACGAGACCGGCCTGGTGATCGGCGAGGCCATGCGCCACCGTCAGTAGCCCGCCCCACGTAGAGCCCGCCCCACGTAGAGCCCTGGTCAGGACACCCCGCCGGCCAGGGCGGTCGGCTCGCGCAGCACGACCCTGCTGTCGCCGGGCGCGGCGGGTGTGCGCGTTCAGTCGGAGAGGCGGCGGAGGAAGTCGCGGACCAGCGCGGCGATCTGCGGGCCGCGCGTCTCCAGGGCGAAATGGCCCGCGTCCAGGAGCTGGATCTGCACGCGCTTGGTGTCCCGGTCGAAGGCGAGGGCGCCGTCGGGGCCGAAGATCTCGTCGTGCCGCCCCCAGACGGCCAGCACCGGCGTCTGGTTGGTACGCAGGTACTCCTGCCACTCCGGGTAGAGGCCCAGGTTGCGGCCGTAGTCCACGAAGAGGGCGAGCTGGACGGCGTGGTTGCCGGGCCGGTCGAGACGGGCCTGGTCCAGGACCGCCTTGTCCGGGTTGACCAGGCCGGCGTCACGGACGCCGTGCGTGTACTGCCAGTGGGTGGCCTCGGGCGTGAGCAGGCCGAGCAGCGCGGAGGTGTTCTCCTCGGACGGGTCGGCCCACGCCTTGCGCAGCGGCTCCCAGAAGGGCGTCAGACCCTCCTCGTACGCGTTGCCGTTCTGGGTGACGATGCCGGTGACACGTTCCGGGTGGCGGACGGCGAGGCGGAAGCCGACCGGGGCGCCGTAGTCGTGCACGTAGAGGGCGTACTTGGTGAGGCCCAGGGTGTCGAGCAGCTGGTCGACGACGTCGGCCAGGTGGTCGAAGGTGTAGTCCCACTCGTCGGCGGCGGGGGCCGAGCTGTGGCCGAATCCGGGGTAGTCGGGCGCGATCAGGTGGAACTCGTCGGCCAGCTCGGCGATCAGCTCCTGGTAGGCCACCGACGAGGTCGGGAACCCGTGCAGCAGCACCAGTGTGGGCGCCGAGGGGTCGCCCGCCTCCCGGTAGAACACGTCGAGGCCGTCGATCACAGCGGTGCGGTACTGAACAGTCATGTCAACACACTCTCTAACCGGCTAAATCCGTTTTGACGGTTAAGTGATAGCATGCCAAGAGATAACCAGTCAAATCGCTTTGAGGGGTTAGAAGCAGTGAGGATACGGCCGCTCCGCGACGAGCCCTTGGCGCTGGACCTGGTGGACACCGTGTGGGTGGACCAGGGCGCCCTGTTGGACCAGTTCGACGACCTGGAAGGCGTGCGCGCCTGGCTCGGCGATCACGGCCTGCCGGGCGCGCCCGGCCTGGAACGGGTGCGCGACCGCCTCGTCCTCGCGCGGGACGCGCTGCGCGGGCTGCTCGAAGGGCGGGGGCACGACCGGCTCAACGCGGTGCTCGACGAGGGCGCGACCAGGCCCCGGTTCGGCGACGACGGCCCCCGCGACACGGTCGTGGTGTCCGACCCGGCCTGGGAGGCGGCCTGGACGGCGGCCGCCGCCGTCGTCCCCCTCCTGCGGGAGCGTCCCGAACGGCTGCGCAAGTGCGCGAACCCGTCCTGCGTCCTGTGGTTCCTGGACGTGAGCAAGAACGGCAGCCGCAGGTGGTGCTCGATGGAGGTGTGCGGCAACCGCGCGAAGGCGGGCCGGTTCAGCCGGCGCCACAAGAGCGTCGGCTGACCGGCCCGCCAGGGGATCTCGGCGCGCGTCCTCAGTCCGTCACCAGGACGACCTTGCCCCGGCCGTGGCCGGTCTCGACCTCGCGATGGGCGTCGGCGGCCTCGTCCAGCCGGTACGTCCGCCGCACCGGGAAGACGAAGCGGCCCTCGGCGTACAGCCTGGCGTACCGGCCGAGCCGTTCGGCGGTGCGCTCGCCCATCACGGTCCTGACGCCCAGCTCGGCCGCCTTGCCGTGCTCGACCATCGTGACGATGCGCCCGCGGTCGGCGACCAGTTCGAGCGAGACCTCCAGGGCGTGCCCGCCGGCGCCGTCGAGGGCCGCGTCCACGCCGCCGGGGGCGAGCGCGCGTACCCGGTCGGCGAGCCCGTCCCCGTAGGCGACCGGGATCGCGCCGAGCTCGCGCAGGTAGTCGTGGTTCACCTCGCGGGCGGTGCCGATCACCGTGGCGCCCCGCATGCGGGCGATCTGTACGGCCGCCGTCCCCACCGACCCGGCCGCCCCGTGCACGAGCAACGTGTCGCCCTCCCCGACCGCCAGGGCGTCGAGGGCCAGCTCGGCCGTCTGGACGCCGGACGTCAGCCCGCCGGCCGCCTCCCAGGGGATCCCGGCGGGCTTGGGAGCCACGTCGGCGGCCGGGACGACGACGTACTCGGCGTAGGCGTACAGGCGCGAGAACCCCAGCACCTCGTCACCGGCCGACACCCCGGTCACCCCGTCGCCCACCTGGTCGACCACGCCGGCGAACTCGTTGCCGGGGATGCGCGGCCACGGCACGTCCCCCATGTACGGCGGCAGCCAACCCGCCCGTACGGCCGTGTCGAACGGCTGCACACCGGCCGCCCGCACCCGTACGCGCACCTCTCCCGGGCCCGCCTGCGGCGCGGGCACCTCCATCACCTTCAGCACCTCGGGTCCGCCCGGTTCGGCGAACGCTGCAGCCCTCATCACTTCGCTCATGTCCCCGAGCTTGCTACCTCAACCGCACTTGAGGTCAAGTCGGATAACTTTCCATATGAACTCGGGAACTTTCCGCTTTAGTCGCGCTTTATATGTATATAGTCCGTCAGAACACACCGGGGGATGGGCAGACCGAGGGTTGATGACTGAGTTCTCACACGCCGCTCTGAGCTTTCCGACTGTCATTTTCAGTTTTCTTCTCGCGGCAGTGGTGGCTTATTGGCTGGCCGTCATCGCCGGCCTGTTCGACCTCGATCACGACGCGCCCTGGCTGGGCCTCGGGGGTGTGCCCGCCGGGATCGCGTTGTCCCTGCTGATCGCGATCGCCTGGCTGCTGAGCCTGATCGGCGGCCAGGTGCTGCCGGACGGCGCGCGGATCGCCGTGCCCTTCGCCGCGGCGGCCGGCGCCTGGCTCGCCACGCGCGCCCTGGTCGTGCCGCTGCGCAGGGCGTATCCGGACGGCGGACACCACTCGCGCGGCGACCTCGTCGGCCGCCCGTGCGTGATCCGCACCGGCGCCGCCACCGCCGACTTCGGCCAGGCCGAGGTCACCTCCGCGGACGGCTCGACCGCGATCGTCCAGGTCCGTACGACCGGACGGGACCGCCTGGCCCGCGGCGACAAAGCACTCATCTTCGAATACGACAAAGACGGCGAATTCTTCTGGGTCATGCCCTACGAAAGCGAGATCTGATGGACGTCATCTCCACGGGCTTCGGCGTATTTCTCGCCGTGGTCCTGGTCATCGTGATTGGCCTGCTCGTCATCATCGGCCGCCTATTCCGCAAGGTGGAACAGGGCAAGGCGCTGATCGTGTCGAAGGTCAACAAGGTGGACGTGACGTTCACCGGCGCCATCGTGCTGCCCGTCGTCCACAAGGCCGAGACCATGGACATCTCGGTGAAGACCATCGAGATCACGCGTACCGGCCGTGAGGGGCTGATCTGCCGGGACAACATCAGGGCCGACATCAAGATCACGTTCTTCGTCCGGGTGAACAAGACCGCCGAGGACGTCATCAAGGTCGCCCAGGCCATCGGCACCGCCAGGGCCAGCGACGAGAACACGCTCCAGGAGCTGTTCAGCGCCAAGTTCTCCGAGGCGCTGAAGACGGCCGGCAAGCACCTCGACTTCGTCGACCTCTACACCAAGCGGGACGAGTTCCGCGACGAGATCATCCGGCTCATCGGCACCGACCTGAACGGCTACAGCCTTGAGGACGCCGCCATCGACTACCTGGAGCAGACCGCGCTCACCCAGCTCGACTCCAGCAACATCCTGGACGCGCAGGGCATCAGGAAGATCACCGAGCTGACCGCGCTGGAGCACGTACGGACCAACGAGTTCCAGCGGGCGGAGGAGAAGGAGATCACCCGCCAGAACGTGGACGCCCGCGAGGCCATCCTTGAGCTCCAGCGCCGCCAGGCCGACGCCGAGCTCAAGCAGCGCCGCGAGATCGAGACCGTCAAGGCCCGCGAGGAGGCGGAGATCGCCCGCGTGCAGGCCGAGGAGCGGCTGCGCGCGCAGACGGCCGGCATCAAGACCGACGAGCAGCTCGGCGTGCAGCGCGAGAACCAGGCCCGCGAGGTGGCGGTCGCCGAGAAGAACCGCGAGCGGGTGCTCGCGATCGAGAGCGAGCGCATCGAGAAGGACCGCCTGCTGGAGGTCATCGCCCGCGAGCGGGAGACCGAGTTGTCGCGTATCGCGAAGGACAAGGAGGTCGAGACCGAGAAGCGGTCGATCGCCGAGGTCATCCGCGAGCGCATCGCGGTCGACAAGACCGTGGCCGAGCAGGAGGAGAGCATCAAGCGGCTGCGCGTGGTCGAGGAGGCCGAGCGGACCCGCCAGCAGGTGATCATCGCGGCCGCGCCCGAGGCGCAGGAGAACCTGGTCAAGGACATCAAGGCGGCCGAGGCGGCGGAGGCGGCCTCGAAGTTCAGGGCCCGCGAGGAACTGGTGCTGGCCGAGGCCAAGCAGCAGGCCGCGGAGATGGAGGCGCGGGCCAAGATCCGGCTCGCGGAGGGCGTCCAGGCCGAGTCCGCCGCCGCCGGGCTCGCGCAGGTGCAGGTCAAGGAGCGCGACGCGGACGCCATCGAGAAGGTGGGCCGCGCCGAGGCCCTGGCCCTGGGCGAGAGGCTGCGGGCCGAGGCCGACGGCGCGCGGGCCATGGCGGTGATCGAGGGCGACCGGCTCAAGGCGCAGGCCGAGGGCGAGCAGGCCATGGCGCTGGCCGGCGCCACCGCGATCGGGGAGAAGCTGAAGGCCGAGGCCGAGGGCCTGACCCAGAAGGCCGCCGCGATGGCGGCCCTGGACGAGGCCAGCCGGGGCCACGAGGAGTACCGCCTGCGCCTGGAGGCCGACAAGGAGATCAGGCTCAAGCACATCGACGTCACCCGCCAGGTGGCCGAGTCGCAGGCCAGCGTGCTGGCGGCGGGCCTGTCCAAGGCCAACATCGACATCGTCGGCGGCGACACGATGTTCTTCGACAAGGTGGTCGGCTCGATCACCATGGGCAAGGCGGTGGACGGCTTCGTGGGCCACTCGGAGGTGGCCGGGGCCTTGGTGAAGCCGTACCTGAACGGGACGGCCAGCCTGGCGGCCGACCTCGCGAGCGTGGTCGGCGGGGTGCGCACCGAGGACATCAAGAACCTGACCGTCTCGGCCGTGCTCATGCGGCTCATCCAGGACGGCGGCCCGCAGTCGTCGGCGCTCGGCGAGCTGCTGGAGACCGCGCGGCGCCTGGGGGTGGCCGACTCCCCGGTGGCCGCGCTGACGGCGGCGGCGAAGGGCTGACGTGAGCACCACCGGGCTGGAAGCCGGGACCTACGAGGTTCTCAGGAACCGCCTCCAGACGCAGGCCAAGGCCCTCGCGGCGGCGGCCGACGAGGTCAACGGGCAGCGGCTGCGCGTCTTCGGCGGCGCGGAGCTGCGCCTGCTCGGCACCGAGCGGATCAGGACCGAGAACAACTGCGTCCCGAGGGACATCGTCTCGCTGGGCGAGGTGATGTTGTTCGGCTACAACGTCTTCATCGGGCTCAAGCCGGAGACGACCGTGGCCGACGTGTTCGCCGTGCACCGCTTCACCAGGGACGGGGACACGTTCACGTTCGAGACCGGCAAGCTGGAGACGCTGGAGGAGCCGGCGTTCAGGAAGGACTTCGCCGAGCTGTACCGGTACTACAAGGAGACCAGTCTCCAGCAGCTCAGGCGGGTCGAGGGCAAGCTGCTGGCGGTGTTCAGGACGGGTCCGGCGGACACGCGGGTGCTCAGATGGGCGGTCAGCAACGGCGGGATCCCGAAATATCTGGATAACCGGGGAGAACGGGACCACGTCTTCCCCCCGTCCCACGACTTCGAGTGGACGCCGACCACCCGCGACGACCACGTGCTCGGCCGCCATCCGCACATCTCGATCGAGGGCGAGGTCTTCGTCGAGACCATCGGCGGCGACCTGACCATCAAGGTCGAGAACAACACCGAGACCGGCGCGGGCGTCTACTCCGAACCGGTCGCCGAACGCCTCCAGTCCCTGGCCGACGCCGACGTCGAGTACGCCAGGGTCGGGCCGCTCGTGCTCATGCGGATCAGGCCGTACAAGGAGCCGGACTGGCGGCATCTGGTCTTCAACACCCGTACCAAGGCGGTGACCAGGCTCGACGGCATCGGCCAGTCCTGCCAGCGGCTGCCCGAGGACCAGGGGCTGATCTTCCCGGGCGGGTACTACCTGGCGACCGGGATCAGCAAGACGTTCGACACGGACGTGACGGACCTGGAGTTCGAGCGGGTCGTGCGCTCCCCCAACGGCGAGGACGTCCTGTACGTCTTCCACGCCCGGGGCGACGGCCGTTCGTTGCTGCTGCCGTACAACGTGATCAGGAAGGAGGTGGCCAACCCCATCGTCTGCCACGGGTACTCGCTGTTCGACGACGGCACGATGGTGGTCTTCCGCGCCCTCTCCGAGGAGCCGACCCGGGTCCACCCGATGCAGGTGTGGCAGACGCCGTACGTGTCCGACACCTACGCCGCCGCCCAGCCCGCCGGGACCGGGCCCCTGGAGCGCATCGGCAACGCCGAGCTGGTGCGCGGCATCTCCGACTGCCTGTCCGTGGCCCGCATGGTCGAGGAGATGGCGGCGTCGGCGGCCACGTTCGAGGCGCTGATCGCCGCCTGCACCCGCGCGGCCGACTCCTACCACTGGCTCGGCGAGCACGGTCTCGCCGTCCCGCTCGCCGACGTACGCGCCACCGCCGAGCAGGTGCTCGACGAGTACGAGAACGTCGAGGAGCTCACCCGCCAGGCCGCCGACACCCTGGCGGCGGCGGCCGAGGAGACCACCCACCTGGTACGCCAGGCCGCCGCCGACACCCCGGCCACCGCCGACGCCTGGGTCACCACGCTGGCCGGTCTGCGCAGGCAGCAGGGCCGCCTGGTGACCCTGCGCGACGTCCGCCACCTGGACCTCGCCGGCCTGGACGAGCTGTCCGCCGCCGTGACCGGTGAGCTGGCCGCGACCGGCAGGCGGGCGGTCGCCTTCCTGGAGGGCGCCGACGCGTTCACCGCCTACCACGCGGCGGTCGAACGGCTGGCCGCCGACGCCGCCGCGATCGCGACCGTGGCCGAGGCCGCGCCGGTCGCCGAGCGGCTGGCCGAGCAGGCGGAGGGCCTGGAGGTGGTGACGGAGGTCGTCGGCTCGCTGGACATCGCCGACGCCACCGTCCGCACGTCGATCCTGGGCCGGATCGCCGAGGTGCTCGCCGGAGTGAACCGGGCGCGGGCCGTGCTCGACGGACGCCGGCGCGAGCTGCTGGGCTCGGAGGGCCGCGCGGCCTTCGCCGCCGAGTTCGCCCTGTTCGGCCAGGCCGTCTCGGGCGCGCTGGCGATGGCCGACACACCGGACAAATGCGACGAGCAACTGGGCCGCCTGATGCTCCAGGTGGAGGGCCTGGAGTCGCGGTTCGGCGAGTTCGACGACTTCGCCGCCCAGCTCGCGGCCAAGCGGGACGAGGTCTACGAGGCGTTCTCGGCCAGGAAGCAGACCCAGCTCGACGGCCTGGCCAGGCGGGCCGACCGGCTCTTCGCCTCGGCCGAGCGCATCCTGGGCAGCGTGACCGGGCGGCTGGCGGCGCTGAAGTCGGCGGACGAGGTCAACACGTACTTCGCCACCGATCCGATGGTCGGTAGGATCCGTACGGCGGCGGCCGAGCTGCGTTCGCTGGGCGACGCCGTACGGGCCGAGGAGCTGGACGGGCGGGTCAAGGCGGCGCAGCAGGAGGCGGGCCGCGCCCTGCGGGACCGCCTGGACCTGTTCTCCGACGGCGGCGAGACGCTGCGCCTCGGCCACCACCGCTTCGCGGTCAACACCCAGCCGATCGACCTGACGCTGGTCCCGCACGTGGAGCGAGGGGGTACCGGCCGCGACGGCGAACACGTCGTCATGCAGTTCGCGATCACCGGCACCGACTACCGGGCGCCCGTGCCGGCCTCGTTCGCCGACACCCGCCCGTTCTGGGACCAGCTCCTGGTGTCGGAGACGCCGGACATGTACCGGGCCGAGCACCTGGCCGTCTCCCTCCTGGCGTCCGTACGGCCCGGCGATCCCCTGGCCGACCTCGTACGCCAGGCCGCCGAACAACGCTACGACGAGGGCTACGAACGCGGCGTGCACGACCACGACGCCACCCTCATCCTGGACGCCCTGCTCCGCCTGCACGAGGACGCGGGCCTCCTGCGTTACCCGCCCGAGGCCCGCGCGGCGGCCCAGCTCTTCTGGGCCTTCGGGACGGACGAGGTTTCACGTAAAACATTCGCCACCAGAGCCGCTTCCCTGGTCCGCGCCCGCGTGGTCTTCGGTCGTACACCGGCCCTGGAGAGCCTGGCCGCAGAGCTCGGCACGCTGATCGCCGCCTTCTCCACGGACCAGGACGCCGGGGAGAACGTGGCCGGGCTCGCCGGCGAGTACCTGGTCGAAGAGCTGGGCGGCAGCCCGGCCGGCTTCGTGACCAGCAAGGCCGCCCGCGACCTCCTCGACGGCTTCCGGCAGCGGCTCGGCCCGGCCGGGAGCCGCGAGTTCGAGGGCGAGCTGGCCGCGCTGCCCCTGCCCGAGCGGCTGCAGCTCGCCCGCGCCTGGATCGGCGCCTACCAGCGGCGTCCCGAGGTGGCCGAGGCCGTCGCCGTGCACCTGTGCGACCTGCCCCGGCACGACTCCAGTGCCGCCACCGAGGAGACCGTCGAGGGCCTGCTCGGGGCCCACCCGCGCATCGAGGACCGCAGGCTGCGGATCAGGCTCGACGAGCTGCTGACCAGGGCCCACGCCTTCGCGCGGGAGCGGGTCCCGGCCTACCGCGCCTACCAGCGCCGCCGCAACGAGCTGGTCGAGCAGGAACGCCACCGGCTGCGCCTGGACGAGTACAAGCCCAAGGTCATGAGCGCGTTCGTCCGCAACCGCCTGCTCGACGAGGTCTACCTGCCGCTGATCGGCGACAACCTGGCCAAGCAGCTCGGCGCGGCGGGCGCGGGCAAACGCACCGACCAGATGGGCCTGCTGCTGCTCATCTCGCCGCCCGGCTACGGCAAGACCACCCTGATGGAGTACGTCGCCAGCCGCCTCGGCCTGGTCTTCGTCAAGGTGAACGGCCCGGCCCTCGGCCACGGCGTCACCTCGCTCGACCCGGCCGACGCGCCCGACGCCACGGCCAGGCAGGAGGTCGAGAAGATCTCCTTCGCCCTGGAGACCGGCAACAACACCCTGCTCTACCTGGACGACATCCAGCACACCTCGCCGGAGCTGCTGCAGAAGTTCATCTCGCTGTGCGACGCCCAGCGCCGCATCGAGGGTGTCTGGAACGGCCGGACCCGCACGTACGACCTGCGCGGCAAGCGCTTCGCGGTGTGCATGGCGGGCAACCCGTACACCGAGTCCGGGCAGCGTTTCCGTATCCCGGACATGCTGGCCAACCGCGCCGACGTGTGGAACCTGGGCGACGTGCTCTCCGGCAGGGGCGACCTGTTCGCGCTGAGCTACGTGGACAACGCGCTGACCTCCAACCCGGTCCTCGCGCCGCTCTCGGGCCGCGACCGCGCCGACGTCGAACTGCTGGTACGCCTGGCCAAGGGCGACCCTGCCGTCCGCCCCGACCAGCTCAGGCACCCCTACGGCAAGGCCGAGCTGGACCAGGTGCTCAGCGTCCTGGCCAAGCTGGTACGGGTCCAGGAGGTCGTGCTGGCCAACAACACGGCGTACATCGCCTCGGCGTCGCAGGCGGAGGCGTCCAGGACCGAGCCGCCGTACCGGTTGCAGGGGTCGTACCGGAACATGAACAAGCTGGCCGAACGCATCGTGCCCGCCATGAACGACGACGAGCTGGAGGCGGTGATCGACGACCACTACCTGGGCGAGGCGCAGACCCTCACCCAGGACGCCGAGGCGAACCTGCTCAAGCTGGCCGAGCTGCGCGGCCGCCTCACCCCCGCCCAGGCGGCGCGGTGGGCGGAGATCAAGGCGGCCTTCCTGAGGGCCAGGGCCCTCGGGGGCGACGGCGACGACCCGATGTCCAGAGCGGTGGGCGCCCTGAGCCTGCTGGCCGACCGGGTGGGCGAGGTCGGGTCGGCCATCAGGGAGGCGGACCGCTGAGGGTCAGGCCACTCTGGCGCCGGCACGCAGCTCCAGGTGGGAGCCGGTGAAGGCGGCACGCATACGGCGGTCGTGGGTGACGATCACCAGCGCGCCCCGGTAACGGGCCAGCGCCTCCTCAAGCTGCTCCACCAGCATCGGTGACAGGTGGTTGGTCGGCTCGTCCAGCAGGAGCAGGTCCACCGGGTGGCTGACCAGGCGGGCCAGCTCGACCCTGCGGCGCTGCCCGTACGAGAGGTCGGCCAGCCTCCGGCGCAGGTCGTCCGGCCGGAACAGGCCGAGGCCGAGCAGCCGGTCGGCGTGCTCGTCGGGGCTGCCCGGCCGTCCTTCGGCGAAGGCCGCGAGGACGGTACGGTCCAGCCGTACCGCCTGGTCGTCCTGGCGGAGCAGGCCGACGCGTCCGGACCGGCGTACGGTTCCCTCGTCGGGGCGCAGTTCGCCGGCGAGCACGCGCATGAGCGTGGTCTTGCCCGTGCCGTTCGGCCCGGTGACCAGTACCCGCTCGCCCCGCCGTACGACCAGCTCCTCCAGCCGCAACCGGCCCGCCACCCGCACCGCCGCCACCACGACCGCCGGGGATTCCCCCGGTGCGACCACGCCGCCCTCCGAGGGCGGGGTGGTGGTGACGGCGGCGGTGAAGCGGAGGGGGACGGGCGGCGGCGGGACCTGGTGTTCGTGGAGCCACCGCATGCGCTGTTGTGACTGCCTGACGCGCCCCGCCGCCCCGTGCGTACGCGCCCGCGCCCGCCACGCCCCGGTGCCCATCCCCGCCTGGGTCATCCTGCGCGGCACGGCCGCCATCCGCCCCGCGTTGGCCGCCACCAGACCCGTGTGCCGGGCCAGCTCGGACCTCCACTCCTCGTGGGCCCGCACGTGCGCGGCCCGTTCGGCGGCCTTGGCCGCGAGGTAGCCCGAATACCCGTCGCCGTAGCGGCGCACCCGCCCGTCGGAGACCTCCAGGATCACCGAGGTGACCCGGTCGAGGAACGCCCGGTCGTGGGTGATCGCGACGACCGTGCCGCGGTGCTCGCGCAGGTGCCGTTCGAGCCAGGCGACGGCCTGGTCGTCCAGGTCGTTGGTCGGCTCGTCGAGCAGCAGCAGCTCCGGCGCGGCGGCCAGCGTCGCGGCCAGGACCAGCCTGGACCGCTCGCCGCCCGACAGCGTGGAGATCGGGCGGTCCCGGTCGAGGCCGGGCAGGCCCAGGCCGTGCAGCGCGATCTCCACGCGGGTGTCGGCGTCGTAGCCGCCGCGCGCCTCGAACTCCGCGACGGCCTCGGCGTAGGCGTCCAGGTCGGTGGCGGCGAGCGCGCGCATCCGCGCCTCGACCTCGCGCAGCTCGGCCAGGGCCAGGTCGATCACGTCGGCCACGGTGGCGTGCGGCGGCAGCTCCAGCGACTGCGGGAGGTGTCCCACGCCGCCGGGCGCGACCACGGTCAGCTCGCCGTTGTCCGGACGTTCGACGCCGGCCATGAGCTTGAGCAGCGTGGACTTGCCCGAGCCGTTGTCGCCGATGACGCCGGCCTTCTCGCCCGGCCTGACGGTGAGGGACACCCGGTCCAGGACGACCCGGGTGTCGTAACGCTTGGTGATCTCGGTAAGTGCCAATTGGGCAGCGGTACGCATAGAGGCTCCACCTCCTCGTCTCAACGCGGATATGACCAGTACGAGGCGCGGCGGAGCGATCGGCTCAACGCGGTGGCGCCTCGGGCGCGAGAATCACAGGAAGCAGTAGCCCATATCGCCGGATACGGTAACCCGTAACCGGATCTTTGTACAGCCCTTTATTCGGCACGCAGCGCCGCGGTGGCCTCCCGTTGCAGGGCCGTGGACCGCTTGAGGTAGCCGGCGATCAGGGCCAGCTCGTCGTCGGTGTAGTCGTCGTACAGGCCGTTCATGGCGGCCACGAACGGCTCGAACAGCTCGCCGAACCCCGCCAGCCGCTCCCAGTTGATCTCGACGATGACCCGGCGCCGGTCCTTGGTGTCGCGGACCCTGCGTACCAGCCACTTGGCCTCCAGCCGGTCGATCAGCCCGCTGATCGACGCCGGGGCCAGGCCGGTGTGCTGGGAGAGCTCGCCCGCGGTCAGCGGCCCGAGGCGTTGCAGCAGGTCGAGCGTCTTCTCCTCGGTCATCCCCAGGCCCAGCCGCTCGCCCATGGCGCTGTGGTACATGACCGCGGCGTTGCTGCTCTCACGGCCCGCCTCGACCAATTCGTCCAACAATTTCTTTCGATGCTCCGAAATATCTCTGGACATCCCTCAAACTCCCCTCATAGTATTTCGTTCGACCGAACGAAAGGATATCACCATGAAGGTCCTGATCATAGGCTGCGGCATCGGCGGCCCCGTCACCGCGATGGCGCTCCAGGCGGCCGGCATCGACGCCGAGATCCACGAGGCGTACGGGCGGGGCGCCGAGAACGTGGGCTCGTTCCTCAACCTCGCCTCCAACGGCCTGGCCGCCCTGCGCGTGCTCGGCGCGCACCGCGAGGTGTTGTCGTCGGCCATCCCCACCCCGCGCCTGGTCTCCTACGACGACACCGGCGACGAGGTCGTGGCCTCCTTCGAGGACGGCACGTCGGCCACCGGCGACCTGCTGATCGCCTGCGACGGCGTGCACTCGCGCACCCGCTCGCTCCTCGACCCCGCCGCGCCCGGCCCGCGCTACAGCGGCCTGTACAGCTTCGGCGGCATCGTCCGGGACGCCGGTGTCAGCGGCGAGCCCGGCGTCTACAACATGGTCTTCGGCAAGCGGGCCTTCTTCGGCTACACGGTGTCCGGCTCGGGCGACACGTGGTGGTTCGCGAACCTGCCCAGGCGGCTCGGCGACGTGCCCGCGGACTGGAAGCCGGTCCTGGTGGAGGCGTTCGAGGGGGACGCGAACATCTCGGCCGACATCATCCGCCGCAGCCCGGTCGACCTGGCGCTGCCGGTGTACGACCTGCCGCCGGTGCCCGTCTGGCACAAGGGCCGCGTCCTGCTCACCGGGGACGCCGCGCACGCCACCTCGCCCAGCTCCGGCCAGGGCGCCTCGCTGGCCGTCGAGGACGCGGTCGTGCTGGCCAGGTGCCTGCGGGAGAGCAAGGGCCACCGCGAGGCGTTCGAACGCTTCGAGGCCGAACGGCGGCCCAGGGTGGAACGGGTCGTGGCCTACTCCAGGACGATCAGCAACAGCAAGGCCGCGGGCCCGGTCGCCCGGGTCTTCCGCGACCTGATGTTGCCGATGTTCCTGAAGAAGAGCGCGAGCCAGGAGTCACTGGCCTGGATGTACCGCCACCAGGTCAGCCTGTGACACCGCGGCGGCGGAGGCGGGCAGCAGCGGCAGCCGTACGTCGGGGGTGGGGATCAGGCCCCTGGCGTGCAGGACGCCCTTGATCACGGTCGGGTTGGGCTCGGCGAAGAGCGCGTGGGAGACCCGGGCCAGCCGGTGCCCGAGCGGGCGCGCCGTGGCCACGTCGCCGGCCTGCCAGGCGTCCACCAGCTCGACGAAGCTCCTGGTCAGTACGTGCGCGGAGGCCAGGATGCCGCCGGAGGCGCCGAGCGCGAGCAGCGGCGAGACGAACGCGTCGTCGCCGCCGACCACCTCGAACCCGTCGGGCAGGTCACCGAGCAGGTCGATCGTGTCCTGGTCGATGCCGCCCACGGCGTACTTGACGCCCGCGATGTTGGGATGTTCCCCGAGTGCCCGCAGTGTCGCGGCGCCCACGGCCTGTCCGGTCCGATAGGGGATGTGGTAGATCACCAGCGGCACGGGTGAAGCCTCGGCCAGCGCCTCGAAGTGCGCGATCACGCCGCGCTCGCCGGGCCGCAGGAAGTACGGCACGGTCACCAGCGCCGCCCCCACCCCGCCGGGCAGCTCGCGCAGCGCCGCGGGCGTCGTACGGGTGTCGTTCCCCGTCACGCCCACGGTCAGCAACGCCTCGCGCTCCGCGCACACCCGTACGCAGGTGTCGATCATCAGGGCGCGCTCCGCGGGGTCGAGCGCGGCCACCTCGGCCGTCGTGCCCAGCGCCACGAGCCCGGCCGCACCCTCGTCCAGCATCTGCCCGGCCAGTTTCTCGACCGCGTCGGCGGCCACCTCACCCGACGACGTGAACGGCGTGACCAGCGGTACGTGGATTCCTCTCAGCATGCTTCGAGCCTGCCGCCCGGCGACCTGTTAGGTCCAGTTCGGATTTCTACGTTCGAGCTTAAGATGAACTTATGCTCGATCCCCGCAAGCTCCTGCTGCTCCGCGAGCTGGCCAGGCGCGGCACGATCACGGCCGTCGCCGAAGCCGTCACGTTCACCCCGTCGGCGGTCTCGCAGCAGCTCAGCGCCCTGGAGCGGGAGGCGGGCGTGCCGCTGCTCGAACGCACCGGGCGCACGGTCACGCTGACCCCGGCGGGGCTGCTGCTCGTCGAGCACGCGCAGGCCGTGCTGGAACAACTCGAACGCGCCTCGGCCGCGCTCGCCGCCGCCCGTGGCGGGCCGTCGGGCCCGTTGCGGATCGGCGCGTTCCCGACGGCCACCCGGGTGCTCCTGCCGCCCGCGCTCGCCCGCCTGTCCGGCGCGTACCCGGGGCTTGAGCCGATGGTCGCCGAGATCGACCCCGCCGACGTCTCCGCGGCCCTGCGGGCGGGCGAGCTCGACGTCGCCCTCGTGCACGAGTACGACTTCGTCCCCCCGGTCACCGACGCCTCGATCGAGACCGAGCCCCTGTTCGCCGAGCCGATGTACCTGACCGACCGCGCGCGCGTCCCCGACGCCCGCGACGATCCCTGGATCCTGAGCAAGCCCGGCACGCTCTGCCACACCATGGCGATCAGGGCCTGCCAGGCGGCCGGTTTCGAGCCCCGGGTCCGGCACCACATCGACGACTTCGACACCGTGCTCGCCTTCGCCGCCGCCGGTCAGGGTGTCGCGCTCGTGCCCCGCCTGGCGGCGCTCGCCCCGCCGGCCGGCGTCGCGCTGACCCGCCTGCCCCTGAGCCGCCGTACGCACGCCGCCTTCCGGCGCGGCTACGGCGATCATCCGGCGGTGCGCGCGGCCGTCGCCGCCTTCCACGCCGCCGCGACCACGCTCCCCCTCTGACCGGCCCTTCCCTGGTCGAAGGCCCGGCCCGCCGGTCAGGCGGCGGGCCCGCCGAGCAGCCCTTCGGCCAGGGAGGCGAACGCGCGGGCGAGCCTGGCGCTGTCGCCCGCGCGTAGCTGGCTCGCGATCGGCTCCATGTGCAGGGTGCCCAGCAGCAGGTGGGCGATCTCCTCGGCGTCGACGTCCGGCCGTCCCTCGGCGATCAGCGCGGTCACGTGCCGGTGCCAGCCGACGTAGATCGGATTGGTCTCCCGGGGCTCGGACCTGCGGGTGGTCACCGCGTGCTCGTGCGCCGCGACGAGGTTGCCGTTGCGCGCGGCCAGCTCGGCCACCGCCCCGAGGAAGGCGACCAGCCGCTCGACGGGAGGCGCCCCCGGCCCGAGCGGCGGCGGCCCCTCGGCGACCGCCTCGTCCAGCTCGCGGGCCCGCTCGCCCATCAGCTCCCGCATCAATCCCGTACGGCTGCCGAACCGGTGGAACACCGTCCCCTTGCCCACGCCCGCGGCCACCGCCACGCGCTCGACGGAGACCTGCTCGGGCGGGTGCCGGCGGAGCAGGTCCTCGGCCGCCCGCAGGATCGCCTGCCTGTTGCGCGCGGCGTCGGCCCGCTCTCGACGTTCCATCCGGTCATTCTTGCCCATGGACAAAGTTGACCAGTGGTCCATATATTAACTGGACCTCTGGTTCAGATAACTGCGGAAGGAACCACCATGCGTGCCATCCAGCTCGACGCGACCGGCGGCCCTGAGGCCCTGCGGCTCGTGGACGTGCCCCGCCCTCACCCCGAGGCCGGCCAGGTCGTCGTCCGTACGCGGGCCATCGGCGTCAGCTACGCCGAGACGCAGATCCGCTCGGGTGCGATGCCGTTCCCGCTGCCGCTGCCCGCCGTGCTCGGCGCGGAGGCGGTCGGCGAGGTCGTCGAGGTGGGCGAGGGCGTGGACGACGGGCTGCTCGGCACCGTACGTGTGGGCATCACCGGCGGCCTGGGCGCCTACGCCGAGTACGCGGCCCTCCCGGCCGCCATGACCTGCCCCGTACCGGAGAACGTGACGCCGCTGGAGGCGCTGGCCGGGGCCGCGCCCGGCGCGATCGCCCTCGGCCTGCTGCACCGGGCCCGGCTCGAAGGCGGCGAGACCGTGCTGGTCGAGGCGGGCACCAGCGCGGTCGGCGGGTACGTGACGCAACACGCCAAGGAGTTCGGCGCGGCCCGGGTGATCGCCACCGCCGGCTCGCCCGCCAAGCGGCAGCGGGCCCTCGACCTGGGCGCCGACCTGGTGATCGGGCACGACGACCCCGACTGGCCGGACGAGCTGCCGGAGATCGACGTGGTCTTCGAGTCCATCGGCGGCGCGTCGGCCCGGCGGGTGCTCGACCGGCTCGTCCCCGGCACGGGACGGATGTTGTACTACGGCATGCTGAGCGGCGAGCCCGCCGCCGTCACGGTCGCCGACCTGCTGGAACGCGGCGTGACCGCGATCGGCTGCAGCGGCCCCGGCTGGGCCGGCCAGGTCTTCGGCACGCACTACCCCGAGATGCTGGCCCGCCTGGGCTCAGGACGCAGCCGGGCCTTCGTCGACGGGACCCTCCCGCTCGCGGAGGCGGCCGAGGCTCACCGCCGCCTGGAGTCGCGGGCGCTCACGGGCCGCGTGCTGCTGGTGCCGTGACGGCTCACCGGTCGAGGACGGCGTCGAGCACGGCCGTGGCGCTGACCTGCTGCTCGTTGTACTCCCCCGCCGTCACCGCCACCACCAGCTCCTCATCGGGCACGACGAGCAGCCGCTGGCCGCCGTTCCCGATGGCCTCGACCCACGGGCGGTCGCCGGTGTTGACGTACCACTGGTAGCCGTACCGGAAGGGGCCGTCGATCACGACGCGGGGGCGCGTCATCTCGCGCACCCACCGTACGGGCACGATGCCGAGCCCGTCGCCGAGCACGAGCCGGCCGAGCGCGGCCAGGTCGAGGGGCCGCAGCCGCAGCCCGGCGGCGGCCATGGCCACCCCGTCCGTGCCCTTCGTCCACTCGGCCCCGGTGATCCCGAGCGGCTCGAAGAGCACCTTGGCGGCGTACTCGGGCAGCGGTTCGCCGGCGCCGCGCTCGATGAGCCCGCCGAGCAGGGCCGAGGCGCCGCCACAGTACCGCCAGCGTGTCCCGGCCTCCTCGATGACGGGACGTTCCAGCACGAACCTGTACCGGTCCGGCGCGAGCTCCATCGCGAGCTCGCTGTTCGCGTCGCTCGTGTACGGCACGTCCTCGTTCCAGTCGAGCCCGAGCGTCATGGTGAGCGCGTGCTCGACGGTGAGATGAGCCCGCCCGGGATCAGCCACCAGATCCGGATATTCGGGGAACTGCTGCACCAACCCGGCCTCCGGCGACGGCACCAGCCCGTCGCACAGGGCGACGCCGTACAGGAGCGCCACCACGCTCTTGGTGATCGAGCGCACGTCGTGCGGCGTGTCGCGGTCGAACACGACGTGCCGGGGCTCCTCGGTGATGCGCTGGTCCACGCCCTCGCCGTAGTGCTCGACGACGACCTCGCCGCCCCGCATGACCACGACCGCGTGCAGACCGGGCGCCGTGCCGGCCCGCAGGACCGCGTCGACTCTCTCCGCCGTTCCCATGATGTCCTCCCAAGACCGGAACACATCCTGTACTACCGGCTCACCCGGTGTCAGGGTCAAGTCCGGGGCTGAGAGCGTACTCAGCGTCTCTCAGGCGCGGCACAGCGGCGGGGGCGCACGCTTGGTCCCATGGAGCAACTCGTGAACAGCCCCGCCGTCGCCCAAGGTCTGATCAAGGTCGAGGCCAGGGTCAGGCGGCTCAGCGGTTCGTCCGCGCTGCCCGGGATCAACGCGGGCGCCGGGCGGATCGTCGGCGCCGGCGGCAAGCGGTTGCGTCCGGCGCTGACGCTGGCGACCTCGCTCGCCCTCGGCAAGGCGCCCGACCGCCGGGTGATCACCGCCGCCGCGTGCGTGGAGCTCATCCACGCCGGGTCGCTCGTGCACGACGACCTCATGGACCGGGCGACCGAGCGCCGGGGCACCCGTACGCTCAACGCCGAGCTGGGCGAGGGCAAGGCCCTGGTGATCGGCGACTTCATGCTGGCCAGGGCGGGCCTGGCGGCGATCACGGCAGTGTCCAGGCCGGTCGCCGAGGTGCTCGCGGCCACGGTCGTCGAGCTGGCCGAGGGGCAGTACCTGGAGACGGGCGACCTGTTCGACCCGGCCAGGACGCGGGAGAGCGCGCTGCGCTCGATCACCGGCAAGACCGCCGCGCTGTTCCGGGCCGGCTGTCTGGTGGCGGCCGTCTGCGCGCGGGCCTCCGCCGAGGACCGGGCCCGCGTGGCGGCGTACGGCGAGAAGTTCGGGCTGATCTTCCAGGTGCTCGACGACCTGCTCGACCTGACCGCCTCCAGCGCCCAGCTCGGCAAGCCGGCCGGCAACGACCTGCGGCAGGGCGTCTACAGCCTGCCGCTGCTCATGTCCGGCACCGACCTGCGCGACCTGCTCGGCCGGGACATGAGCGACGAGCAGGTGGCCGAGGCGCTGGCCAGGCTGCGGGCGGGCGACATGGTGGCCAACACTCTGGAGTTCTGCCGGGGCCTGGCCTCCGACGCGCTGGCCGCCCTCCCGGTGATCCACGACAGGGAGATCGCCGCCCTCCTGTACGGCCTCCCCACGGCCTACATCGACCACGTCGCGGGCGTATCGGAGCAGTTGACGGGCGTCGGTTGAGATTTGTTGGAACAATTGGTAGAAATCGCCTCCACAGCCCAGAGGAACGCGCCCATACTGGTGTCACGCACTAGCAGGAGCGCACATGCGAAAGATCCCCCATCGCATGATGATCCGTGACGACGGGCTGGAGTCCAGTCACTTCCTCCAGCTCGCCGCCGTGGACTTCACCGGCATCTACGCGGTCCATCTGGCCGCGAAGGAAGAGCGGCTGAAGATGACCAGGCTCGCGATGAGCCTGTTGTCGGGGCCGTTCCTGGCGGCCATCGCCCTGACCAGCGCCAAGGTGGTGGACCCGCAGAGCCTCACGGAGTGGCAACGCGTGCCGTGGTACCTGTTCGCCCTGGTCGCGGCGTTCGGCGTGCTCAGCGTGCTGGCGTTCCTGCGGCTGATCGAGGCGGCCGACGCCCACGCCAGAACGGCACGGGCGATCAACAACTTCCGCCTCCTGTACGCCTCCAGGCTCAAGGACGAGCTCGGCTGGAGCCCGAACCTGCCGATCGACCCCCGCTTCCCGGAGACGTACGCGCCGCTGGCCTGGCCCGGGATCAACGTGATGACCCTGGCGCTGGCGAACTCGACGTACCTGACGGTCGGCGTCACGGGACTCGGCGGGCAGACCCCGAACCCGCTGCTGCTCGCCTTCAGCATCACGCTCGTCGCGCTGGTCCACTACGCCGTCTACTACGTGCGCTGCAACGTGACCAGGCGGCGCCGGCTCCCGCACAACTCCTACAAGCTCCCGGATCAGGAGACCTGAATGCCCGGCCCTGCGCTATGGGCGTCGTGTGGCGAGGCGTGGATGTGGATGATGCGCCATGTCTGGACCGCGGGCACCCTCGCCGACGACGACCGCGGTCCTGTGATCGAGGCGCCGTCCGTGTTGTTCGAGATCGCCGAGGTGCGCGACGACGACCCGATCATCGCCCGGTACGGCGACGCCGAACGCCTGGCCCTCTACAGCAGGAAGTTCAGCGAGGACACGATCGTGCCGCCGTTCAAGTACAGCTACGGCGCGCGGATCAGGGGGCAGCTCACCTGGGCCGCCGACCTGCTGCGGGTCAAGCCGTACAGCAAGAGCGCGTGGATCTCGCTGACCACCCCCGGCGAGCCGTACGACGCGGTGCCCTGCCTGATCGGCGTGGCGTTCCGGATCCGGGACGGCGCGCTCGTCATGACCGCGACCTTCCGCTCCCAGAACGCCTTCACCAGCTACCTCAACTACCTGCCGCTCGCCGAGGTGCACACGACCATGGCCCGCGGCCTGGAGCTGGACCGGGGGCCGATGCGGGTGTTCGTGGACGTGCCGCACCTGTACCTGGCCGACAGCACCCAGGTGCTGCGTGTCATGCGGCCCGCGCGGCGGTGAGCGGCTCCGCGATCTCCTCCAGGCCCTTGCGTTCGGCCTTGACCCCGAAGACCAGCTCGACCAGCCCGGCGACGATCATCACGATCGCGCCGATCGAGAACGCCAGCGCCGTGTCGCCCGGCGCGCCGCTCTCGACCAGCGAGGCGAACACGAGCGGGCCCGCGATGCCGCCGGCGGCCGTGCCGATCGCGAAGAAGAACGCGATGGCCATCGCCCTGGTCTCCATCGGGAAGATCTCACTGACCGTCAGGTACGCCGCACTGGCCCCGGCCGAGGCCACGAAGAGCACCGCCGACCAGCAGAGGGTCAGCGTCATGGCGGTCAGCGCGCCCTGGCCGAACAGCCAGGCGGTGCCGAGCAGCAACACCCCGGAGCCGATGTACGTGGCCGTGATCATCGGGACCCGGCCGACGGTGTCGAAGAGCCTGCCGAGCAGCAGCGGGCCGAGGAAGTTGCCGACCGCGATGACGGCGAAGTAGTAGCCGGTGTGCGAGTCGATCTTGAAGAACGTGGTCAGGATCTGGGCGTACCCGAAGGTGATCGCGTTGTAGAGGAACGCCTGGCCGATGAAGAGGGAGAGCCCGAGCACCGTGCGCTTGGGGTAGAGCGCGACCATCGTGTGGGCGATCTTCAGGAAGCCGATCGACCTGCGCTGGTGGATGGTCATCGACTCCCGCGGTTCGGGCAGGTCCGCGCCGATCCGTTGCTCGATGCCGTCCACGATCTCCTCGGCCTCGCGGCCCCGGCCGTGGATGAACAGCCATCGGGGGCTCTCCGGGACGTTCCTGCGTACCAGCAGGATGGCCAGGCCGAGCACCACGCCCAGCCCGAACGCCACCCGCCAGCCGACGTTGACCGGCAGGTCGTTCAGCAGCGGCACGGTCAGCAGCGCGCCGCCCGCCGCGCCGAGCCAGTAGCTGCCGTTGATGATGATGTCGATGCGTCCCCGGTGGTGGCTCGGGATCAGCTCGTCGATCGCGGAGTTGATGGCCGCGTACTCGCCGCCGATGCCGAATCCGGTCATGAACCTGAACAGGAAGAACCACCACGCGTCGAACGACAGGGCGGTCATCAGCGTGGCCGCCAGATAGACCGCGAGCGTGAGGAGGAACAACTTCTTCCTGCCGAACCTGTCGGTCAGCCAGCCGAAGAACAGCGCCCCTACGCAGGCCCCGGCGACGTAGAGCGCCGCGGCGAGCCCGGCGACCTGGGCCTGGGTGATGTCCAGTCCGCTGCCGGGCTTGGCGAGCTGACCCGACAGGTTGCCGACGATGGTGACCTCTAACCCGTCCAGGATCCATACGGTGCCAAGACCGATGACGATCATCCAGTGCCATCGGGACCACGGCAGCCGGTCCAGCCGCGCGGGCACCTTGGTGGTGATTGTGCCGGTTTCCACGTCGCTCATAAGGGCATCTGGGTACCCGGTAAACGAACGGCAAACGTTTCTACAAGGCAGGTTTCCTGGCTTCGAGCAGGGAGGTGGCGAACCAGGGGCCGCCGTACCAGAATCGCGGGCCGAGGTCGCGCCGGCGGATGTCGGTCACACCCAGCCCGCGCAGGGTCTCCTCGTAGGCGGGCGTGAACTGGAAGTCGGCGAGCAGCATGAGCCCGCCGGGCCGCAACACCCGGTGCGCCTCGCGGACGGCCTGCTCCCGGCCTTCGGCGGAGGGGATGTTGTGGATCGCCAGGCTCGACACGACGACGTCGAACACGCCGTCCTCGTACGGCAACGTCCGCATGTCGCCCGTGACCAGGTCGACCCGGTCGGCCACGCCTTCGGCCGCGGCGTTGGCCGAGGTGACGGCTCCGGCGTTGCCCGACTGGTCCTTCCTGCTCCACAGGTCGATGCCGGTGGCCCGTCCCGAGGTGAGCCGGGCGGCGGCCGTCAGCAACACGGCGCCGCGCCCGCAGCCGAGGTCGAGCACCCGTTCGCCGCCTTCGAGCGGCCGCAGCAGCTCGGCCCAGACGGCGAACTTGCCCCGCCGCGTGGTGTAGAGGTAACTGCTCGCGCTGGCCAGCGTGTAGAGCCCGCCGAGGGCGAAGGCGATCCCGGCCGCGGGGATGTCCTGCGTGAAGGAGACCGCCGCGAGAGCCAGCAGAACGACCGCCCCGAAGAGCAGTCCGCCGAGGGCCCACGGCGCGTCGAAACCGTAGCTACCGTGTCGAGTGCTCACACTCACGTTATATCTCAAGAGGGTCTTGACTGGGAATTGACCGAACACTTCCCCTTCACCCTCAATTGGCCCGCAACGCATAACTAGGGTGACTTGGATGGGGTGGCATTGGGGGTTTGACCAGGCATGACAGGTAAAGAACGCGCATTCGGCCTTGGGGCCAGCATCGCGCTGACGCTGGCGTCTGCCGTGTTGTGGGGGGTGGCCCATCTGGCCACCCATCGTCACCGCATGGGCATCGCCCTGATGGCGACCTACGTCCTGATGCTCGCCGGCATCCTCACCGTGTTCACCGCGTTCAGCACCCGCCTGCTGTCGCTGGCGGTCCAGCCCGGGTGGCTCACCGTGCTCACCGTGGCGCTGGTCGCGATCGCGCTCGCGTGGACCGCCGTGATCATCCGTTCGTTCCTGCTCGTACGCCCCGAGTCCTCCGACACGGCCGGCCGTTTCCTGACCACGACGCTCGCGGCCGCCCTCTGCGCGCTCGTCCTGGCACCGACGGCGTACGCGACCCGCCTGGCCTACCTGTCCCGCGACGTCGTGAGCAGCGTCTTCTCCACCACCAGCACCGCCCCCGTCGTCGCCCAGGACCCGTGGAACGGCGCGCGGCGCGTCAACTTCCTCCTGATCGGCGCGGACGCCGCCCCGGGCCGCCCCGGCGTACGCACCGACAGCATGACGGTGGCCAGCGTGGACACCGAGACCGGCGCCACCACCCTGTTCGGCCTGCCGCGCAACCTGCAGAACGTCCAGCTCCCGCACGGCCCGGCCAGGGACCGCTTCCCTTACGGCTTCACCGGCGACGGCCCGAGCACCCCCGGCCTGCTCAACGAGATCTTCCAGTACGCCGAGGACCACCCGGAGACGGTTCCCGGCACGCCCAAGGGCAAGCGCGGCCCGTCGCTGCTCAAGCGCACGGTCAGCGACATCCTCGGCATCCCGGTGAACTACTACGCCATGGTCGACATGAAGGGCTTCGCCGAGATCATCGACGCGATGGGCGGCGTCCGGGTAACCGTCAAGGACCCGATCGTCTACGGCAAGTACCGCGAGGGCCTGCTCCCCGCGGGCACCCGCAAGCTCTCCGGCGAGGAGGCCCTCTGGTACGGCAGGTCCCGCACCGACAGCGATGACTACGTCCGCATGGGCCGCCAGAAGTGCCTGCTCAACGCGGTCGCCAAGCAGGCCGACCCGATCACCGTGCTCAACAGCTTCGAGAAGCTGGCCGCGGCCACCAAGCGGGCCATCTCCAGCGACGTGCCCCAGGACCTGCTGCCTGCCCTGATCGAGTTGTCGGACAAGGTGAAGAGCACCAGGATCAGGAGCCTGAGCTTCGTCCCGCCGCTGATCAGCACCGTCACGCCCGACTGGTACCTGATCAGGCGCAAGGTCGCAGAGACCCTGCGCGAGCGCCCGGTCAGCAGGTCCGCCAGCGCCCACCACCACGCCGAGCCGACCCAGGACCCGGAGAGCCCGGTCACCCTGGACGCCGCCTGCGGCTGAGGACCACCCTTCCGAGCAGCCACCATCCGTGTACGGAGTGTGGCATGATGGTGCGCGGGCCCAACGGAAATGATTTTCATCGTCACTTCAGGGGAGCGCACGTGAGAGTGGCATTCGTCGGCAAGGGCGGCAGCGGGAAGACGACGATCTCGGCGCTGTTCGCACGGCACGTGGCGAGCCAAGGCGACCCGGTGGTCGTCATGGACGCCGACATCAACCAGCACCTGGCCCTCGTCCTCGGCCTCGACGCCCAGCCCGAGCCGCTCGGGGCCCACCTCACCGAGATCAAGGACCGCCTGCGCGGCGACAACCCGCTCATCGCCTCGGCCGAGGCCATGCTCAAGACCACCCCGCCCGGCCGCGGCTCCCGCCTGCTGAGCTTCGACGACCTGGCCGCGCTCGACTACGCCGTGACCACCCCCCATGGCCTGCGCCTGCTGGCGACGGGCCCGTTCGACGACGACGACCTCGGCGTGGCCTGCTACCACTCGAAGGTCGGCGCGGTGGAGCTGCTGCTCAACCACCTGGTCGACGGCCCGGGCGAATACGTCGTGGTCGACATGACCGCCGGCTCCGACTCCTTCGCCTCGGGGCTGTTCACCCGGTTCGACCTGACCTTCCTCGTCGCCGAGCCCACCAGGCAGGGTGTCGGCGTCTACCGCCAGTACCGCGACCACGCCGCCAAGTACGGCGTCGCGCTCGCCGTGGTCGGCAACAAGGTCCACGGCCCGTCCGACGTGGAGTTCCTGCGCGAGCACGTCGGCGACGACCTGCTCACCTGGATGGAGCACTCCTCGGCGGTGCGCGCCATGGAGCAGGGCCGCCACCTCACGCTCGACGACCTGGAGCCGGCCAACACCGACGCGCTGGCCGTCCTGCGCAAGACCCTCGACGAGCAGGAGAAGGACTGGGCGCGCTTCGGCCGCCAGACCGCCGAGTTCCACCTGCGCAACGCCCGCGCGTGGGGCAACGCCCGTACGGGGACGGACCTGGCCGGGCAGATCGATCCGGACTTCGTCTACGGCCCCTAAACCACACCTCCAGGCATCTGGAGCGACCCCAATCCCCCGCATAACGTCAGATTCGATCCCCTTCGAGAGGAGACAGCATGTCGCTGACCGTCCCGAACGATCTGCTGGACCAGGCCCGAGCCGGAGACGTGGACGACGCCGCGTTCGTCGCCTGCGTCCGCGACTCGCTCCCGTACGCGTGGTCGCTGATCAGCGAGCTGGTCACCGAACGCGCGCAGAGCGGAGCCGAGTTCGCCGACAACCAGGTGCCACCGCCGTCCGAGGAGGCCCGCGGCCAGCTCCTGCGGTGTCTGGCGAGCGACGCGATGCGCGGCGCGCTCGAACGCCACTTCGGCGTACGGCTGGCCTTCCAGAACTGCCACCGGGTCGCCGTCTTCGACCCGTCGGCCACCAAGGCCCTCGACGAGTTCGTCACCCCGAGGGCCCAGATCCTCAACCAGAAACCCGAGCTGGTCGACTGCTGAACCCGCGGCGAGCCGGGTTCGTCCCGGCTCGCCCCGGTTCCGTCAGTCCCTCAGCAGGGGCAGGACCTCGGCTCCGAGCCGGCGTACGTCCTCCAGGGCCCGCCGATGGTCCCCGATGCCCTCCACGGTCAGGATGACGTGCTCGATCCCGGTGCTCCCGGCCGTCCGCCGCAACACCTCGGCGCAGTGCTCGGGCGACCCCACCGGGTGGATGCGGGTCAGCAGGTCGACGTACGCGGCGACGTCCCGCGACGGGCGCGGCCGGTCGTCCACCGGCACGTACCCGGCCAGTCCCGGCCCGAGCCACGCGGGCATCGACGCCTTCAGCTCGCGTACCGCCGCCTCGGTCGAGTCGGCCACGTGGGCCACCCCCGCCGCCAGGTGCCCGCTCCCGCTCCCGCCGCGCGCGACGTGCTCGGCGACCAGCAGGGCCTTGTCCCGGTCGCCGATGTGCATGCCGAGCAACATCGGCAACCCGCGCCCGGCCGCCAGCCCCACCGTCGCCTCCGACGTACAGGCCACCACGGGCCGCAGCCGGGCGCGTGGCACGAGACCGACCTCCCTGAACCGGAAGAACTCCCCCTCGGCCACGACCGAGCCCTCGGACAGGGCTCTGACCAGCAGGTCGAGCGACTCGCCGAACCCCCGCTCGAACCGGGCGAGCCCGGTGCCGAACACCTCCAGGTCCACCCACGGGCCGCCCCTGCCCACCCCGAGCGTGAACCGCCCGCCCGACAGGTGGTGGAGCATGGCCGCCTGCTCGGCCAGCGCGACCGGATGCTGGCAGGACAACACGCTCACCGCCGTGCCGAGCCCGATCCGGCTGGTACGGCCCGCGGCCACGGCGGCCAGGGTGAGGGCCGAAGGGCACACGCCGTAGGACATGAAGTGGTGCTCGGCGATCCACGCGTCGTGGAACCCGGCCTCCTCGGCGGCCTCGATCAGCTCGACCGACTCCCGCAGGACCCGCCCGGGGTCCTGCCCGGGAAAACACGCCGCGATGACGAAGATCCCGATCCGCACCCTCCGATGCTACGGCTCAGCCGAACAGGGCGGCCTGCCCTTCGCCCACGAGCGGATCCCTGACCTGCTTCAGGTGCCGCCATCGCGGCAGGTCGTCGAGGTAGGACCAGGAGAGGCGGTGGTGGGGCGTGGGGCCGAGCCGGGCCAGGGCCTCCTGGTGGGCGGGCGAGGGATATCCGGCGTTCTCCGCGAAGCCGTACTCGTCGTGTCCGATCGTGGCCATGTAGGCGTCGCGCCGTACCTTGGCCAGGACCGAGGCCGCCGCGACCGAGACGCTGGCGGCGTCGCCCTTGATCTCCAGGCGGACCGGCCAGGGGGCGCCGATGTAGTCGTGCTTGCCGTCGAGGATCACGGCGTCGGGGCGGACCGGCAGGGCGTCGAGCGCGCGGCGGGCGGCCCTGCGCAGCGCCTCGGTCATGCCGAGCGCGTCGATCTCGGCGTGGCTCGCCTCGCCGAACCCGATCCCGGCCGCCCAGGCGCCCACCTCGGCGGCGAGCGGCGGTCGTCTGGCGGCCGAGACCTGCTTGGAGTCGGTCAGGCCGGACGGCGGCTCGGACAGATCGGTCACCACGGCGCAGACCGTGACCGGCCCGGCCCACGCGCCCCTGCCCACCTCGTCGACGCCCGCGACCGTGCGGGTGCTCGGCATGGACAGCAGAAGCTGCTCGATGTCGTACGTCGGCGCCATGGGCAGACGCTACCGCTCGGCCGGGGTCACCGGCTCCAGATCGCCCGCGATGTACCGGGCGGCCACGTGGATCGCCCGCAACGTCACCGACACCGACGGCCGGTGCACGCTGGACCTGCGGGCGATCGCGTGCACGTCCCGCCCGACCGGGTTGCCGGGGAACTCCCGTACCGCCAGGCCCCGCACCCCGGCGGCCAGCGCGAGCGCGGGCACGGCCGCGATGCCGATGCCCTTGGCGACGAGGGAGAGGATCGTCCCCAGCCCCTCGAACTCCCACGGCGTCGGCCGGGTACCGCCCACGTCCACGAACAGGCGGTCGACCGCCAGCCGCGAGGGCTCGCCGTCGGGGGTGGCCATCCACGGCTCGTTGCGCAGCTCGCGCAGGTCGAGCGGCACGCCGGGGTCGGCCAGCCGGTGCCTTCGCGGCACGACGAGCACGATCGGGTCGCGCAGCAGGGGGAAGACCCGCAGGCTCTCGCTCTCGCGGACCGCGCCGTACCAGTCGTCCACGAGCGCGAGGTCCACCTCGCCCGACTGGACCTCCCGCATCCCCCGTCCGGACCTGCTCTGGCCCAGGCGGAGCGTCAGCTCGGTGTAGCGGCGCAGCGAACGCGCGAGCGCCGGCGCGAATGCCACCGCCGCCGTGGGGAAGGCGGTGACCACGACGCGCCCCGACGGGGTGCCCGCATGGGCGGAGAGGTCGGACTCGGCCTCCTCGACCATTGACAGGATGCGCTCGGCGTGCTGGACAAGCCTGCGTCCTGCGTCGGTGAGCTCCGCGCTGCGTGCGGTTCTGTCGATCAACGCGGTGCCGGTCTCCCGTTCGAGCGCCGCGAGCTGCTGGGAGACGGCCGACGGGCTGTAGCCCAGTGACTCGGCGGCGGCCGCGATGCTGCCTCGGCGTGCGAACTCGCAGATCAGCGCCAAACGCCGGAATTCGAGCATCAGACTTCCTTACGCCTACCCACAAAAAGCCTCGCTTGTGCTGATGCCTTCATACAACCACGCTGGGAACGTGACAAACATGACCGTTACGTTGTCCGCCACCTTGGCGGCGAACGAGGACATCGAACGAAGACGACGCGCCGGGGAACGCGTGTTGCACCTGGCCTTCGGTGAGGCCGGTCTGCCCGTCCACCCGGCGCTGCGCGACAAGCTGGCAGCCGCTTCAGAGCGCAACGGCTACGGGCCGGTCGCGGGGGCGGCCGGGCTCCGAGCCGCGGCAGCGGGCTATTGGACACGACGGGGGCTCCTCACCGACCCCGAGCTGGTCGTCTGCGGACCGGGCAGCAAGTCACTGCTGTACGGCCTGCTGCTGGCGATCGGCGGCGACGTCGTCCTGCCCATGCCGAGCTGGGTCAGCTACGCCGCGCAGGCCGATCTGGTGGGCTCGCGTCCCATCCTGGTGCCCGCACCGCCAGGAGAGGGCGGGGTCCCCGACCCGGACCTGGTCGCCGCGTCGGTCCGCCGGGCGCGGGCGGAGGGCAGGACCGTCAGCTCCGTGCTGGTCACGCTGCCCGACAACCCAACCGGCCGGCTGGCGAGGCCGGAGACGGTCGCCCGCCTGGCGGCCGTGGCGCGCGAGCTGGACCTGATCGTGATCTCCGACGAGATCTACCGCGACCTGGTGCACGACACGTCGGCGGTCTACACCTCGCCGGCCGACCTCGCGCCCGAGCGCACGATCATCACCACCGGGCTCAGCAAGAGCCTGGCGCTCGGCGGATGGCGGATCGGCGTGGCCCGGCTGCCCGAGGGCGCGCACGCGCTGCGTACCCGCCTGCTGGCCGTGGCCAGCGAGATCTGGTCGGCGCCGGCCGCGCCCGTCCAGGAGGCCGCGTCCTACGCGTTCGACGAGCCGCGGGAGCTGACCGACCGCGTCGCGGGCAGCCGCCGGTTGCACGGCATCGTGGCACGGGCCGTCCATGAACGGTTCGTCGAGATCGGCGCGTCGGTCCCGAAACCTCAGGGAGGCTTCTACCTCTATCCCGATCTGAGCCACCTCAGGCTCGGCGGCTCCGCCGAGATCACCAAGATCCTGCTGGACGACCACGGCATCGGCGTCCTGCCCGGACACGCCTTCGGCGACGAGCCGTCGGCCGCCCGGGTACGCGTGGCGGTGAGCCTGCTCTACGGCGACACCCCGGACGAACGACTTACCGCTCTGACCAGTACAGATCCCCTTCAACTCCCGTGGATCGCAGCGAATCTGGACCATCTGTCCATGGGCCTGAAGGAGCTCTCCCTGGTCCGTCACGGCGTGATCAGTGAACGTCACCCGGCGCTCGTCCCAGCGCCATGTCACGGTTAGGCGAATCTTTCCCCAAGAGCTGGTTGACCATCCATCAAATCAGCCCTCTGACCTGCGGAAACACCGCAGATCCAGAAACCCGGGAAAGATGGGTTCGAGAGCCTGGTTACACGCGCCCCGCGCGAGCCTCATCATGTGCTCATGCCCGCTCTTGTCACCTTGTCCGGGCGCTCCGTGCGCCTGGAACCTCTCAGCCTCGCGGCGATCGACGAACTCGTCGCCGCGGCGAGTGAAGACCGTGCTACTTACGCCTTCACCCGCGTCCCGGATGGCCGGGACGAGATGGTCTCCTACGTGGAGGCCGCACTGGCTGAGCAGGCGGAGGGCCGCACATTGCCCTTCGCCATCCGGTGGCTGAACACCGACCGTGTGGTCGGTGCCACCCGTCTCATGCACCTGGAGTATTGGCAGGGCCCCATGCCCTGGCCTCCGGGTACACGCGGTGCGGTGGGCGAGATCCCGTCCGTGGCGGACATCGGTTACACCTGGCTGGGCGCCTGCGCCCAGGGCACGGGCGTCAACCGGGAGAGCAAGTTCCTCATGCTCTCACTCGCCTTCGAGACCTGGAACGTCCACCGCATCACACTCAAGGCAGATGTCAGGAACGTACGATCCCGGGCCGCCATCGAGGCCCTCGGCGCACACTTCGACGGGGTGCGGCGAGCGGATAGCCGAGGCGCCGACAACACGGTCCGAGATACGGCCTTCTACTCGATCCTGAGCTCCGAATGGCCGCTCGTCCGAGAACGGCTGGCCATGCGGCTCGGACTGGTAGAGGCAGCGTAGGAACATCGGCAACGGCCCCGCCCATACTTTCCGGGCGGGGCCTGTATTTTTCGGCGTCCCTATCGGCTCTGCATGACACGCCCCCGTGTTTGGAGTGTCATGTCTGACCCACCTTCAGCATCCAGGGGCACGGTCAACACCGGATCAAAGGCGGATCAACGGGTCATCCGTGGATCAGCCCATCTCTAGGTGGTGAGCAGTGCTGGATCTATCATTTGGACACAAATCGTTCCATTGCCCAGGAGACAGACGGCATGGCTGGTCAGAGCGTTGAGAGCGGGCTGCGGTTCGCCGTGCTCGGTCCCGTCCGCGCGTGGCGCGAGGGGCAGGAACTCGACCTTGGCACTCCCCTGCAACGCTCCATCCTCGGCATGCTGCTCCTGCGGGAGGGCCGGGCGGTCACGCCGGCCGAGATGATCGACGCCGTGTGGGGCGAGGAAGCCCCGCCGCGGGCCCTGGGCGCGCTGCGCACCTACGTCTCCCGCCTGCGCACGGTCCTCGAACCCGACAGGCCCGCCCGTTCCCGTCCCGAGCTGCTCACCTCCATCGGCCGGGGATACGCGCTGCGCCTGCCGCAGGACGCGCTTGACCTGACCCGCTTCGAACGTGTGATCGCCGAGGCCGAGGCCGCGCGCAAGTCCGGCCGGCCGGCGGACGCCGCCGAGGGCATGCGGGCCGCGCTGACCCTGTTCGAGGGCGAGCCGCTGGCCGGAGCCGTCGGCCCGTACGCCGAGCACCAGCGCGACCGGCTGGCCGAGCGCCGCGTCAGCGTCATCGAGACGCTCATGGACCTGGACCTGGAGCTGGGCGAGCATGCCGCGGTCGTGTCCGAGCTGATCGCGCTCACCGCCGAGCACCCGCTGCGCGAACGCCTGCGCGCCCAGCTCATGCTGGCCTACTACCGGTGCGGACGTCAGGGCGACGCCCTCAACGTGTTCACCGAGACCCGCGAGGCGCTGATCGACGAGCTCGGCATCGAGCCCGGCAGCGAGCTGACCACGCTGCACCAGCGCATCCTGGCCGCCGACCCGGCCCTCGCGCCTCCCGCGCCCGTCCCGGCCGTCTCCGCCGAGCCGGCCGCCGACGAGCCCGAGGCCGAGGAGGAGCCGCCGGCGCTCGAACTGCCGCGGCCCGCCCAGCTCCCCGCCGCGGTGAACGACTTCACCGGGCGCCGGGAGGTGGCCGTCCGGATCCGTACCCTGCTGGCCTCGCAGTCGTCGGCCGAGGGTGTGCCGGTCGTGGCGCTCTGCGGCATCGGCGGCGTCGGCAAGACCGCGCTGGCCGTCCACGTGGCGCACGCGGCCGACGACCTGTTCCCCGACGGCCAGCTCTACGCCGACCTGCGCGGCTACGCCGACGAGGTGACCGCTCCCGAGTCGGCGCTCGGCGGCTTCCTGCGCGCGCTCGGCATCCCGCCCGACGTCATCCCCGACGGCCTGGCCGAACGTTCGGCGCTCTACCGTTCGCTGCTGGCCAGGCGCCGCATCCTCGTCCTGCTCGACAACGCCCGCGACGCCGACCAGGTCAGCCCGCTGCTGCCGGGCTCGCCGGGCTGCGCGACGATCGTCACCAGCCGGGCCAAGCTGGCCGACCTGCCCGCGGCCCGGCTCATCGACCTCGACGTCATGGAGCCGGACGAGGCGCTGTCGCTGTTCGCCTCGGTGGCCGGGCCCGAGCGGGTGGCGGCCGAGCGCAGCGCGGCCATGGACGTGGTCGCCGCCTGCGGTTTCCTGCCGCTGGCCGTACGGATCCTGGCCGCGCGGCTGGCCGCCCGCCCCTCCTGGACGGTCGCCTCCCTCGCGCCCAGGCTGGCCGACGAGCAGCGCCGCCTCGACGAACTGCGCGTGGGCAACCTGGCCGTCGAGGCCACGTTCGCGCTCGGCTACGGGCAGCTCGAACCCGCCCAGGCCCGCGCGTTCCGCCTGCTGTCCCTGCCGAAGGGCCCCGACATCTCGATCGGGGCCGCCGCCGCCGTGCTGGCGATGAGCGCGCTCGAGGCCGAGGAGCTGCTGGAGTCGCTGGTCGACATGAGCCTGCTGGAGGCCACCGCGCCGGGCCGCTACCGCTTCCACGGCCTGCTCAGGCTGTTCGCCAGGCGTACCCTCGACCGGACCGAACGGCCCGAGGACAAGACGCTGGCGCTGCGCCGGCTGCTCGGTTTCTACCTGTCCTCGTCCCAGTCCGCCCACCGGCTGGCCTACGAGGGCAGCATGATCCCCGACAACCTCGTCGTGGTCGGCGCCGGGCTCACCTTCACCTCCGTCGACGAGGCCGTGGCCTGGCTGATCTCCGAGGGCGACTCGCTGTTCGCGGCCATCAACCAGGCCGCGACCGCCTCCCCCACCGGGGAGCAGCTCCTGCCCGCCGCCGACATGCTGGTGGCCATGGAACCGCTGCTGGAGGCCGGTACCCACACCCGCGAGTTCGACCACGGCACCCGCGCCGTGCTGGCCGCCGCGCTGAGCCTCGGCGACGAGGCGAGCGAGCTGCGCTCGCGGTACGTCCTCGGCCGGGTGTTGTTCGCGAGCAACCGGCTCGCCGAGTCCGAGACCCACTTCCGCCGCGTGTACGAACTGTCCGAGTCCCGCCGCGAGAAGATCGTCACCGGCGAGGTGCTCAACGCGCTGGCCGTCGTCGTCGGCCGCCAGCGCCGCCACACCGAGGCCCTGGCCCTGTTCGACGCCGCCTCCCGCTACTACCGCGAGAACGGCGTCCCCGCCGGCGAGGCCCTGGTGCTCAGCTACTCGGCCCGCGACCACCTGGGACTCGGCCACGCCGAGGACGCCATCGCCGCGGCGGAGAAGGGCCTGGCCATCTTCACCGAGATCGGCAGCGGCGCCGGCACCGCCCGCGCCCGCTACCACCTGGGCATCGTGCTCAGCCGGGTCGGCCGGCTCACCGAGGCGGTGCACCACCACGCCGAGTGCCTGGCCTTCTTCCGCTCCAGCAAGCAGCGGGTCTGGGAGCAGCGTGTGTGCTCCCGGCTGGCCGAGACGTTCATCGCCGCCACGCGCTACCCCGACGCCGTACGCCATGCCGAGCAGGCACTCGTGGTCTCGCGCGAGATCGGCCACCCCTACGGGGAGGCGCTCTCGCTCGCCGTGCTCGGCCGGGCCCTACGCGGGCTGGGCAGCGCCGCGCGGAGCCTCGACTGTCTCAGGCAGGCCTTCGACATCTTCACCAGGCTCGGCGCCCCCGAGGCCGGTGACCTGAAGCTGCTGCTCGACGGCTTCGCCGTCGAGGAGTCCGTCGTCGAGTCCTGAGTACAGCTCGTCGTCCAGACGTGTCATCCACACATGGTTGATCAAGGCTGTCCTTCGTCAATGCAGATGGCAGCCCGGCCGGTCATCCTGACCGCCACGCGTCGCCAGGGGGCCCGGTCATCCGGATGCTTCGCGTAGCGGCTAGCCGCCTCACACAGACGACCGGCCGGACTCGGCACCGGGCCTTCGAACCCCCCAGGCCCGTGCCTCGGTCAGAAGCCTCCACCCAGGGGGTCAACGTCGGATCAACGGCGAATCAAAGCAGGAAAAAGCCCTCGGCGATGAGGGGCCTGACCGCGTCGGCGTTGGGGATCTCGCCGTCGCCGACCAGCTCGGCGATCACGTTGAGCAGCGGCCCGAGCGCCAGCTCGCCGTCACACACGCCGGCCAGCGCGGCCTCGACCGTGCCGACCTCCCTGCTGCGCCGCAGCCCCTGCGTCTGACGCAGCACGATGCGGATCGGGTCCTCCGCGCCGGGCAGGCCGACGCGCTCGTCGAGCAGCCCTTCGGCGGTACGCAGCAGCGCCGCGTCGAGGTCGGCGGCCCGATGGGCGGCGGCGATCGAGTCGAGCACGTCGTCGACGTAGTCGCCGACCGGGAGGCCCACCTGGTGGGAGAGGTGTTCGACGCGTACGACCGGGTCGAGCGTGCCCGAGTTGCGCATGGTGATCCAGCCGAAGCCGATGCCCTCGACCTTGCGCTCGTCGAACCAGGCCAGCCAGCGGTCGTAGTGGTCGGTGTAGCCCTTGGTGCCCTGCTCGGCGGCGTCCTTGAGCCACAGCTCGACGTACTCGGCCGGGTCCTGGACGTCCCGCTGGACCACCCAGGCGTCGCAGCCGGTCTCGCGCAGCCAGCCGCCGACCCGGTCGTGCCAGTCCTCGCCCTCGACGTGCAGCCAGTTGGCCAGGAAGTGGGCCTGGCCGTCGGGCGCGAGGTGGCGCGGGGTACGGCGGACGAGGTCGCGGCAGAAGTCGTCACCGTCGCCGCCCGACTCCCGGTACGTCAGCGTACGCTCGGCCCCGGGCGCGATGACGAACGGTGGGTTGCTGACGACCAGGTCGAACAGCTCGTGCTCGACGGGCTCGAACATCGACCCCACCCGCGCGTCGACGCCCGTGACACCGGACAACTCCCAGCTCAGCCGGGCCAGCTCGACGGCACGCGGATTGAGGTCGGTCGCCACGATCTGCTCGGCCCGGCCGGCCAGGGAGAGCACCCGGACGCCGCAGCCCGTACCGAGGTCGAGCGCGCGCGGCACGGCGCGGCTCGTGGCGAGCTGGGCCAGGTTGGCCGAGGCGCCGCCCGCGCCCACGACGTGGTCGGGCCGCAGCGCCGGGTCGCCGGGCCGCACCTTGCGGTCGGAGACCACGTAGCCGCCGGTCTCCCACGGCTGGAGGTGCACGGTCGCCCTGATCTGATCGCCGTCGGCCGACACCAGGCCCGACTCAAGGACCTCGGTGGGCACGGACTTGGCCGGGACCGGCACGCCCAGCCACCAGAGCCTGATCAGCGTGGCCAGCGGGTCGCCGTCGGCGGTCGCCCGCAGGGCCGGGACCAGCTCCTCCCGCGCCAGGGCCGAGGCCGCCATGGCGCCGAGCCGGACGCGGACGCCGTCGATCGTGTAGCCGGTTTCCAGGAGGTGATGGCGCAGTCGTTCCACGGACACCATCCTTTCACCAGACACCGACAGTGCTCATACTGTTACTTACGCGCCCAAGTGTTCTGCAAGCCACGGACAAGTGGGGGGCGGTATCTCTTAGGGTGCAAGACGCCGCACCGAGGAGCGCACCCATGCTGATCCCCTGCTTGGCCTGCGAGTCGCGATTCGGGCCCGACGAGTACTTCAACGCCTGCTCCGACTACAACCGGGGCCTCGACCTGGTCTCCTGGACCTGCCCGCGCTGCGGCAACCGCGACGACCTGCGGGTGCTGCCCGGCGAGCTGGGCTTCGGCTATCCCTCGCGGGGCAGGTTCGACGTGCACGACCGGCTGCGCGTGCCCGGTCTGCGCAGGCAGCGCGGCGACCTGCGGCTGGACATCTCCCTCGACCGCGCCAGGTGGCAGGTCAGGACGCGGATCCGGCAACCGGCCTGACCGGCGCGTACGCGTGCGCGGGCGGCTCGCCCCGCAGCAGCCGTGCGATGTCCTCCACCAGCGCCTCCGCCAGTTCCTCCAGGCTCTCCCCCGTGGCCTCGCCCAGGCGCGGGGTCAGCACCACGTTCGGCAACCTGGTGAGCGGATGGGCGGGGTCGAGCCATTCGCCCTCGAAGTGGTCGAGCCCCGCGCCGCCGACCTGGCCCTGCCGCAGCGCGTCCACCAGGGCGGTCAGGTCGTGCAGGGCGCCGCGTGAGGTGTTGAGGTAGATCGCCCCCTGGCGCATCGCGCCGAACTCGCTGTAGCCGAAGAAGCCCCTTGTGTCCTGGGTCAGCGGCACGTGCAGCGACACCACGTCGGCCTCGGCCAGCAGCGCGGGCAGGGTGTGCGTGGCCTCGGGGACGTACGGGTCGCAGGTGACCACCCGCATGCCGAGCCCCTGGCAGCGCCAGCGCATGGCCCTGCCGACCCGGCCGAGGCCCACGATGCCGAGCGTACGCCCGGTGAGCCGCCTGCCGCGGTGGCGCTGGGCGGGCGGCACCCTGCCGCGGTTGGCACGGCCCCTGCGTACCTCGCGGTCGGCCGTGACGATGTTCCTGCTGACCGCGAACAGCAGCGCGAGCGTCAGCTCGGCCACCGCGTCGGGGTCGCGGTCACGGGCGTGCAGGACGGTGACCCCGCGTTCGGCGGCCAGCCGCAGATCGACGCCGGTGGGGACGCCCAGGCTGGCCACGATGTCGATGTGCAGTGCGAGAACCGAGGTGCGAACCTGGTCGCCGTCGGTGATGAGCACGTTCGCGCCGGTCTCGATGACCAGGTCGGCGAGTTGCTCGTCGGTGAAGCCGACGCTGGGCCGCGGAGGAGCCTCGGCCACGTCGGCGACCTCGCCCAGGCGGGCGAGCGCGCTCTCCGGCAGGTCGGGCAGTACCAGAGCCCGAGGTCTTCTCACATTTGGACAATAACACCACAGACGGTGCTCAGATCATTGCTCCCCGCGCTGGCGGAGACTCTGCCAGGCCGCCTCGCCCAGGCCCTTGATCTCCTCCTCGGTCGGGGTGTGCGCCCCGGCGAACCACAGGCGGCACATCTCCTGCGCGGGCCCGAGCCACAGGACGTAGCACATGGTGGCGTGGACGGGCTGGAGCAGGCCGTTCTTCATGTGCGGCTTCCACCAGTCGGAGACCTGGCGGAAGAACGCCCGCCTGGCTTCGGCCACCTCGGCGCCGCCCGGTTCGTGCTTGCGCGGCGGCCGCTCGCTGACCAGGATCCTGGCCCGCTCGGGGTGCTCGCCTGCCCAGCGCATGTGGAAGGCGACCACGGCCTCGACGCCGGCGCGGGCGTCGTCGTGCCCGACGAGCTCGGCGAGGAAGGCCTGCTGATAGGCGTCGAGGATCTCGGCGTAGAGGACGCCGTAGACATGCTCTTTGCTGGCGAAGTGGTGGTAGAAGCTGCCGACGCTTACACCGCTCTCCTCGCGCAGACTGGCCAGCGTGGTGGCCGAGACCCCGTCCTGGCTGAAGCGTCGGAGGGCACCTTCGATGATGCGGGTGCGGCCGTCGCGTCCGTTCTTGACACTCTTCACGCTGTCAATGGTGTGCTACCAGAACCTTGTTCCGCAAATACTCCCGCCAGATCGATCATAGCGGTCACCTCGACCGTCCCGGACGTGACCTTCATCCGGGCGTCCGGCCAGAGCCTGCGGACGAGCCTGAGCACCCGCCGGTTCTCGCCGAGCACGTCCATCCCCACGGTACGCGCCCCCCGTACGGCGGCCCTGAGCAGCAAGGCGTCGACGAGCCGCGGACCGAGCCCGTACCCCTGCCAGCGGTCGGCCACGACGACGGCGATCTCCACGTCGGCGCAGCCGCCCTGATAGCTCATGGCGTGCCCGACGATCTCGTCCTCGGCGGTGAGGACGAGGGCGTCGCGGCGTTCGTCCAGGGTCAGCAGGGTGCGTACGAGGCCGGCCCCCGGGGAGCTCAGCCCGGTGAAGAACCGCAGCGTCTGCGTGTGCAGCGACAACCCCGTCAGGAAGCGTCTGATCCGCTCCTCGTCGTCCTGGCGAGCCGGGCGAATCTGGGTTCCTTGCATAGACCCAGCGTGCCCACGAGAGCTGAGTCTGTCAATCGAACTCAGATATAATGCGAAGATGAACCTGCCGTTCCTAGTGGGCTTCCGGGTGGACAACTGCTCGATCGAGCGCACCCTGGACATCGTCGGGGAGAAGTGGACCTTCCTGGTGCTGCGCGAGGCGTTCAGCGGCGTGCGGAGGTTCGCCGACATGCAGGCGATCACCGGCGCCCCCCGTCAGGTGCTCAGCGCGCGCCTGGCCCGGCTGGTCGACGAGGGCCTGCTGCGCAAGGAGCCCTACCGCGAGCCCGGCCAGCGCCAGCGTGACGAATACCGGCTGACCGACAAGGGCCGGGACCTCTATCCGCTGCTGGTCGCGCTCATGCATTGGGGCGACAAGTACATGGCCGACGCGGAGGGCCCGCCGGTGCTGCTCACCCATCGCGACTGCGGCGCCCCTGTCGAGCTGCATTTCCACTGCACGGAGGGCCACGAGGTGGCCGGGCCGCGCGAGGTCACGCCGGTGCCCGGCTCGGGCGCCGGCCACCGGAGCGCGTAGCGGGCGAGCCGCGTGAGGGAGCACCCACCCCGGTGCCTAACCTTGAAGGCGTGTACCGGTTCCTGCTGACGCCTCGGTGGCTGGCGCTCCACGTCGTGGTGCTGCTGGTCATCCCCGCCTTCGTGTTCCTGGGCAGGTGGCAGTTCGGGCGTTTCGAGGAGCGGTCCGACAACAAGGACAGGGTGACCTCCAACATCGAGGCCGCCGCCGTCCCGCTCGACCGGCTCGCGGCCGCCGGCCGTCCGGTGGGCGAGGGCGACCGCTACCGTACGGTCGTCGCCTCCGGCACGTACGACGCCGCCAACGGCCTGCTCGTACGCCGCCGCCCCCAGGAGGGCCGCAACGGCTTCTACGTCCTGACCCCGCTCGTCACCGGCGACGGCACCGCCGTGATCGTGAACCGCGGCTGGATCGAGGCCGCCGCCACCGCCGACGCCTCTCCCCCGGTCCCCGCCCCGCCCACAGGTCAGGTAACTGTCACCGGACGGCTACGTACGAGCGAGACCGAGGACTCCACGGGCATCCGCGAGCGGTCCGGGTTGCCGGACGGCCAGGTGTTGCTGATCGACCCGGACAAGATCGGGAAGCGGTGGCCGTACCGGCTCGTGGGCGGGTACGTCGAGCTCACCGGGCAGCAGCCGGAGGGCGTCGCGGCGCCCGCCCCGGTGCCCGCGCCCGACGTCGGTTCGGGAGGCGGGCTCAACCTGGCCTACGGGGTCCAGTGGTGGTTGTTCATCGGCATCGCGATCGGCGGGTGGATCCTGCTGATCCGGCGCGAGGTGGCCGAACGGAAGGCCGCCAAGCCCACTGACGAGACCAGCGACGGGACTGCGGCTCAGGAGTCGGAAACCGCCGCCAATTAAGGTGTGGAGGGTGATCCGCCACATTGAGTTCGCCAATCTCTGCAACTTTCGTGACGTAGGTGGATATGCCGCTCAGGACGGGCGCACCGTCCGGTGGCAGCGGCTCTACCGGGCCGACTCCCTGGGCTGGCTGGCCGGTGACGACCTGCCGGCCTTCCACGCGCTGCGCGTACGGACCGTCATCGACCTGAGGCATCCCTTCGAGGTCGAGCGGGCCGGCCGGGTGCCGGAGACCGAGGGGCTGCGGTACCGGAACCTGCCCGTCGAGGGACGCCGCTGGAACCTCGCCGAGTTCCGCGAGGAGACGGGCGTCGAGCGTTACCTCGCCGACCGCTACCTGGAGGTGACCGAGGACGGCGTGGACAACCTGCGCGCGGCCGTGGAGACGGTCGCCGTCGCGGACAACGCGCCGGTCGTCATCCACTGCGCGGCGGGAAAGGACCGTACGGGCCTGCTCACCGCGCTGATCCTCTCGCTCGTCGGCGTCGCCGAGGACGACATCGTCGCCGACTACGCCCTGACCGGCCTGGCGACCGAACGCTTCATCTCCGACTGGCGCACGAGGCACCCTGACGCCCCGATGTGGCCGGGTTTCGGGCTGGCCCCCGCCCAGGCCATGCGCCTGTTCCTGGACGACCTCACCGAGCGGCACGGCTCCGTCCAGGGCTATGTCACCGACGTCCTCCAGGTCGATCGGGCCACCGTCGCCGGGCTCCGGGAAAATCTCCTGACTGATTCGATCTCCCGCGGGTAGAAGCCGCCGGGGTCTGCAAGGGGCAGCATCCTCAGGGACCCCGCAAGCCCGGGATCGCCCCCATCCCCCTCCAGGCGGTCCCGGGCACGAATGTATGGATACCCAACGGATACGTCGCAGCTTGTTCGACGTTATGCCGTCGTCGTACGGTTACCTGCGTGACTACGCCGCTGCTCCCCGACCCAGACCCAAGGCGGCGCGACTATGTGATCATCTCCGCCGACGATCACCTGATCGAGCCTCCTGACCTGTTCGAGGACAGGCTCCCGGAAAAATACGCCGACGTCGCTCCCAAGGTCGTGGAGACGGACGCCGGCCACCAGGTCTGGCGCTACGGCGGGGCCACCTACCCGTGCGCGGGCATCGACGTCGGCGCAGGGCTGCCGCGCGAGCAGTGGACCCTCGACCCGGTCAGATTCGAGCAGATGCGCCCCGGCTGCCACGACATCGAGGCCCGCGTCCAGGACATGGACGTCGCCGGCATCTGGGCCGCGCTCTGCTTCCCCGGCATGCTGGCCGGCCAGTCCGGCATGCCGTTCGCCAGGACCCGCGACCAGGAGCTCGGCCTGGCCCTGGTCAAGGCGTGGAACGACTGGCACATCGACGTGTGGGCCGGCACCTACCCCGAGCGCATCATCGGCCTGCAACTGCCCTGGCTGCCCGATCCCGACGTGGCCGCCAAGGAGATCAGGGCCAACGCCGCCCGCGGTTTCAAGGCCGTGGTCTTCCCGGAGTTCCCGACCAGACTCAGGCTGCCGTCGATCCACACCGGCCACTGGGACCCGTTCTTCGCCGCCTGCGAGGAGACCGGCACGGTCGTGGCCCTGCACACCGGAGACGCCTCCTGGTCGCCCGTGCCCTCGCCGGACACACCCATCGAGGCGATCACCACGCTGATGCCCACGAGCGCCATGTTCGCCTGCGCCGACTGGCTCTGGTCGGGCCTGCCGCTGCGCTTCCCCAACCTGCGCATCCTCATCGTCGAGGGCGGCGTGGGCTGGCTGCCGATGCTGGCCGAGCGCGCCGACTACGCGCTCGACCACCCGGTCGCCGGCGAGGCGGCCTGGGACGGCGGCCTGAAGCCCAGCGAGGTGCTGCGCCGCAACTTCTTCTTCGGCACGCTCGACGACCACGCGCTGTCCGGCGTGCGTCTCGCGGTCGGCCTCGACCATGTGCTGCAGGAGAGCGGCTACCCCCACTCCGACTCGACCTGGCCCGACACCCAGAAGGCCGTGGCCGGGAACCTCGGCGCGCTCCCGCCCGCCGACATCGCGAGGGTCGCCTACGGCAACGCCGCCCGCCTGTTCGGCCACCCGCTGCCCTCACGTGCCTGGCTGCGGATGGAGGAGATCTAGCCTTCCAGCCGCCCCTGGATGATCCTGCGCTCGTGCTCGACGTAGCGGCCGCTCTCGCCGAGCAGCGAGGCGATCAGCCAGAGGAACACGCCGAAGTCGTCGGCCACCCCGACGAGCACCAGGAAGTCGGGGATGACGTCGATCGGTGACAGGATGTAGACCACGCCGAGGGCCATCAGGGCGAGCTTGCCCCTGCCCATGCCGTCGTAGCGGCCGCGCGTGACCGCGCCGATCATGCGCGGGATCGCGCGCACCCTGGTCATCATTCCCGGCGTGCCAGGCTTGGTCACCTCGCGGTACGTCCGCCACGCCGCCGCCGCCCGTGCTGCCTTCGCCATCATGAGGATCCTCCTACCCCAGGCTACTCACGACATAACGTGTCAGCCGGGCAAGGGGTTCCTGACGATCAGCGCATGGCCGGGTGCGCGAACGGCCTGGCCTGCTCGATCTGCGCGGCCACCCGGATCAGCAGATCCTCCCGACCGGCCGCCGCCACGAGCTGTACGCCGACGGGCAGCCCCGCCGCGGTCGCGTGCAGCGGCAGCGAGATCGCGGGCTGGCCGGTCGCGTTGATCGGCGAGGTGTAGGCCACCACCTGCGCGGTCCTGCCGAAGGCGATGCTGAGGTCGGTGGGCGGGATCCAGCCGAGCGGGAACGGCGCCGCCCCCGCCGACGGCATCAGCAGCAGGTCGTTGCCCGTGGCCCACCAGGAGGCCATGCGGCGGCGGAAGCCGTCCACCCATTGGGTGGCCAGGATGTGGTCGGCCGCGCTGTTGGCGCGGGCGGCGGCGACCATGGCCGCGTTGCGCGGTTCGAGCTCCGCGGGCTCTACCGGCCTGCCACGGGACGTGCCCAGGCTCGCGACCTGCGCGGCCAGGTTGTTGGCGACGATGGCACCGAAATGTCCGGGGAATTCCGGTTCGCCGAACGCCTGCGGCCCGCCGGGGGCCACGTCGTGGCCGAGTCCCTCCAGGAGCGCGGCCGCCCTGGTGACGGCCTCGGCCAGGTCGGGGTCGCCGGGTACGTCCTCGCGCGGGTGGTGGGTCAGGAAGCCGATGCGCAGCCGTCCGGGGTCGGCGCCCGCCTCGGCGGCCAGCGGGCCGGGCAACGCGGGGGCGTCGTAGGGGTCGCCCGGGTGGTAGCCGGAGACCCCGTCGAGCGCGGCCGCCGTATCGCGTACGGTCCTGCTCACGAAGCCTGGGCAGGAGAACCCGCTCCAGCCCTCGCCCATGGACGGGCCCAGGCTCAGGCGGCCGCGCGTCGGCTTGAGCCCCACCAGGCCGCACAGCGAGGCGGGTACGCGGATCGAGCCGCCGCCGTCGCTCGCGGTCGCCAGCGCGACCATGCCCGCCGCCACGGCCGCGGCCGAGCCGCCGCTCGACCCGCCCGCCGAGTACGCCGGGTCGTAGGGGTTGCGGGTGGGCCCGAACGCCGCCGGCTCGGTGGTGATCGTGCTGCCGAACTCCGGGGTGTTCGTCCTTCCCAGCAGGACGAAACCGGCCGCGCGCAGCCGTACGACGCCGTGGTCGTCCGGGGCGCCGTCCAGGCCGTCGAGCACCCGCGACCCCGCTGTACGGCTCGCCCGACTGCCGCCAGCCCAGGTCCTTGAGCAGGATCGGCACGCCGCGGAAGGGCGCCCCGGCCGGGAGGTCGTCGATCTCGGCCAGCGCCCGCTCGAACCGGCGGTGCACGACGGCGTTGAGCTCACCGTCGTGGGCCTCGATGGCGGCGATGGCGGCCTCGGCCAGCTCCCGTGCCGACACCTGCCCGGTACGCACCGCCCGGGCCTGCCCGACCGCGTCGAGCCGCAGCACGTCGTCCATCAGTCCTCCCGTACGGGCGCGAGATCGCGTACGGCCTGCTCGATCGGCACCTCGCCGCCCGGGATCGGCGCGAGCACCGGCGTGTCGAGACCGTTGTCGACGTACCGGCGGATCCTGGCGCGGCAGGTGGCGGCGTCGCCGTGCACGACGAGGGCGACGACGACGTCGTCGGGGATGGCCTTGAGCGCGGCCTGACGGTCGCCCGCCGCCCACGCCTCGTGCATCGGGCGCAGCACCTCGCCGCGGCCCAGCCAGTCGTGGAAGGCGGCGTACGCGGGGACGGTCAGGTAGCTCGCCAGCATCCACCGGGCCATCTCGCGCACCTTGTCGGTGTCCTCGCTCACGCAGACGAACAGGCGGGCGATCAGCTCGGTGCCGGGGCCGATCTCGGCGCGCACCTTGGGCACGTCCTCGGGCGCGAGCCAGTTGGTGATCGCGCCGTCGGCCTCCTCGGCGGCCAGGCGCAACATCCGGGGCCGCAGCGCGGCCAGCACGATCTTCGGTGCGGTCTTCGGTGCGCGCTCCAGCTTGAAGCCCTTGATCTCGAACGTCTCGTACCGCTCGGAGATCTTCTCCCCCGCCAGCGCCCGCCTCAGGAAACGCAGCGTGTCGCGGGTCCGCGCGTACGGCTTGGCGAACTCCCCGGCGTTCCACCGTTCGACGATCGCCGGCGAGGAGGAGCCGATGCCGAGCACGAACCGGCCGGGGGCCAGGTCGGCCAGCGTGGCCGCGGACATGGCCAGCAACCCCGGCCCGCGCGTCGAGACCGGGACGATCGCGCTCCCGAGCCTGATCCCCGGAGCCCACTGCGAGGCCATGGCCAGCGGGACGAACCCGTCGTTGCCGTTGACCTCGGCCGACCAGGCGTCGGTGTAGCCGAGGCCGGGCAGCTCCGCGATCAGCTCTTGCGACTTCGCCAGGGAACGGTCGTAGAAGGGGATGGTCATGCCCCAGTTGCGCGTCATTCAGGGCCTCCGGTTCGGCGACGGTGAGCCGACCATACCAAGCGGTATGTGGCCTGAAGGAGTCCTCTACGCGCGCAATTCGTGCACCGCCGCGATGAAGTCCTTCGTGATCCCCTGCAGACCCGGCAGATGCGACAACCCCACCAGCCGGTCCACCAGCGGCACCGTGACCTCGATCAGCCGGTACGTACGGACGCACCCCGGCGAGGTGTCGTGCACCCAGAACAGCACCATGCCCATCGACAACAACCACAGCAGCTCGGGCAGCTCAGCCCGCAACTCGGCGTTCATCCGGTCCTTCGACCCCTCGACCACCTCGCGGTAGATCCCGATGGACGCCTCCCGCGCCGGCGACGACTGGGCGCTGAACGGGCTCAGCGGGTTCGTCGGCTCGGCGGCGTGCTTGAAGAACTTCACCGCGAACTCGTGGTACGGCTCCGACACCCGTACCCACTCGCGCAGCACCCCGCTCAGCCGTGCGGCGAACGACCTCTCCGTGGCCAGGAACTCCCTGCACGCCGCCTCGTGCTCGGCCTGCGCGCGGTCGTAGTACGCCTGGATCAACGCCTCCTTGCTCTCGAAGTAGTAGTAGGCGTTGCCCACTGACACCCCTGCCTCGGCGGCGATGGCACGCATGGTCGTCGCGTCGAAGCCACGCTCACGGAACAGTCGCAAAGCCGTCTCGACGATGACCTCTCGGGTGCTCTCCGATCCTCTGTTTCGGGCTTCGGACACGTTCGTCACTTTACGTCTTGAAAGCGCGGTGGGTCATGGAGTGGCACGGTGATCACCGCCACAGGGCAAAGATGGGCATGAGGCATGAGTTATCTCCTGGGAATGGTGGGATTGTCGTTTCAGGCGGAAGGGCTCTTTTCCGCGAAAAGGCATCGACATGTGGATACGTGGAACAGCGCGCACCTTCGCAGTGGCGCTCCTCGGCATTCAGATCACCATAATCGCGCTGGCGTCGGCCGCTTCCGCCACCTCCCACCCATCAGGTGGAGAGCGGGTTCAGGCGCCAACACCGTTCACCCGTCCTGATGGGACCGAGGGGCTGCTCGACCTGCCCCTCCGGATCCCGGAGGGTACCGACCGGCCGTGGACGAACGTCCGGCAGGCGGCCGTCGAGGCCGCCCTGGCGGAGATGTACCGGCTGAAACCGGGCCTGGCCTGGCCAGGCACGGACATCGGCGAGGCGCACGGGCGCTTCACCGTCACACAGGAGCACCAGGCCGTTCCCGGCCGCCCGGCAACCGCCGGATCCCCGTTCCCGGCCGACGAGTCCGAGGAGTCCGAGGAGTCCGAAGACGCCTGGGCCGCCTGGGACGAGGCCGCGGACGCCTGGGTCGAGACCGGCGAGGAGTACGCCGAGCGGTCGAGCACCCAGGACCGTGCCGAGCGCTCAGAAGCCGTCACGCGGCCCGCGAGCGTCGGAGAGGGCATGATGCCCAGAAGCCGCGCACAGAGGGCGCAGAAGCGATCTCAGCTTGATCTGGCACGCGTGCTGCCCAGGCAGGCGGCGATGCACATGACCCACGCCACGGCGACCCGCTGGCTGAAGAGCTCGGGCCTGCGCACGAAGTCATCCGGCCACTGTACGAGCCGCTATCTGCACCACTGCACCTCGCTCGACTCCGTACGCGCCGGCACGATCGCCCGCGTCATCGACCTCAAGCATGACAGCGGCTGCCCGGTCATGGTGACCGGCGGCACGGAGACGGGCCACGCCCCCGGCCTCTACAGCCACGGGAACGGCTACAAGCTCGACATCACGCACAACGCGTGCATCGACCGCTACATCACCAGGCACCACCAGAGGACCGGCGTCCGCGGCGACGGCTCGGCCCTCTACCGCTCGGCCAGCGGCACCGTCTTCGCCGACGAGAGCAGCCACTGGGACATCCTGTTCAAGTGACAGGCCCCGCCCGCTCATCGGGCGCCAACCCCCCACAGAAGCCACGGGACCCGGCCGCCGGAAAGGCGAAGGACGCCGTACACGAAGCACGGCGTCCCCCACGGAGTCGGTCGGGCCTACAGCTCGGAGGCCACCAGCTCGGCGATCTCCGCCGCGTTCAGGGCGGCGCCCTTGCGCAGGTTGTCGCCGCAGACGAACAGGTCGAGCGTGTTCGGGAAGTCGATCGCCTGGCGGATGCGCCCCACGTACGTCGGGTCGTTGCCGACCACGTCGAGCGGCGTCGGGAAGACGCCCTTGGCCGGGTCGTCCATCAGCACTACGGTCGGCGCCGCCGACAACACGCGGTGAGCGTCGTCGACCGTGATCTCCCGCTCGAAGCGGGCGTGCACGGCCAGCGAGTGGGTGGTGATCACCGGCACGCGGACGCAGGTCGCCGAGACCTTCAGGTCGGGGATGCCGAGGATCTTGCGCGACTCGTTGCGGAGCTTGAGCTCCTCCGACGCCCAGCCGCCGTCCTTGTACGAGCCCGCCCACGGCACCACGTTGAACGCGATGGGCGCCGGGAACGGCGACTCCCCGGGCAGCTTGTCGGCCAGGACGTTGCGCACGTCGCCGGCCGCCTGACCGATCGAACGGTCGCCGGCCAGCGCCTCGACCTCGTCGTAGAGCCGCGCCGAGCCCGCCACGCCCGCGCCCGACACCGCCTGGTAGGAGGCGACGACGAGCTCCTTGAGCACGTACTCGGTGTGCAGCGCCCCCATGGCCGCCATCATCGACAGCGTCGTGCAGTTGGGGGTGGAGATGATGTTCCTGGGCCGGTTGCGCGCGTCGAGCGGGTTGACCTCGGGCACCACCAGCGGGACGTCGGGCTCCATCCGGAACGTGCCGGACTTGTCGATCGCGATCGCGCCGCGCTCGGCCGCGATCGGCACCCACACGGCCGACACCTCGTCGGGCACGTCGAAGATGGCGATGTCGATGCCGTCGAACACCTCGGGCGCGAGCGCCTGGACGACGACGTCCTCGCCGCGCACGCTCAGCACCTTGCCCGCCGAGCGCGCGGAGGCGACGAGACGGATCTCGCCCCAGATGTCCTCCCGCGTGGACACGATGTCCCGCATGACGGTGCCCACGGCACCGGTGGCGCCGATCAGCGCGAGATTGGGCCTGCTCATCGTCCGCTACCTCCGTACACCACGGCTTCGACCTGGTCGGCGTCGAGATCGAAGGCCCGGTGGGCGGCCGCCACGGCCGCGTCGACACCGTCCTGCTCGACGATCACCGAGATGCGGATCTCCGAGGTGGAGATCATCTCGATGTTGACCCCCGCGTCGGCGAGGGCCGCGAAGAACGTCGCCGTGACGCCGGGGTGCGAGCGCATGCCCGCGCCGATCAGCGACACCTTCCCGATCTGGTCGTCGAAGAGCAGCGACTCGTAACCGATGCGACCCTGGATCTTCTTCAGCGCCGTCAGCGCCATCTGGCTGTCGGCGGTCGGCAGCGTGAAGGAGATGTCAGTGCGGCCCGTGGCCGCGGCCGAGACGTTCTGAACGATCATGTCGATGTTGATCTCGGCGTCGGCCAGCGTTTTGAAGATCGAGGCAGCCTCGCCGACCTTGTCGGGAACCCCGACAACAGTGATCTTGGCCTCGCTCCGGTCGTGCGCGACGCCGGAGATGATCGGCTGCTCCATCTCTGTTCCTTCGGTGTAAGGGTCGGAGACGACCCACGTGCCTTCCCTGGTGCTGAACGAGCTGCGTACGTGAATCGGCAGGTTGAACCGCCGAGCGTACTCGACGCAGCGCAGATGCAGGATCTTCGCGCCGCAGGCGGCCATCTCCATCATCTCGTCGTACGAGATCCTGGGGATCTTGCGGGCCACGGGCACGATGCGCGGGTCGGCCGTGAAGATGCCGTCGACATCGGTGTAGATCTCGCAGACGTCGGCCTCCAGGGCCGCCGCGAGCGCGACCGCGGTCGTGTCGGAGCCGCCGCGGCCCAGCGTGGTGATGTCCTTGGTGTCCTGCGAGACGCCCTGGAACCCGGCCACGATCGCGATGTGACCCTGGTCGACCGCCTCACGGATGCGGCCCGGCGTCACGTCGATGATGCGCGCCTTGCCGTGGGTGGAGTCGGTGATCACACCGGCCTGCGAGCCGGTGAACGAACGGGCCTCGTGACCGAGGTTGGCGATCGCCATGGCCAGCAGGGCCATCGAGATGCGCTCGCCGGAGGTCAGCAGCATGTCGAGCTCGCGGCCCGGAGGCAGCGGCGAGACCTGCTCGGCCAGGTCGAGCAGCTCGTCCGTCGTGTCGCCCATCGCGGAGACGATCACGACCACGTCGTTGCCGGCTTTTTTCGTCGCGACGATACGCTGCGCGACCCGCTTGATGCAGGACGCGTCGGCGACGGACGAACCACCGTACTTTTGCACAACGAGCGCCACGAGAGTCTCCCGGTCTGGACTGTGAACTGCCAGTCTACTGGGGGCCTCTCATGAGGCTGATGGTTCATACCAATATGTGGATGATCTTCACACCGCGGTGGCTTCCTCCGCCACGTCGAGCCTCGAGTGCGCGGCGAGGGCCTGCAACGCGCGCATCGCCGCGCCCGCGTGGTTTCCCCAGGTGTTGAAGTAGGAGTACTGCCACCACCACAGCGCCTCGTGCGGCCGGCCGGCGTGGAAGTGACGCAGCCCGTGGATGAGATCGGCGGCGACCGCGGTCAGGTCGTCCGACAACCGGTACGGCGTCACCGACGTGTCCTTGTACGGGTCGAACACCTCGGCGTAGTCGTCGACCGCCTCCAGCCGCTCGGCCAGGGCCGTGCGCACGCCGTCGATGTCGGGGTCCTCGCTCATCGGCGGCTCGTAGTTGCCCGAGAGGATCACGTCGCGGTTGGCGCCGAGCTTGGCCCCGGCCAGGCTCACCTGCGCGACCTCCACCAGGAGCAGCGACCAGATCGCGTCGCCGCCCTCACCGCCGGCGACCCTGGTCAGGCCGTCGACGTAGTTCTGCGCGTGCGCGGCGATCTCTTCGGCGAGCACATCCCACATATCAGACATCCAGGAGCCTCCGTCCTTCGAAAGCACGGCCCAGGGTCACCTCGTCGGCGTACTCGAGGTCACCGCCCACCGGCAGGCCGCTGGCGAGTCGTGTCACTTTGATGCCCATCGGCTTGACCAGACGGGCGAGGTAGGTAGCGGTCGCCTCGCCTTCGAGGTTGGGGTCGGTGGCGAGGATGAGCTCGGTGACCCGCCCGTCGGCCAGGCGCGTCATGAGCTCGCGGATGCGCAGGTCGTCGGGGCCGATGCCGTCGATCGGGCTGATCGCGCCGCCGAGCACGTGGTACGTGCCGCGGTACTCGCGCGTCTTCTCGATCGCCACGACGTCCTTCGACTCCTCGACCACGCAGATCACGTGCGTGTCGCGCCGCGGGTCACGGCAGATGCGGCACTCCTCCTCGGAGGCCACGTTGCCGCACACCCGGCAGAAGCGCACCTTGTCCTTGACTTCGAGCAGCGCGTGCGCCAGCCGCTTGACGTCGGCCGGATCGGCCGCCAGCAGATGGAACGCGATGCGCTGCGCGCTCTTGGGACCGACGCCGGGCAGCATGCCGAGCTCGTCGATCAGGTTCTGGACGACCCCTTCGTACATGCCTAGAACCCTGGCAACTGTCCGAGGCCGCCGCCGCCCAGACCTTGGGCGAGCGGGCCCAGCTTCTCCTGCTGCAGGTCGGCGGCTGCGCGCACCGCGTCGCGGACGGCCGCGATCACCAGGTCGGCGATCGTGTCGGCGGTGTCCTGCGGGTCGGCCGCGTCGATCACGCTCGGGTCGATCTTGAGTTCGAGCAGCTCACCTGAGCCGTTGACGACGGCCGTGACCATGCCGCCGCCTGACGAGCCCTCGATCTGCGCGTCGTTGAGCTCCTGCTGGGCGCTCACAAGCTGCTGCTGCATGAGCTGAGCCTGCTCCAGCAGCTGCTGCAGGTTGACATCCCCTGGGTTCACCGTCGTGCGCTCCTCGTGGCTCCGGTTCTTGACTGCCACGAGCCTACGGTGTTTGGGCGGCGTCATGTACTGGGAGGGCTCCCCATGTTTCCCTCCAGGCATTTCGTCGCGGGCCTTTGTCATGGCCGGGTCTCGGCCCCCCTCCAGTGTCCGAGACCCGGCCATCACGTCGGACGGAGCGGCCGCACCACGCCGACGCGTGCTTCGGAACGCTAGTGCGCCAAAGGTTGCACACACGTTGCGTTCATTCAATCACCCTCCGCAATCCCCCCGAACGGCTTGCGCAGATCGCCGCCAGGACGGATGCTCTTGTTGACTACTTGGAGTGACCGATGAGTTACGGCCATCTCGATGCGTACTCCCGTCTTCTACGCGGAGCACACGAAGCAGCGGCTACCGGGCAGAGCTGGCCCGATTCGCCCCGCAAACTGATCACGGCGTCCTGGCGGCGATCACTTGAGGCGGGGATCGACCCGGAAGGCAAGAGCGCCCCTCTGGTCTGCGACTCCTCCGACATCGTCGAGATCCGGCAGGCCCATCCGCTGCAACCGCTGCTGCCGCTGCTCGCCCAGACGCTCTCCGGCCTGGCGGACGAGACCGACCACGTCATGATCGTCACGGACGGTGACGGCCGGGTGCTCTGGCGCGAGGGCAACGGCGGCGTCCTGCGCCACGCGGACCAGGTGGGACTGGCCGACGGCCACCACTGGGGCGAGTACATGGCCGGCACCAACGGCATCGGCACCGCGCTGGCCACCGGCCGCCCGACGCACGTCTACTCCGAGGAACACCTGATGCGCGTGCTGCACGTATGGTCGTGCAGCGCGGCCCCGATCACCGATCCCGAGTCGGGCTGCGTCATCGGCTGCGTCGACGTCAGCGGCATCGCGCGCAACCTCCACCCCGCCACCGTCGCCCTGGTCGGCGCCACGGCCAAGCTCGCCGAGTCGCAACTCACCATACGCATGCACGAGCGCGACGAACGCCTGCGCCGCCGCTACGAGTCGCTGCGCAACCGGCCGGGCATCCTGCTGTCCCCCACGGGCCGGGTCATCTCGGGCGACCCCATGGGCCGGCTCGGCGCCCGCCTGCCGCTGTCCGGGCAGCGCATGATCCTGCGCGACGGGAGCGTCGCCTTCCTGGAGCCCTTCTGCGACGGCTACCTCCTGCGCGACACGCCGTCCGCGACACCGCCCGCCCTCCGGCTGACCTGCCTGGGCGAGGGCACCCCGACGGCCGGCCTCGGCGACCGCGAACGCCCGCTCTCGCTCCGCCACGCCGAGATCCTGGCCCTGCTGTCCCTGCATCCCCAAGGTCTGTCGGCCGAGCAGCTGTCGTTCCACCTCTACGGCGACGACGGCAACCCGGTGACGATCAGGGCCGAGATCCACCGGCTGCGCGGGCAGCTCGGGGAGGTGCTGGCGGCGAAGCCGTACCGGCTGGTGTGCCCGGTGGAGGCCGACTTCCTCGAACTGCGCAGGCTCCTCGCGTCGGGCGACACCGCCGCCCTGGCCCGTGCCTACCCCGGCCCGCTCCTGCCGCGTTCGGAGTCACCCGACATCCGGCGCGAACGCGAGGAGCTCGAAGCCCAGGTACGCGCCTGCCTCCTGCGCCACGGCTCCCCCGACGACCTGTGGACCTACGCCCAGACCCCGAACGGCCGCGACGACTACCAGATCCTCGAACGCCTGTCGGCCCTGCCGCCGACGGACCCGCGTTCGGCCGCCGCCCGCGCCCGCCTGTTCCCCTGAAAGGGCCTGGTAGGGGCGGGTTCGTCAGGTGTGGTCGATCTCGCCGATGACCTGGGCGCCGAGCTCGCGTTGCAGGAGCGCCATGCCGGAGACGGCGTCCACGTCGGCGTCGGCGTCGTTCAGCGGATCGACGTCGTCGGCGTCGGCGGCCTTGTCACGTCCTGGGATCGCGCTCGGCCACGCCGCGGTGCCGCCGCGTGAGGCGGGAGCGCGCGGCCCCGCCTGAGCGGCCGCCTTGGCCGCCGACCGCGCGGCGGCCAGGCCCGCCCCGACGGGGACGCCCCCCGGCTGCCTGGCGGTCATGGTCTGGGTGGGATCGGGGCTCGGCGGCGAACCGGGGCTGAGGTCGTCGGGCGCGTCGGGCCACGACTCGTCGGTGGTCGGACGCGCGGCCGAGTCGGCCGGAGGTTGCCCGGGGTCCTGCGACCCCTGCTCCTCCTGGGAGCCTCCGTGCGAGCCGGACCGCCCCTGGGAGGCCGCGTGCACACCCGCCCCGCCCTGCGGGCTGGTCGTCGCCTGGCCGGGCGACCCGGCCGCCGGCTGAGGCGCGGGGCCGCCGTGACCGCCGTGGCCGCCCGACGGCGGCTGCTGGCGTACGGGGCCGCGGGTGGTCTGGGGCGCCGGAGAGCCGCCGACCACCGCCTCGACCCGCCACGTGCCGCCCAGCACATCGCCGAGCGCGGTCGCCACGACGGCGTCCTTGCCGCCGCCGGTGAAGTTCTTCATCGCGCCGACCTGGGCGAACCCGAGCGTGACCAGGTTGCCTTCGACGCCGACGACCTGGGCGTTCGTACTGACGTTGGCCCAGACCACGATGCTGCGCTGCTTGAGCGCGGCCAGCACGGCGGGCCACTGCTGCTGCATGCCGCCTGCTCCGCCCGCGACGGGGCCGGTCGCGGCCGCGGGCGCGGGGGCGGAGGCCGGAGCGGCGGGGGTCTGCGCGGGCGTGCCGGCGGCCGGAGGCGCGGGTGTGCCGGGGCGTACGGGCTCGGGCCAGTCGTCGGCCGCTCCGCCCACCGGACCCTGGCCGGTTGCCGGGCCTCGGCCGTCGCCCGGAACCGGCGCCGCGGGTTCCTGGGCCACCACCGCGCCGCGAGCGGCCGTACCGACGGAAGCACCGGGACCGGCGGCGGGAACAGGCGCGTCGCCGGCAGCCGCCGGGCGCGGGATCGTGACCGCGCCCGCCCTGGAGGCCATCTGGGCGACCGTGCCGCCGCGCTCCAGGCGTTCGAGCCGGGCGAGCAGGGACGCCTCTCCCTGCGCCGCGCCCGGCAGCAGGACCCGCGCGCACATCAGTTCGAGCAGCAGCCGCGGCGAGGTGGCGCCGCGCATCTCGGTGAGCCCGGCGTTGAAGATCTCGGCCGCACGGGTGAGCTCGGCGGGCCCCATCGAGGCCGCCTGCTGCACCAGCCGCTCCAGCTCGTCGGCGGGCCGGTCGAGCAACCCGCTCGACGCCGCCTCGGGCACGTTGGCCAGGATCACCAGGTCGCGGAAGCGCTCCAGCAGGTCGGAGGCGAAGCGGCGCGGGTCGTGGCCGCCCTCGATCACCCGGTTGACCGCCTGGAACACCTCGCCGCCGGCCCGCCCCGCGAACGCGTTGACGACCTCGTCGAGCAGGTCGCCGTCGGTGTAGCCGAGCAGGGAGACGGCCTTGGCGTAGGTGATGCCGTCCTCCTCGGCCCCGGCGAGGAGCTGGTCGAGGATGGACAGCGAGTCACGGGCGGACCCGGCGCCCGCGCGTACGACCAGCGGCAGGGCGGGCGGCTCGAAAGGCACGCTCTCGGAGGTGAGGATCTCCTCCAGCAGCGCCTTGAGCGTCGCCGGCGGCATCAGCCTGAACGGGTAGTGGTGCGTACGCGACTTGATGGTGCCGATGACCTTTTCCGGCTCGGTCGTCGCGAAGATGAACTTCAGGTGCGGCGGAGGTTCCTCGACGAGCTTGAGCAGCGCGTTGAAACCCTCGCGGGTCACCATGTGCGCCTCGTCGATGATGTAGATCTTGTAGCGCGCCGACACGGGCGCGAAGAAGGCGCGTTCGCGCAGGTCACGCGCGTCGTCGACGCCACCGTGGGAAGCCGCGTCGATCTCGATGACGTCGAGGTGCCCGGGGCCGGTCGGCGCGAGCGCGACACACGACTCGCACACGCCGCAGGGGTCGGGAGTGGGGCCCTGCTCACAGTTGAGAGAGCGGGCGAGAATCCGCGCGCTGGAGGTCTTGCCGCATCCTCTGGGGCCGCTGAACAGGTAAGCGTGGTTGATGCGGCCCGTACGCAACGCCTGTCGCAGCGGGTCTGTGACGTGTTCCTGACCCTTGACCTCCGCGAAGGTCCCGGGTCGGTACTTGCGGTAAAGCGCAAGGCTCATGCGACCATCCCGCCTGCGAGGGGGCTCTCAACGAAGAGACCCCCCGCACACCCGCCAGAGCCCGCTTATCCTTGCTGCCTTCCGGCCCTGGGGAGGTTCACAGGATGACGCCGCGCGAGGGGTCCCTGGACAGTCTAACCGGCCTCAGCAGTGCTCGCTCCACGCTTCCGGCCAAGCTCGTCCGGTGAAAAAACGCGGTCACCACAGTGCCGGAAGTCCGGTAAGCTCGTCGACGGAGGATTCGCCTAGTGGCCGAGGGCGCACGCTTGGAAAGCGTGTAAAGGGCAACCTTTCAGGGGTTCAAATCCCCTATCCTCCGCCAGCTCAGAGGGGTCATGCCAGGTCAACGGCATGGCCCCTCTTCATTGCCAGTCGCAGTTGCTGCCCTTCCGGGCCGTTCGTCTGAGGGCGATGCCAGTCGTGCACTGTGGCGTCCGCATCCGTTGCACCGACAGCAGGAAACGAAGTCGGCGCCCTCCGGCCGCGCCCCATGAGCTGCAACACTCGCGCCCCGGCGGTTCAGCTGGATCTTGCGCGGGACCCGTCTTCGCTGCACCTCCTCGCGGGGAGGGTTCCTTGGGTGTATGCGGGCCATGTCGACCCGATGGCCTTGCGGTCCCGGTGGAAAAGGCCGGCGACGTAGAGACGGATCAACGCCAGGCGATCTTGTCCGTGGGCTCGCAACCCGGCCTACTTCTTGCGTTGTTCCGCAATCGCCATGGCCACGGCGCCGATCATGAAGCCGACTCCGGCGAGCGGGAAGCTCAGAATTGTGACGGGAGTGTCCTCCGGGCTGTGCCCGTCGAATGCCAGAGCGACGCTGAATAAGAGAGCAGCCGTGCCGAGTACCAGGAAGACGATGCGCATGATCATGCAGGCCATTCTTACGCCTCTGCGATCTATCACGGAAGCCGAGTCCCCGACGTGCGGCGATCGTTGATGGGCCTCCTGGAACAGGAAAACCCCTCTCCTTGAGCCGGCGCAACCTGCGCCGCCAGGGAGAAAGCCATGACGCAGAGGCGGCCACTTAAATCAATGGCCGGGTACTGTTACGCAGTCTCATTCCTAGTCTCGATTAACCCTGTACAGGGACGCTCATGACCGGCGGTTCAAATCCCCTATCCTCCGCCAGTTCGGAAGGGATGTGCCGAGATCACGGCGCACTCCTTCCGGCTTTCCGGCCCCAGGTGAACCGGTGGCAAGCGGACGACGTCATCAGCGTGTGAAGCCCAGCCATTGGATCGGCATCGTCGTGGCGGCGGTGGTGTTGCTCGCCGCGGTCGTTCTGGTTCCGCGTACGGTCGGCGAGCCTGCGCCGCCGGCTTCGTGTCCGCGGCGATGGGACAGCGGCGAGATCGGGCGTTGGGTGCCGGACGCCGCCGACTTGGACGGAGTCGAGGAGTCCCTCGTGCCCGGCACGCCCACGAGCGCGTTGATCTGCGCCTACCCGGGGCGCGACTCGTATCCGGGCGGAGGGCCGCTCGCCGGGTCACGGATCCTGACCGATCAGGCCAGGTCGATGGCCTATGACCTGGGCTACCTTCCCGTCACCGCCGATCGCGTCAGAAGGATGTGCACGTTGATGGGCGGACAGACCACCAACTACCTCATCCGGTTCGCCTATCCGGGTGGCCGGGCACTGTGGGTGGGCAGCGCGGAAGAGGTCAACTCCTGCGTCACCACCACCAACGGCACAGTCAACAGCAATTCGTACGTCGGGCCCGGCATCACCGCTGCCTATCGCACCGGGACCTGGGCACTCCCTAAGCCGAAGGACCCCTGCGCCCCGGCGACCGGACGGCGGGGGCAGCAGGAGCAGATGGTGCCCGACGGGGCGATCAAGGTGCTGGTCTGCCGGAACGGACAAGGCGGGAGTCCCACACCCGGCCCGTCTCGCGGACTGGAGCATGGGGAGCAGCAGGCGCGTGAACTGGCGGCCGAGCTGAACTCGCTGGACACCGCAACGGGCGGGAATACCTGCACGGAAGTCGGCGGCAGACGACGGGAGACGTTCCTGCTGCACTTCGGTTATGAGGAGGGACCGCCGGCGTGGGTACGGATCCATCCCGGGTGCCGTCCCTCGGTGCACAACGGGGTGCTGGTGGGCGATCTGGACGACGCGCTTCTTGATCGGGTAGGTCGGCTGGCGCCGCCTGCCTGAGGCCTTGCTCGTACGAGGGTCGGCATGTCCGGCTGTGCGTCAGTCCCACCAGAATTCCCACGAGTTGATTCCCACGAGGCGCTCCGCGTAGGCGGCGAGCGTGTGGGGGTGGCTGTTCTGCCAGATGTTGTCCGGACAGAAGGCGAAGTGCTCGGCCGCGACGTGGAGGGCCTCCTGAAGCGTCGAAGGCGGGGCGGCGACGCTCACGTACAGGTCGGCGAAGCCGACGCCGAAGCCGCCGGCGCCGAACCGGTCCTCCCAACTGCGTACGACGGCGGCGATCTCACCGGTGTCGTCGGTGTGGTTCGCCGGGCCCGTCCATCCGACGGCGGCCAGAGCGTCCGCGCCTCGGCCTGAGGCGGCCATTCCCGGCCAGCGTTGACCGTACGGCGCGGTCACGGCGATCCGCTCGGTCTCCGGCAGTAGATCGGTGTCCGGATCGACCTCGGTGTGTCCCGCCCACCATGCCGCCAGGAGAGCCGCGTGGTCGTGCAGATCCGGCGAGGTGGTCGTCTCCAGGTCCAGTTCTCCGGATTCCCAGGGCCTGAAATCGTCGTCGCGCGGTAATGGTTCCAGCAGCAGCGGCCACAAGCCCGTTCGTCCGTGGGCCTCGTGCGCGGCCGTCCACAGATCGGCCGAGGCCGGTCCGGAGGGCATCCATAAAGTCGGACGGCCTTCATCTTCGTCCGTCTCAATGAGGCGACCCGGCGGCAACAGACCGGACAGTTCCACGGCGCTGTCCGCGCGGCCGGTCAGTGTTGCCAGGTCCGAGTGAAGCTGATGATCAGAATTCATCGCAGTACAATAGGACACGCCTGACCGATATGAGGTTTCGGATCTCCTTCTACGCGTGCGTTTCCGATTGGGCGATGAATCATTGTCGTAGCCGCCGGAATTGAGGGAACCGCCGATCTGAGTGCCCAAGGAGAAGGGTTGGCCGAGGTCGTACCGGCTGCCGAGCGGACAACCTCGACGCCGCGCTTCACTGGTCACCACATCTGCGCGGAAGAAAGAGAAAGTCACGACCCTTGCCAAGGGGCTGGAAACGGGTGTTCGTGAGAGAATCGGGTCGTGGAGCGACCTGGATGTGTTGCTGTCATCGGGGTGGGCGTTCTCGGAGCCTGTGTGGGCTGGAATTTGGCACGGCACGGCGTCAAGGTGGTCTTCGTCGACGCGGGCCGACCGGGTGAAGGGGTCACCGACTCGTCGTTCTCGTGGGTCAACGCCAGTGCCAAGACCGCGAGCAGGCCCTACTTCGACCTGAACGTCGCGAGCATGGCGGCGTACCGCGAGCTTGCCGGGATCATCGGGCCGGACCCATGGTGGCACCCCGACGGCCACCTGCGCTGGGCGGACGACCCCGCGACGGAGGCGAGCCTCCTGGAAACGGCCGGGCTGCTGGCCGGCTGGGGCTACCAGGTCGAGGTACGCACGGGAGCCGAGGTACGCCGCCACCTCGAACCCGCGCTCACGGTGTCCGGCGAGGTTCCGGTCGTGTTCTTTCCCGACGAAGCCTGGGTGCACGGACGCCATCTCGTCGGCCGCCTGGTCGGCCAGGCCGTCGCGTCCGGTGCCGAGCACCGGTTCGGCACCACGGTCCATGACGTCGGCACCGGCGCCGACGGGAGCGTACGGACCGTCGCCCTGTCCGACGGCAGCCGTCTCGACGTCGACGTCGTCGTGAACGCCGCGGGCCCCGGCGCCGCCCACGTCGCCGGGCTCGTCGCGCGGCACTTGCCGATGCGCCGAGAGCCCGGTGTCGTCACCCGGATCGGCTGTGCTCAGGTGCCGATCCGCCGGACCATGCACGCGCCCCGCGTCGCGATCCGTCCTGACGGAGACGCTTCGGTGGTCCTCCACAGCCGCGAGGTCGACGCGCTCATCGACACCGGCGAAGATCCGGCGGCGCTCGAACGGCTGCTCCACGAGTCGGCGCGGGACGTCGTTCCCGGGTTCGAGGACTCCCGCGTCGTCGGGACACGGGTGGTCTACCGGCCCATCCCGGGCGACGGATTCCCCTCGGTGGGAGCGGTGCCGTCCGTGCCGGGCTACTACGAGGCCGTCTCCCACAGCGGCATCACGCTCGGGCCGGTGATCGGCCGGCTGCTCGCGTCGGAGATCGTCAGCGGGAGGAGGGACGAGACGCTCGCCGACTTCCGCCCGGAACGGTTCTCCCACGACAACCCGGCAAGTTGACGGTACGACCTGGAGGACTGGGTGCCGGCGCCGGCCGAGATACGCCGGGCGCTCAGGCCCGGCGCGCGTCTGATCGCGCCGGTCCCCCCTTCGTGGAGCACCCGAGCCCGAAGCCCCCGCACAACTGTTTCGCCACCACCGGCTACACGCCGACCCGTGGAGCGGACGGCCCTTCCCGATGACCTTCTGGCGTGAACGGGATTCGTCAGGATATCTTGACGGTCATGACATTGAGCATCGCCGATCTTCCCGGCCATGAGGGGTTCGCCGCGCCCGTGCTGCCCGGAGGTGAGCTGGCCTCGTCGTCCAGCGCGTTCACCAGGACGTTCGTCGGCTACCAGGCCGCGTGTTCGTGCGGGTGGGCCGATCAGCGGCGGTACTCGGCCACGCCGGAGGGGGCCAAGGAGGCGGAGTACCGGTGGTGGAGCAGGCACACGCCGCCCCTGCTCGCCGCCGCGCCGCCCAGCTGGCTGGTGATCAAGTCGAACCTGCTGTGCGAGCAGGTCGTGAAGCTGGCCTCCGACCGTCCGCTGGCCGCGCTCACACTGCTGTCTCAGGTGGAGAGCTGGCAACGTACGCTGCTCGACCAGGCCGTCGCCGGGGCCCGGGAGACCGGCGCCTCATGGGCGGAGATCGGCGAGGCCATGGGCATCTCGAAGCAGGCGGCCCACGAGCGGTTCAGGGCCCAGGTGAGCCCGTAGGGATCAGGCGGGCACGAGCGCCTTGGAGCGGTCGGCCATCATCCGTACGGCGAAGAGGCCGAGCAGGGTGCCCATCGCGTACCGCTGCACGCGCAGCCAGACCGGACGCCGGGCGAGGAAGGCGGCAAGGCCGCCGGCGGAGATCGCGATCAGCGCGTTGACGAGGGTGCCGATCGCGATCTGGACCGAGCCGAGCGCGAGGCTCTGCAGCAGTACGTGGCCCATGGCCGGATCGATGAACTGCGGGAGCAGCGACAGGTACAGAATCGCGATCTTGGGGTTGAGCAGGCACGTGAGCAGACCCATGGCGAACAGCCTGCGCGGACGCTCGACCGCCAGCTCGCGCGGCTGGAAGACCGACGCGCCGCCCGGCCTGACCGCGTTCCAGGCCATCCAGAGCAGGTACGCGGCCCCGGCCAGCTTGAGCACCGTGTACGCCACCGGCACGTACGCGAACACGGCCGTCAGGCCGAGGCACGTGGCCGTCAGGTAGACCATGAAGCCCAGCGCGACGCCGACGAGCGAGATCAGCCCGGCGCGACGCCCCTGCGTGATCGTGCGCGACACCAGATAGATCATGTTCGGCCCGGGCGTGAGGACCATGCCCAGAGACACCAGCGCGATCCCGATCAACCCACCCGTCATAACGGCAGATTAACCGACAAATCCAGAAAAATCATGTCCCTGCATATTGCTCTGCGTAATCACCCAACTACAGGGGAGATAGTAGGACATGCAGTTCGACGAAGACGCGCCGCTCGATCCCTCACAGGTCGAGGACGCCCGAGCCTCCGGACCCCGGCCCGGCGGCGGAGGCGGCTGGGGCGGGATGCCGGGCGGGGGCTGCATGCTGCCCATCGGCGGCCGCGGCGGCGGCTGTCTGCTGCTGATCCTGGCGGTGGCGGGGCTGTTCCTGTTCAAGGTCATCCCCACGCCGTTCACCGGCGAGGAGGGCGGCGAGCAGGGCGGCGGACGCTACCCGACCGCCCCCGGCCAGCTCTCCCCCAGCGGCAACCTGGCCGAACGCTGCCGTACGGGCGCCGACGCCGACCAGTCGGAGGACTGCCGGATCGTCGGCACGGTGAACAGCATCCAGTCCTACTGGCGGCAGGCGTTCAGGGAGCGGGACAAGGAGTACACGCCGGCCAAGACCGTACTGTTCTCGCAGGCCGTGAACACCGCGTGCGGTCCCGCCGAGTCGGCGGTGGGCCCGTTCTACTGCCCGCGCGACCGCAAGGTCTACCTGGACCTGGCCTTCTTCGACTCGCTCCAGCGCGACTTCGGCGCCGAGGGCGGCCCGTTCGCCCAGGCGTACGTGGTCGCCCACGAGTACGGCCACCACGTCCAGAACCTGCTCGACACCATGGACAAGGTCGGCGGCAACAGCCGGCCCGGCGCCAACAGCGCGTCCGTACGCCTGGAATTGCAGGCCGACTGCTACGCCGGCGTCTGGGCGCACAATGCGGTCAAGACCGGTTTCTACCGGGAGCCGTTCACCCAGGCCGACATCAATCAGGCGCTCGACGCCGCCGCCGCGGTCGGCGACGACAGCATCCAGCGCCGCTCGCAGGGCCGCGTCACCCCCGACGCCTTCACCCACGGCACCTCGCAGCAGCGCGAGAAGTGGTTCAGCGTCGGGTACGACAGCGGCGTACCCGAGAGGTGCGACACCTTCTCCGATGGCATCTAGACCTCCCATTGGGGAAGCTGACTTGCGGGCAGCACCCCAGAAGGGACGTCAGAGATGGATTTCAGGGACGACGTCAACCTCGACTCGTCGCAGGTGGAGGACGTCGGAGGAAGCGGTGGAGGTGGCGGCGGCGGGTTCTCGGGCGGCGGCTTCCCCGGCGGCGTGATCCTCGGTGGCGGCGGCATCGTCGGTCTGATCGCCTTAGTACTGGTGTTCGTGCTCAACAACGTGGGCGGCGGCGGCGAGCCCACGCAGAGACAGCCTCCGGCGAAGCTCTCCGAGGAATGCAAGACGGGCAAGGACGCCGACCAGTCGGAGAAGTGCCGCGTCGTGGGCGTGGTGAACAGCATCCAGGACTACTGGAAGAAGGAAATTTCCGAATATCGACCGGCGAAGACCGTTCTGTACTCCGGCAGCCTCCGTACGGGCTGCGGCGCGGCCAGTTCCGCCGTCGGCCCGTTCTACTGCCCCGGCGACCAGCGCGTCTATCTCGACCTGAGTTTCTTCGACCAGCTCCACAGCCAGTTCGGCGCGAAAGGCGGCCCCTTCGCCCAGGCGTACGTGATCGCCCACGAATACGGTCACCACGTCCAGGACCTGCGCGGCGCCCTCCAGTCCGACACCGGCAGCTCGGTCCCCGTCGAGCTCCAGGCCGACTGCTACGCGGGCGTCTGGGCGCACAATGCCGTCAACACCGGCTTCTACGAAAAGCCCTTCACCCAGGCGGAAATCTCCGAGGCCCTCGACGCGGCCGCCGCCGTCGGCGACGACAGAATCCAGCGGCGCACGAGCGGCAGAATCGACCCTGAATCTTTTACGCACGGCACGTCGGAGCAACGTGTCAACGCCTTCCAGCGGGGCTACCGAAACGGCCGGCCCGGCGACTGCCGGCAGGCTGAGCTGGGCCGATAGGCCCGGCCAACCCAGGAGCTCGATTTCTCTCCTAAAATGAGGTGGGTGATCTTCAAGCTCGTCGGCGACGGACGCCCTTATCCCGAACACGGTCTGACGAACCGAGAGTGGGCGCAGATACCTCCCAGGCAGGTCCGGCTCGACTCGTTGATCACCACGAAGGCCATGCTGGACCTGCACTCGCTGCTCGCCGCCGACTCCACTTTCTACGGCGACCTGTTCCCGCACGTGGTGCAGTGGCGCGGCGAGCTCTATCTGGAGGACGGCCTCCACCGGGCCCTGCGCGCGGCCCTGCACCAACGGTCGATCCTGCACGCCAGGGTCCTGGACCTGCCCAACTGAAAGGCCCGGAAAAAGGGAGTCGCCATTCGCGGCTCCCTTTTTCATGTGTCAACCTGATCGACGTGCCGTGCGTCACGCCAGCGTCTTTCAACATCATTTGGAGAATGCCGTGTCGTATCCACCGCCACAGGGCCCGTGGCCGCCTCCCGGATACGGCCCGCCGTTCTACCCGTACCAGCCGGTTCAGCAGGTCCAGCACTACGTCGAGGAGCCCGAGCCGCTCGACAATCGCAACCTGATCGTGTTGCTGGCGATCGGTCTGCCGCTGCTGCTCCTCAGTGCCTGCGGCGCCCTGTTCTTCGTCCTCACCGACGAGGGCCGCCCCGAGAGCCGCGTCGGCGAGACGGTCCAGACGCAGGTCGTCGAGGACAATCCGCCGGACATCAAGCTCAACCTGAGCCCGCCGGCCGACCAGCCCACGCAGGCGCCCTGAACAGGAAAAAGAAAAGGGCCTCCGAGGTCGTCGGAGGCCCGTTGGCGGTGGTGGTGGGATTTGAACCCACGGATGAGTTGCCCCATCACACGCTTTCGAGGCGTGCGCCCTCGGCCACTAGGCGACACCACCGCGGACGAGCTTACCGGATTCTCCGAGTAGCGAAGAACTCCTTAAGGACGGCGGAGCATTCTCCGGCCAACACGCCCATGACGACCTCGGGCCGATGGTTGAGCCTGCGGTCGCGTACGACGTCCCAGAGCGAGCCGACGGCGCCGGCCTTCTCGTCCACCGCGCCGTACACGATGCGGTCGACACGGGCGAGCACAGACGCACCCGCGCACATCGTGCACGGCTCCAGGGTCACCACGAGCGTGCAGCCACTCAGCCGCCACTGCCCGCGCAGCGCGGCGGCCCGCCTGAGCGCCAGCACCTCGGCGTGCGCGGTGGGGTCGGCGGCGGACTCGCGGTCGTTGCCCGCCGCGGCCAGCACCTCGCCGGACGGGCCGAGCACGACGGCCCCGACGGGGATCTCGCCCCTGCCGCCGGCCGCGACGGCCTCGGCCAGGGCCAGGCGCATCGCTTCCTCGTCGGTCAACGCAACCGGTCGAGCTCGTCGGCGAACGACAGCCGCTCGGCGATCACGGAGAGGATGTCGGCGGGCAGCATGCCCTCCTCCATGCTCAGCTCCAGCAGTTCCTCCGAGCTGACCCCGAGGTCGCTGAGCAGTTCGAAGTCACCGGCCGGCCGGACGCCGAGGCCGTTGCCCTCCTTGTCGGGGGCCACGCCCGCGAACTCGGCGAACAGCTCGCCCATGCTGTTGGTGGCGATCGCATGCACGTCCGACAGGAACACGCGGGGCTCGTCCTCGCCGCGGTAGCGGGCGATGGCGAACCATTCGTCCTCGACCTCGACGCAGAGCAGGGCCAGCTCGTCGCCCGTCAGGCCCAGTGTCTCGATGACGGCGTCACCGAAGTCGTCGACGATCTCGGCGTCACGCAGATCGACCTCTGCACCGGTCCAGCCGCCAGAAGTCCTGACGAAAGCCGCAGAGAAGGTGTTGGACGCCATGCCCGCACTCCAGGGGGGTTCAGCCGAAGACCGATTCGATGGCACGCTCGAACGGCTCGGAGAAGCCGAGCCGCGCGGCGATGCTGGACAACACATCTTCGGGGAGCAGATCGATGTCGCCCGAGAGGATGCCCAGCTCCATCTCGTCCAATCCGAGATCGGCGAAGATCGACAGATCTCCCGCAGGCAACACGGTCTCCTCGTCCTGGAGGATCTCGTCGAGCTCCTCCTCGTCGGGGACCGGCACGTCGAGATAGTGGAGGACCTCGCGGGCCAGCGGGAAGTCCCAGGAGGCGGCGATGTCGGACAGGAAGACGTCGACCCGGTCGCCGAGCACCCGCAGCGCCACGAAGAACTCGTCACCGACGGCGACCAGGCCGATCGTGCCGCTCTCGCTCGGCTGCTGCCGCAGGGCCTGGATCAGGCCCTGGAGATCGGACGTGAGCGTGGCAGGCAGCAGCTCGGCGTGCCACCGTTCGTCCTCGCGATAAATCACGATGGCGAAGTCGAGCGCATCTTCGTCTGTCATCGCCATCCCCACCCGAGCCTCTGACACGACAGGTCGTCACCAGACCCCAATCGTTCCAGAACAGGCCACGCGCCGTGTGCCTCTCCGACCAAATTGTGATCAAAACCAATGGCCCGGGATGCCACCACTCCTGCCACCGGATACCGTTGGCCTCTATGGAAACCCTCGTCGTCGACCATCCGCTCGTGGCCCACAAGCTCACCACGCTGCGTGATGTCCGCACCGACTCGCCGACCTTCCGCAGGCTCGCGGACGAGCTGGTGACGCTGCTGGCGTACGAGGCGACCCGCGACGTACGGGTCACCGACGTGACCGTCGAGACCCCCGTCTCCTCCGCCAAGGGCGTGCGGCTGGCCAAGCCGCAGCCGCTGGTCGTGCCGATCCTGCGGGCCGGGCTCGGCATGCTCGACGGCATGACGCGGTTGCTGCCCACCGCCGAGGTCGGCTTCCTCGGCATGATCCGCAACGAGTCGACCCTCCAGGCCGAGACGTACGCCACCCGCCTGCCCGACGACCTGTCCGGGCGGCAGTGCTTCGTCGTCGACCCGATGCTCGCCACCGGCGGCACCCTCGCCGCGGCCGTGCAGTTCCTGTTCGACCGGGGCGCGGTCGACGTCACCGCCATCTGCCTGCTGGCCGCCCCCGAGGGCCTGGCCTACATGGACAAAGTCTTCGCCAACTCCGGCAAGCCCATCCGCGTCGTCACCGCCTCCCTCGACGAGCGGCTCAACGAGAACGGCTACATCGTCCCCGGCCTCGGCGACGCCGGCGACCGCCTTTACGGCGTGGTCTGACCCTTCCATAGGCTCCGCTTCTCATTACGCCGGGTCGTCACTTCGTTACATACTGTGGTTGGGTGGGTACGAAGAGACAGGAAGGGAACTTCCGCATGCGCGTGGGGGAGCACGATGAGCGACATGCCCGGTGCCGAGGGGTCCTCGTGAACGAGCGAGCGACCGGTAACAGCAGCGCCCCGTCTCATGCGACCGGCCAAGGAGGGCGCATGAGCGAGCACGCCGAGGCAACTCCAACCCCGTACGCGGAGGTGGAGGCAGCGCTGCGCGACGAGTTCGCCGGCGTGCACTCCTCCACCACCGTAACGCGCTGTGTGGAAGCAGCGCACTACGGCGCGCTGGAGGTCACTGGCTATGCGCATCCCAGCCTTGTGGAGCGCATCGCCCGGAAGCACCTTCACGTCCTGGCGCTGGTCGCCAGCGAGCGTGGGTAATCAAGATCAAAACTATCCCGCCAAGACACCTTTACCCGGGCTACCGGGTGGGTAATGTATACGGCGGGTGGAGTGGGTTAGTGGCACGGAGGCGACAGTGCAGGTCAAAAAAGTCCTCACCTACAGTGGTATCGCATTTGTGGCGTACTACCTGTTCGCACGACCAGCCGACGCCGCAGACGCGGTGAAGGGGGCGTTCGACACAGTGTTCAACGCGGCCGACTCTCTGGCCCAGTTTGTGAACAACCTCGCATGAGGCTGGTGACCCACGGGGACTCTGCTCCGTCGTCGGTCAACCGCTACCTCCTCCCCAATGAACAACAGGTCATCATGGTGCGGCGTCATCCCGCCGTACTGCTGCGCCCGGTCGCCGAGGTCTTCGGCGGCCTGGTCGTCGCCGGGCTCCTCAGCAAGTTCTTCGGAGGTGGGGAGTCCGGCGGCACGGCGCTCGTCGTCGTGTGGTGGTTGTGGCTCCTGCTGCTTGTCCGTTTCGTATGGAAAGTCGCGGAGTGGTCGGTCGATTACTTTGTGGTGACGTCCAAGCGCATGCTGCTCACCACGGGCTTGATCACGCGCAAGGTCGCGATGATGCCGCTCGGCAAGGTCACCGACATGAGCTTCCAGCGATCTCTCCTGGGGCGCATGCTCGGTTACGGCGAGTTCATCCTTGAGTCCGCCGGTCAGGACCAGGCACTGTCAACGGTCGAGTACATTCCGTACCCGGAGACGCTCTACCTTGAGGTCTGCCAGATGCTTTTCCCCAGCAAGGACGAGAGCGACGATTAATCTCCGCGTGGCAAATTCTTCACGCGGGGATACCAGATTCGGCTACTTCATGCAATCATTGCGTGTTGTTGACCCTTCCCCGCCTTGAGAGATGAGATGCCGAGTCAGGGAACCATCGGTGACCGCGTCCGTGGACTGCGGCTGAACAGGCGGATGTCCCAGGCCCAGTTGGCCGGACCCGACCTGTCTGACAGTTATGTCTCGCTCATTGAGTCGGGCAAGCGCACGCCGACTCCTGTCGTGGCACGCCTCCTCGCCGAGCGGCTGGGATGCACCACCGAGTTCCTCCTGCACGGCATCGAGCCCAGGCAGCGCATCGACACCGAGCTGGGTCTTCGCCACGCCGAGCTGGAGCTGCAGCACGGCGATCCGGCCGTGGCCGCCGACCGCTTCACGGAGATCGTGAAGGCGGCCGACGAGGAGAACGCCATGCTGACCGCGCACGCCCGCTTCGGCCGGGCCCGTGCGCTGGAGGTCCAGGGGCGTCTCGGCCAGGCCGTGGAGGCGTTCGAACGGCTGCGCAGGGAGGCCGCCGCGCATCCCGAGCGACTGGCCGACCTGCCGCTCACGATCGCGCTGAGCCGCTGCTACCAGCGGGCCGGCGACCGGTTGCGGGCTCGCGACCTGGCCGCGTCCGCGTTGGCGCAGGCCGAGCGGCTGGACATCTCGCAGGGCGAGATCGCGGTCGATCTGGCGACGGCTCTGGTCGAGGCGCGCAGCGAGCGTCAGGGCGACTCCCCCGAGCTCGAGTACGTCAAGCGTGTGCTGGACAACAGTGGCGTTCCTGAAGTTATGGACCGTTCCGAGGAGATCCACGCGCTGTGGCAGGCGAGCTCCGCCGCCGCCGCCGGAGAGGACTCCGCGCTGGCCGTGCGCCTGGCCGACGACGCCATCATGGCCGGTCGTCAGGCCCGGCTCGCGCTTCAGCTCGCACGGGCGGCCATGCACTGGTCCAGGCTGGTCACCGCGCCCCTCGACGAGGCCGAGCGGCTCGCCGCCGCCGCGTCGCGGGCCTTCGCCGCCTCCCCCGGCAGCGTCCGCGAGCACGGCGAGAGCCTGGTCGCGCACGCGCGGGTGCGGCTGCGTGCGGGCGAGCAGGCGCGGGCGGGCGAGCTGGCCACCGAGGCGCTGGCACTGGCCCACGACGGCTCTGGCACCACGCCGGCCGAGGCCAACCTCGTGCTCGCCACCGTGGCGCTCGATCTCGACGGCAACGCCGAGGCGCTGCTGCGGACCGCGCACGAGCTGCTCGACTCGCTCGACCGTCCGGTGTTCGGGTCCGACAGGCAGGCCGCCCGCTGCTGGCGCGAGCTCGGCGACCTTTACGGCCGGGTCGGCGCAAGAGCACAGCAGACCGCCGCATATCGTAAAGCCCTCGAAGCTGCCGGAGTTCGCTCCGCCTTGGCAGGGGTGACGGTCGAGGCAACGGTCGCGCACTGAACCTCCGGGAGCTCCAGATTTGGACTTTTGAGTCTGGAATAATTAGGGTCGACCAGTCATTGACTCATAGGATGATTGGTTTCCCCGGAGGAGGCGGACTGTGAGTCTGCGTACGGCGCAGCGGGCTTCGCTCGTCGACCAGGTGATCGATCAGCTCAAGGAGCAGATCACCTCAGGGTCGTGGCAGATGAACGGCAAGATCCCCACCGAGACGGTGCTCGCCGAGCAACTCGGGGTGGGACGCAACACCGTTCGCGAGGCCGTGCGCGCGTTGACGCACGCCGGGCTGCTGGAGTGCCGTCAGGGGGACGGCACTTACGTCCGGGCGACCAGTGAGCTGTCGGGGGCCATGCTGCGCCGGCTGCGCCAGGCCGAGCAGCTGGAGATCCTGGAAGTGCGGCGCGCGCTGGAGGTCGAGTCGGCGCGCCTGGCCGCGACCCGCCGTACCGACGAGGACATCCGCCGCATCGAGGCCGCGCTGGCCGAGCGCGACCGGGCGTGGGAGCTGGACGATCCCGACTTCTTCGTCGAGGCCGACCTCGCCTTCCACATGGCGGTCGCGCACGCCACCCACAATCTCGTGCTCATCGACCTCTACGAGGACTTCTCGGCGGCTCTGCGGGCCAGCATCACGGCCGCGGGCACGTCGCTGAACAAGAGCTACATCCCGCACGACGCCATCGCCCGTGCCATCGCCGCCGGTGACGCGGCCGCGGCCGAGCGGGCCGGCCACGCCTGCATGGAGCACATCCTCATCGCTCTCACCGACTCCTGACCCGGGCGTCAGGCGGCGGGGCGCAGCAGGCTCGCGTGGTCCCTCGCGAACTCGGCGAAGGAGCGGCCGGGGCGTCCCGTCACGTCGGTGAAGGCCGTCGTCGTACGGTCGCCCCAGCCCGCGGCGTACGCCTTGAGGTATTCCCTGGTGACCGCCGCGTCCCAGTCGCGCAGGCCCGCCTCCAGCATCGAGCGGTAGGCGTCGTCGGGCGTCACCGGCTGGTAGGCGATCGGCGTGCCGTAGACCTCGGTCAGGTCGGCGGCCGCCTCCCGTAGGGAGATGCTGGCCGGGCCCGTGAGAGTGTAGGTGCGGCCCTTGTGGGGCGCCGGGTCGCGCAGCACCGCGGCGGCGAAGTCACCGATGTCGCGGACGTCGACCAGCCCGATCCGGCCTTCGCCCGTGCCGCCGTAGAGGGTGTCGCCGTTGACCGAGCCGAGAAGGTTCTGCATGAAGAAGGCCGGGCGGATGACGGTCCAGTCGAGGCCCGAGGCGGCCAGCTCGACGTCCGACAGGGCGTGCAGGCGGCCGTTGCGGGTGGGGGCGTCGTGGGCGGCCCCGATGGCCGACAGACGCACGACGTGACGCACTCCCGCCTTGCGGGCCGCCCAGAGGGCGTTCATGCTCGCGTGGGGCGCCTGGGGGCCCATGGCGGTCAGCAGCCACAAGGTGTCGACGCCCTCGAAGGCCGCGTCGAGCGTGGCGGGCTCGTCGAGGTCGCCGACGGCCGCCGCCACGCCCGCAGGGGCCTTGGCGGGGTCACGGACCAGCACGCGCACGTCGTCCAGGTCGCCGAGAGACCTCAGTACGGCGCCCGAAACGGTGCCGTTGGCACCGGTGATCAAGATGGTCATCGCATTGTCCCCTCTTCTGCGGAAATCAACTCGTCGATCAGGTCGAAGAACTTCTGGATGCCGGGCAGGTTCGCGCCCTTGGCACGGGAGGCGGCGAAGTCGTCGCCCGAGCGCCAGTCGACGATGTCCAGCCACTCGTCGTCGGACAGGCGGACCAGCCTGGCGCCGAGGAAGCCGGCGCGGTCGGCCGCGAAGTCCGAGAGCATGCCGGGACGGGCCGCCAGCAACTGGTCGGCACGCTCCGGGGACACTCTGAACCTGGTGAGTTCCACCGTTGTCGTCATGGGACGACGATATAGTAAGAATTAGTGACAGTCAAAATCAGTGACTAAATGGAGGGCCGACACGTGCGCAGGAGTGATCGCAAGCAGGACGAACCAGACCTCGGCGTCCTGGCGGGGCGGACGCTCTTCGCCCTGCAGCGCGAGCTCTTCGCCAAGCTGGCCGAGCAGGGGCATCCGGAGCTGCGACCGCGGCACGGGGCCGTGCTGGCGTACCTGGACGAGGAGGGCAGTCGGGCGACCGACCTGGCCGCGCAGTCGGGGCAGCACAAGCAGGTGATCGGCACGCTGGTGGACGAGCTGGTCGCGCTCGGCTACGTGGAGCGCCAGCCCGACCCCGCCGACCGGCGCGCCAAGCTGATCGTGCCCACGGACAAGGCGCTGGACCACATGACGAAGTCGGACGCCATCATCGCCGCCATGGAGGCCGCGCACGCGCGGGCCGTGGGCGAGCAGGCGTACGCGGAGTTCAAGAGGGTCTTCAAGCTGGTCGCCGAGCGCCAGACGGGCACGGCGGAGTGACGGCTCAGGTCGTGCGCAGGGACATGACCAGGTAGCGGAAGGCGGGCTGGGAGTCGCCCGGCACGTCCTGGATGAGGGCGGGCCTGGTCGACGACTCCATGTTGATCCTGGCCAGCTCGCCCTCGATGCCGGTCAGGCCGTCGAGCAGGAACTGCGACTGGAAGGCGATCTGGATGTCGTCGCCGCGCAGCTCGCAGGGGACCACCTCGGTGCCGCGGCCGACGTCGCCGCCGCCCGCCTGGATCAGCACCTGACCCTGCGAGAACGACAACCGGATCGCGGTGTTGCGCTCGGCCACCAGGGCGACCCGCTTGATCGCGTTGACGAACGGCGCCACGGCGACGTCGGCCCTGATCGACCAGTCGGAGGTCAGCCTGGCCCGGTAGTCGATGAACTGCTCGTCGAGCAGCCGCACGGTGGTGCTGCGGCCGACGCTCTCGAACCCGGCCACGCCGTCGCCCATCGCGACCTGCACCTCGCCGTCGCGCATCGACTTGGCCACCTCGACCAGCACCTTCGCCGGCACCATGGCCGAGAAGGCGACGTCGGGGGCGGCCGGGCGCCAGGTGAAGTCGCGCGCGCCGATGCGGTAGCGGTCGGTGGCGGCCATCGCCACGGACTCGCCCTCGACGTCGACCCGGATGCCGGTGAGCATCGGCAGCGTGTCGTCGCGGCTGGCCGCGGGCGCGACCTGACTCACCGCGGAGGCGAACACGCCGCCGCCGATGGCGCCGATGACCGGCGGCATCGCCGGCAGGCTCGGGAAGTCTTCGACCGGCATCGTGATCAGCCCGAACTCGGCGCTTCCGCAGGTCAGCACGGCCTCGGCGCCCTCGGTGACGATCTCGACGTCGTCGGCGGGCAGGCTGCGGCTGATCTCGGCGAGCAGCCGGCCCGGGATGAGCACGCTGCCGGGCTCGGCCACGTCGGCGTCGACCAGGGCACGCGCGGAGACGTCGTAGTCGAAGGCGGACAGGGTCAGCTCCTCGCCCGCCTCCAGCAGCAACCCGGAGAGCACGGGCACCACCGGGCGGCTGGGCAGGACTCTGGCGGCCCATGCCACCGCATCTGCCAGTACATCGCGGTTAACCCGGATCTTCACGAGGATCCACCCTTTCGTCGCACCGTGCCTCTATGAAAATAGCCGCTCCCACCGACAACTACGGCTCGGCCCGGGTACGGGTGCGCACTGCGTGAACCACGTGTCTCATGGGGTTTCCGCGCGGGTGGGACGCCGGTCAGGCGCGGCTGTTCAGGTAGGCGAGCACGGCGAGTACTCGGCGGTTGTCGTCGTCGGAGGGGGCCAGGCCGAGCTTGGCGAAGATGCCGGCCGTGTGCTTGGCGACGGCGCTCTCGCTGAGGAAGAGCCGCTGGGAGATCGCGGCGTTGGAGCGTCCCTCCGCCATGGCCTCCAGGACCTCGCGCTCGCGGGGCGTGAGCGCGGCCAGCGGCTCGTTCCTGGCGTTGCTGGCCAGCAGTTTGGCGATGACCTCCGGGTCCATCGCGGTGCCGCCCTCGGCCACCCTGTGCACGGCGTCGACGAACTGCTCGGCGTTGAACACCCGGTCCTTCAGCAGGTAGCCGATGCCGCCCGAACCGTCGGCCAGCAGTTCGCGGGCGTAGAGCTGCTCGACGTGCTGCGACAACACGAGGATCGGCAAGCCCGGGACCTTCGCGCGGGCCGCCAGCGAGGCCTGCAGGCCCTCGTCGGTGAACGTCGGCGGCAGCCGCACGTCGACGACCGAGACGTCGGGACGCAGCTCCAGCAGGCCCTTCAGCAGTTCGGGGCCGCTCTCGACGGCGGCGACGACGGTGAAGCCGTGCGCCTGGAGCAGGTGGACCAGGCCGTCCCTGAGCAGGTAGAGGTCTTCGGCGATGAGCACGCGTTTCATCAGCAGGCCCTCGGGCCGCCGGCTCGGCCGAGTCCGACGGTTCTTTTGTGGACGACCCGGATGCGCATGGCGACGATGTACATCATGATGCCCAGGGTGACATTGAACACGATCATGGGCCATTGCAGGGGCTCGGGCAGGTAGAGGGCGACGAACCAGCTCCGCTCGTCGATGTGGAAGATCTTGAAGATGGCCGCGATCAGGCCTTGGGGGAAGAGCGGGCACCAGGCCGTGGCGTACAGGACGCCCAGCGTGGCGGCCTTCTTCGCGGGCAGCTTGGCCGAGTCGCCCTGGTCGGGGAGTACGTGCGGGATGTCCAGGGTGACGACCGTGGGACCGCCCGGGGGGCTGTTCAGGGCCAGCACGCCGTCGAAGGCGGCCAGGCGGCGTTCGATGCCGGTCAGTCCGCTGCCCTTGGCCGGGTCGGCGCCGCCCATGCCGTCGTCGCGTACGGTGACGCGCAGCGCGCCGCCGCTGGTGCTGATGTCGATCACCACCGACTCGGCCTCGCTGTGGCGGGCGGCGTTGGCGAGCAGCTCGCTGATCACGAAGTAGGCTGCGGCCTCCACCGGGGGCTCCAGGCGGTCGGGCAGCTCGACGTCCACGCTGACGCGCAGCGGGCTGTCCACGGCCAGGGCGCGTACGGCGTCGGCGAGCCCGCGCTCGGCCAGCACCGGGGGGTGGATGCCGCGGATGACGGTACGCAGCTCGGTCAGGGTCTCGGCGGAGGCGTCCCGGGTCTTGGCGAGCAGCGCCTTGGCTGCGGCCGGGTTGTCGTCGATGAGCTGTTCGACCGCGCCCAGCGTCATGCCGATGGCCACCAGGCGGGCCTGGGTGCCGTCGTGCAGGTCGCGTTCGATCCTGCGCATCTCAGCGGCCTGGGAGTCGGCGGCGAGGTTGCGTACCTGCCTGAGGTGGGTGACCTGGACGGCCAGGCGACTGGCGGAGGTGGCGCCGAGCAGGACGCGGACCATGAGGGCGTACAGGCGCAGGCCGCGCGCCGGGAACACGGCGAACAGCGGCAGCAGGCCGACCTTGACGACCGGGTCGAGCAGCAGCCAGAGCCCGTCGCGCCAGGTCGCCGGGTCGGTGAGCAGCCACTTGAACCGGTCGTTCCAGGCCGGCATGCGCGGCGACTTGTACAGCGTGCGGTCCGCGCGGTAGAGACCGTCGGCCATCGGGACCGGCGGTGGCGGCGCGGGCAGGTAGGGGGCCTCGATCTCGATGTCGGTCCACTCGCGCAGCAGGCGGCGGTGACGCTGGGTCACCCACCTGATCATCCTGGCCTGCCAGGGGAAGAAGAAGACCATCCCCATCGCGAACGACAACATGATCATGGCACTGGCCACGGGGATCAGCGCGACCTCGACCAGCAGCAGCGCGTACAGGAGCGCGACCTGCCCGAATCGTTGAAGCATGCTCCCAGTGTGCGTCATCCTCCGTGGCCGGGGCACTGCACCTAGATACACCCTTGCTCGGCATCTACCGCGATTCCGTAAGAAAGGCGCTGATCCTAGCGTCGATGGCATGAAGGTCATCGAAGTGCGGAACCTGCGCAAGCAGTATCCGAACCACCTGGCTGTGGACGACGTGTCTTTCGAGGTCGCCGAGGGCGAGATCTTCGGCATCCTCGGCCCCAACGGCGCCGGCAAGACCACGACCGTGGAGTGCGTGGCGGGCATGCGCGCGCCGGACGGCGGCACCGTACGAGTTGCGGGCCTGGACCCGCGGCGCGACCGGGACGAACTGCGCCAGGTCCTCGGCATGCAACTGCAGAGCGCCGCGCTGCCGGAGAAGATCAAGGTGTGGGAGGCCCTGGACCTGTACGCCTCCTTCTACGCCGACCCCGCCGACTGGACGCACCTGCTCGACCAGGTGGGTCTCGGGCACAAGCGCGACGCCGCGTTCAAGAGCCTGTCCGGCGGCCAGAAGCAGCGGTTGTCGGTCGCGCTGGCACTGGTGGGCCGGCCGCGCGTGGCGGTGCTGGACGAGCTGACCACCGGCCTCGACCCGCAGGCCCGCAGGGACACCTGGGAGCTCGTCGAGCAGGTACGCGACACGGGCGTGACCGTCGTGCTCGTCACGCACTTCATGGAGGAGGCCGAGCGGCTCTGCGACCGGCTCGCCTTCATCGACGCGGGCAAGGTGGTGGCCACCGACACGCCCGCGGGCCTGATCGCCCAGGTCGGGGCCGAGCAGCACGTACGGTTCCGCCCCTCGGGCCCGTTGGACGACGCCGTACTGCTGGCGTTGCCCGAGGTGCACGCGGTCGTCAGGCACGGCGGGCAGGTCTCGGTGAGCGGCACCGGCAACCTCGCCCACGCGGTCACGCTGACCCTGGCCCAGCACGAGATCATCCCCGGCGACCTGCGCATCGAGCAGGCGAACCTGGACGACGCGTTCCTCGCGCTCACCGGAAGGAAGTTGTCATGACGAAGATCCTGCTCGTGGAGGCCAAGCTGCACCTGCGCGAATGGCCGTTCATGATCTTCACCATCGGGCTGCCGGTGGGGCTGCTGCTGGTGCTCGGGCTCAGCGTCCCGGACATGACCAAGGCCGACGCCTCGGGGCTGCGGGTCGTGGACACGCACATGCCGGCCATGATGGCCCTGCTCGCGCTGCTGACGCTGGCCTGCAGCGTGCTGCCGACCGTGCTGGCCGGCTACCGGGAGCAGGGCGTGCTCAGGCGCATGTCCACGACGCCCGTGCATCCGGTACGGCTGCTGACGGCCCAGCTGGTGATCAACGTGACCGTCGGCGCGGTGTCCACGCTCGTGCTGATCGTGACGGCGAAGCTGGTGTTCGGCTCGGCGGCGCCCCGGCAGTGGGCCGGGTTCGTACTGGTCTTCCTGCTCGGCACCGCCGCCATGATGGCGATCGGCCTGGTGATCGCGGCGCTGGCGCCCAACGGGAAGGCGGCCTCGGGGATCGGGTCGATGGTGATGTTCCCGCTGATGTTCGTGGGCGGCATGTGGCTGCCGCGCGAGGCCATGCCGGACGCCCTGCGCGTGGTCAGCGACTACTCCGTGGCCGGGCCCTTCGCCCAGGCGCTCAAGGACACCTGGGCGGGACACTCTCCCCAGCTCCTGCACGTGGTGGTGATGGCCGCAGGGCTGGTGCTGTTCGGGGGCCTGGCCGTGCGGCTGTTCCGGTGGGAGTAGGGACGCTAGCGGCTGGCCCAGACCGGGCGGGCGCCGGTGACGTTGGTCATCAGGGAGTAGAGCGAGGAGGAGGCGGTGATGAACAGCCGGTTCCTCTTCTGCCCGCCGAACACCAGGTTGGACGTGAACTCCGGCAGCCTGAGCCGGCCGATCAGGGCGCCGTCGGGGGCGTAGCAGAGGACGGCCTTGCCCGCGGCGGCCCAGACGCGGCCGGTGTCGTCGAGGCGCATGCCGTCGAAGTTGTCGGCCGGGGTGCCCTCGGCGAAGACCTTGCCGCCGGACAGGGTGCCGTCCTCGGCCACGTCGAAGACACGCAGGTGTTTCCGCCTGGTGTCGGCGACGTACAGGAGCTTCTCGTCGAGGGAGAAGGCCAGGCCGTTGGGGCGGACGAAGTCGTCGGCCACGATCTTGACCTCGCCGGTCACCGGGTCGACCCGGTAGACGTTGCAGCCGTCGATCTCCTGCTCGGCCACGACGCCCTCGTAGTTGCTGGTGATGCCGTACGGGGGGTCGGTGAACCAGACGGAGCCGTCGGAGCGCACGACCGCGTCGTTGGGGCTGTTGAGCCGCCTGCCCTGCCAGCGGTCGGCGATGACGGTGATCGAGCCGTCGTGCTCGGTGCGGGTGACGCGGCGGTTGCCCTGCTCGCAGGAGATCATCCGGCCCTCGCGGTCGAGGGTGTTGCCGTTGACGTAGCCCGACGGCCGGCGGAACGTGCCGACGGCGCCGGTCGTCTCGTCCCAGCGGAGCATGCGCTCGTTGGGGATGTCGCTCCAGACCAGGTAGCGGCCGGCCGGGACGTAGAGCGGGCCCTCGGCCCAGCGGGTGCCGGTGTGGAGGCGTTCGAGCCGGTCGTCGCCGCCGACGGTGGCGAAACGCTCGTCGAGGGCTTCGAACTCGGTGGGGATCGTGTCCATGTCGCCAACCATACGGCATTCGGTCTTCGATGACTTTTGCCAGATAGTATTCGGTTGTGGATGATATCGACAGGACATTGATCGGCCTCCTGATGGAGGATGCGACGCAGTCGTACGCGACGCTCGGCAAGGCCGTGGGGTTGTCCGGCGGGGCCGCGCACGAACGCGTACGGAAGCTGCGCGAACGCGGCGTGATCAGGCGCACCACGATCGAGGTGGACCAGGCCGCGCTCGGCCGCACGGTGAGCGCCTACGTCCTGGTGGACGGCGGGAGCTGGATGGGCGACAGCGCCGACCTGCTGGCGGCGATCCCCGCCGTCGAGGAGGCCCACGTGATCGCGGGGCCGGCGTCGCTGCTGCTCAAGGTGCGTACGTCCAGCACCAAGGAGTTGCAGGACGTCCTGCGCCAGGTGTTCGAGGTGCACGGGGTGACCGGCACCCAGACGGTCGTGGTACTGGAGACGTTCTTCGAACGGACCCTCAAGTAAGCTTCAGGTATGGTCGCCTGGAACAGCAAAGAGCTGACAGTGGGACAGCTCGCCGAACGCAGCGGCGTTGCCGTGTCCGCCCTGCACTTCTACGAGACCAAGGGTCTCATCGCCAGCCGCCGCACGGCGGGCAACCAGCGTCGCTACCACCGCGACACGCTGCGCAGGGTCGCCTTCATCCGGCTCTCGCAACGGCTCGGCATCCCCTTGGCGACCATCAAGGACGCTCTCGCGGAGCTGCCCGACGGCCGTACCCCCAACCGGGAGGACTGGGCCAGGTTGTCGGCCGCCTGGCGCGGCGAGCTGGACGACCGCATCGAGCAGCTTCAGCGGCTGCGCGACGACCTGACCGACTGCATCGGCTGCGGCTGCCTGTCGCTCGACCGGTGCCCGGTCGCCAACCCGTACGACCGGCTCGGCGAGGAGGGGCCGGGCGCCCGTCGCATGGACACCCGGCTGTCCCCGCCCAAGGTCTGCTGCGTCACGCCTTCGGACGCGCAACCGGCGGCACGATGAGCGTGGCCCGCCGCGCGTGGTGGAGCACATGGTTGGACACGCTGCCGAGCAGCACCGACCTGACCCCCGCCAGGCCACGCGAACCGGTCACGATGAGCGAGGCGTCGATCTCGTCGGCCACGTCCACGATCGTCTTCCAGATGGACTCGTTGTCGGCGACCGCGCGGTAGGTCACCTCGGGCAGACCGGCGGCGGTGGCCAGCTCGGCGCCTTCCTTGGCGTAGTACTCGGCCTGGGTCTGCGCCTCGGTCTCGGTCTCGGGGGAGATCGCCCCCGCCGCCAGCGGATACTTCCTGAGCTGCACGAGCAGCGGTTCCCACACGGTGACGACGACGGTCGGCTGGGCGGCCAGGTGCTTGGCGGCGAACTCGATGGCGCTGCGCGAGTCGGCCGAGCCGTCGTAGGCGATCAGGATGGTCATGGCGTTCTCCCCTTTGCTTCAGTCATCACTTGAAGCAGCGGGATGATCGATCGCCATCCCGTCGGGGACTGTCTGGTTTGTCACACTTCGAGCCGAAGCCGCGCTCAGGAGAGGTCGAGACCGGCCAGCTGGGCCCGGCTGGCCACGTTGAGCTTGGGGAAGGCCCGGTAGAGGTGGTAGCTCACGGTCTTCGGGCTGAGGAAGAGCTGGGCGCCGATCTCCCTGTTGGTCAGCCCCTTGGCGGCCAGCCTGACGATCTGGAGCTCCTGCGGGGAGAGCGCGGCGAGGGCCGTGTCCGGCGCGGCGGGCGCGCTGGTGTCCCCCGCCGCCCTCAGCTCCGTTCGCGCGCGCTCGGCCCACGGGCGGGCCCCGAGCCGTTCGAACGTCTCCAGCGCCGCGCGCAGGTGCGGCCGGGCGCTGCTCGACCCCTCCCGGGCCGCCGACGAACGGGCGCGCAACAACGCCGTCACCATCGTCGGCATCGCGGGCGGGTTCGCGGCCTTCGTCGCCGTCTTCGTGGTCTCCTCCACCTTCGCGTTCGCGGTCGGCCAGCGCCGCCGCGAGTTCGCCCTCCTTCGTACGACCGGCGCCACCGCCGGCCAGGTCAGGCGCATGGTGTACGGCGAGGCCGCCCTGGTCGCGCTGGCCGCCTCGGCCCTCGGCGCCGTGCTCGGCCCCCTCGCGACCCGGCCGCTGCTCGACCGGCTGACCGCGCTCGGCATGGCACCGGCGTGGCTCGTGCCCTCCACGTCCTCGGTGCCGTCCTTCGTGGCCTTCGGCACCGGCGTGCTGGTCACGGCGCTCGTCAGCATGGCCGTGAACACGATCGGCGATCCGGCCTCGGCCACGAACAACAAGACGTTCATGCCGATCGTCATGCTGCTCATCGCGGCCGCCGGGCTGCTCGCGCCGGTCTTCGTCCGGCCGGTCACCCGCCTGCTCGCCGGGCCGGTCGAGCGCCTGCGCGGCGCCGGGGGCACCGTGGTCGCCGCCGGGGCCCTCGCCTCGGCCCGGCGTACCGCCGCCACCGCGGCGCCCGTCCTGGTGACCGTGGCGCTGGCGGGGACCCTGCTCGGCGGCGCGGCCATGACCGACGCGACCAAGACCGCGATGGAGACCGCTCCCGTACGCGCCGACTTCCTGGTGTTGCCCGACGGCCCGGCCGGCCTGGACCGGCAGCTCGTCGAACGCCTCCGTGCCGTTCCCGGCGCCGAGATCACCACGGCCACCGCGACCAGCGTGTACACGCTCGAAGGCCGGACCGAGCTCATCCGGCGTCCGGCCGAGGCCGTGGACCCGGCCGCGCTCACCTCGGCGCTGTCCGTGCCGGTGACCGCCGGATCCCTCGCCGACCTGCGTGACGACACGATCGCGGTCTCGCCGACCTGGGAGCTCGGGCTCGGCCGGACCGTACGGATGTGGCGGGCGGACGGCAGCCAGGCCACGTTCAAGGTGGTCGCCCTGCTCGGCGCGGACTCCGCCGCCGACTCCTACGTCACCCCCGCCCACGCCTTCTCGGCCCTGCCCTCGACCGCGTACGTCACCCTGCGCCCCGGCGCCTCGGCCCCCGCCGTCCGCGCCGCCCTCGTCGCGGCCACGCGCGGCCACAACGCCCACGCGGTCACCAAGGCGGACTGGAGCGGCGACTCCGCCTCCCGCCGCAACTCCGCCAGCCGGCTCGGACTGCTGGCGGTGCTCGCCATCATGCTCGGCTACACCGCGATCGCCCTGGTCAACACCCTGCTGATGGCGGCCTCCGACCGCGCGGCGGAACGCGGCGGCCTGCGGCTGCTCGGGGCCACGCGGGCGCAGGTGCTGCGCTTCGTCATGGGCGAGGCGCTGCTGGTGGTGACCGTGGGCGTGGTGCTGGCGCTCGGCGCCACGGCGGTCAGCCTGCTCGGCCTGTGGACGGCCCTGCTGCGGCTGGCCGGGCCGGTCGCGTTCGAGGTGCCGTGGCTGCCGGTGGCCGGCGTGGTCGCCGCCTGCTTCGTGCTCGGGGTGGCGGCCTCGGTGGTGCCGGCGATCCGTACGAAGGGGGCGGCGATCCCGCGCTGATAGCCGCCTGGCCCGGCACTCCGGCGTGGACCGGTCAGTGCTGGGCCATGTCCACGAACCGGCTGTAATGGCCCTGGAAGGCCACGGTCACCGTGGCCGTGGGGCCGTTACGGTGTTTGGCCACGATCAGGTCGGCCTCCCCCGCCCTGGGCGACTCCCGCTCGTAGGCGTCCTCTCGGTGAAGCAGGATGACCATGTCCGCGTCCTGCTCGATGCTGTTGTGCACCGATATGCCGTTGGCGACGAAGTTGTGCGTGCCCAGGACCGTGGCGTCGAACACCGGCTGCTCGCCCAGGCTCTCGACCGAGGCGACCTCGTCCCAGAACACGTCGTTCGTCGCCAGAATGTCCATGTCGGCGTCGTCAAGAATCGAGGCCACCCTGCCCAGCCGCGCCCGGCCCGGTACGTGTTCCCGCGCCGCGCCGCCGCCGACCCGGGCGTAGGACTCACGATGGGCCGTGCCACGCTCCGACAGGACACCGCGGACACGGTCCCAGATCTCGGCGGGAATCGTGTCCAGGCTGGTGTCGCCCTTGATCTCCCGCAGCCTGCCGGCGGACGAGGCCGCCTGCGCCGACCGCTCACCATGGACGCCCACCTCGTCCAGGAACCGGAGCTGGTTCTCCACACCGTCGACGACCAGCGTGTACCCGGGCCGGTCGGCGCCCTTCGGCGCCTCTTCCACACGCGTCATCACGTTGAACCGGAGCAGCAGCCCGGCCACGTCGTCCACCAGCCGGCGGCTCGCCGAGGCGTAGGAGAGCCGCGACTGGCCGCCGTCGGTGTCCCACCGTACGGATCCGCCGCTCGCCCAGAGGTGCCGCAGGAACACCGCGATCTGCTTCTTGGGCAGGGCGAAGACCCCCTCCGGAACGTGCCTCTCATGGCTCGCAGAGCGGATCGGCCGGTCCTCCACGACGGAACCGTCGCCGATCAGGTGCGCGAGCGACACGATCTCCGCCTCCGGCCACTCCTTGAGCCGCTCGGGAGCCGGTACGTGACGCGGGACCGCCAGCCGGGACCCGGCGGCGAGCTCCCCCAGCGGACGCCAGCCGTCGTAGGTCAGGAAGGGGTGGTTCGCGGTGGCCTCGATCTCACGCCCGGAACGCAGCCGCAGGCGGAAGACCTCCTTGACCCCGCTCGGGAAGGCGTGTGTGAGCGTCCGGGGCACGAGCCGCAGCCGGTCGTCGAGCGACCACACCGGGACGTCACGCGCGCCGCTCTCCAGCAGCTCGCCGATCGACACCTCGGCACCGGTGTCGGCGCGCATGATCCGGGTGGCGGCGGTCAGGCAGCCGGACTCACGAAGGTCGCTGACCGCGGGACGCTTGTCCGTACGCTGCTCGGGACCTCGGTTGAGCTGGGAGATGGCGATGACCGGCACCTCCAGCTCCTTGGCCAGCAGCTTGATCGCACGGGAGATCTCCGAGACCTCGTTCTGGCGGCTCTCGGTCTTCTTCGGCGAGCTCATCAGCTGGAGGTAGTCGATGACCACGAACCGCAGGTCGTTGCGCTGCTTGAGCCGCCGGCACTTGGCCCTGATCTCCATCATCGACATGTTGGGCGAGTCGTCGATGAACAGCGGCGCCTCGGCCACCTCGCTCATCCGGCGCGCGAGGCGGGTCCAGTCGTCGTCGCCCATCATGCCGGAGCGCATGGCATGCAGGGCGACCCTGGCCTCGGCGGACAGCAGACGCATGGTGATCTCGTTGCGGGACATCTCCAGGGAGAAGATGACGGTGGTCATCCCATGCTTGATCGCCGCGGAACGGGCGAAGTCGAGCCCCAGGGTGGAGTTGTGGGTGGGGATCCAAGTGGGGCCCGCCACGTACAGGTGGTCGGCGTTGTCCACCTCCACGCATCGCACCGGCACAGACGCCACAGGGCGGACATCGGTGATCTCGCGGCAGGTCGTGCCGGGGTGGGCGCCGGTGTTCACCAGGGCGTTCTTCCGGCTCGACCGGAACACCTTGTCGAAAGGCGTGAACGTGACCACATGAGCCTCGGCCTGTCCGGATGCCGGCTCGGACGTCCAGGACGCCGTGTATCCCAGGCTCAGGATCAACTCCCGGGCGTCCTGCGCCAGCCGGCGGTTCGGGACGGCGAGCCGGACCGTCCCGAGGGGGCTGATGTGGCCGCCGGCGTCGAGCAACCCCGCCAGGAGTTCCCGGCGCTGGTCCTCGGACGCGCGCAGGTATTCACCGGGGATGTGCTTGTCCCCCGACATCCCCAGCGTCCGCAGCCCTTCGGCGGTCACCTCGGGATCATCGGTGGTGAGAGGTGCGCCGTCCGCGTCACCGCCACCCAGCCAGGCCCCCAGCGCGTGCGGGGAAACCGGCAGATCACGGTCGGGCACGTCCAGCGGCCGGGCGTTGACGACGGCGTGGTCGAGCCGCTTCTCCGCGTCGCCGCACCGCAGCGTCGCGGCGAGCTCCTCGGTCGTGCGCACCTGCGCGGACGACCGCCGATCCGGTCGGCGGGACGCACGCGTGTCGGTGAGCCACTGGTGCTGGGCGTCGGCCAGGATCACCGTGCCGTCGCCGAACTCCACCTCGTAGCACGGCCGGCCGTGCATGACGTCGGTGGCCGCCACCACGCGCGTGGGCCTGCCGTCGGCCCCGATCAGGAGGTCGCCGACGCGCACGTCGCCCATGGTGGTCCAGCCCGTCGGCGTGGGCAGCGGCGTGTCGAGCGCGAGCGCCTTGCCGATGGCGGGACGGGCGGCCACGACGATCATCTGGCCCGGGTGGAGGCCGTTGGTGAGCTGGTCGAGGTCCTGGAAGCCGGTCGGCACGCCGACCATCTGGCCGCCGCGGCTGCCGATGGCCTCAAGCTCGTCGAGGGCGCCCGGCATGATGTCGGCCAGGGGCGCGTAGTCCTCGGAGGTGCGGCGCTCGGTGACCTTGTAGATCTCCGCCTGGGCGCGGTCGACGAGGTCGTCGACCTCTTCGTTCTGGCCGCCGTAGCCGAAGGAGACGATGCGGGTGCCGGCCTCGATGAGGCGGCGCAGGATCGCCTGCTCGCGCACGATCTTGGCGTAGTAGCCAGCGTTGGCGGCCGTGGGGACGACGGCCGTGAGCGTGTGGAGGTAGGCGGCGCCGCCCACCCTGGCCATCTCGCCGCGTTTCTGCAGCTCGTCGAAGACGGTGACCGCGTCGGCGGGCTCGCCGCGGCCGTAGAGGTCGGTGACGACGTCGTAGACCATCTGGTGGGCCGGACGGTAGAAGTCGTCGGAACGCAGGATCTCGACGACGTCGGCGATGGCGTCCTTCGACAGGAGCATGCCGCCGAGCACCGACTGCTCGGCCTCGATGTTGTGCGGCGGCGTGCGCTCGAATCCCGGGCCTCCGCCGCCCTCTTCGTCAATGGTCACCGCGCCCCCTCGCACACAACCTCGCAGGCGGTCGCACCACCCCCACTTGTAGTCGACCGGTGTGACAGTTTCGCCGGTTCGGCGCGCGAGGGCAACGCGGCCTGTGGACAACGCTGTGGGTGAGCTGTGCACTATCGCGCCCAGGGTGTGAAAGCTCTGTGGACGAGCCTGGGGATAACTGTTCCGGATATCCACCGATCACCCCTCGACCTGGGCAAACAGTGTCCACCGGCTGTGGAGGAAAGAAAGTTGGCTCGACACGCCGTGTAATGGCCATAATGGACAAATGCCCATTACACCCCAGGACCGGGAGATTCTGCGGCTCGCGCTGCCCGCGTTCGGCGCCCTGGTCGCCGAGCCGCTCTTCCTGCTCGCCGACTACGCCATCGTCGGCCACGGCCTCGGCACCACGGCCGTGGGCGCGCTGGGCGTGGCGGGCGCGGTCCTGGCCACGCTGGTGAACCTCTGCGTCTTCCTCGCCTACGGAACGACGGCGTCCGTGGCGCGGCAGAGCGGCGCGGGCAACCACGCGCGGGCGATGCGCAACGGCGTGGACGGCATCTGGCTCGCCCTGGCCATCGGCGCCGCGCTCATCTCCTTGGGCTGGCCGCTCGCGCCCGCCATGGTGGACCTGTTCGGCGCCGGCCCCGACCAGGCCGCCCTGGCCGTGACGTACCTGCGGATCAGCCTGCTCGGCGCGCCCGGCATGCTGGTCGTGCTGGCCGGCACCGGGGTGCTGCGCGGCCTGCGGGACACGGTCACGCCCCTGGTGGTGGCCGTCGGCTCGTTCGCGCTCAACGCGGCGCTGAACGCCTGGTTCGTGCTCGGGCTGCATTGGGGCATCGCCGGGTCGGCCTGGGGCACCACGCTGGCCCAGACGCTGGGCGCCGCCGTCTACCTGGTCGTGGTGGTCAGGGGCGCCCGCCGGCTCGGTACGCCGCTCATGCCCGACCTCGCCGGCGTCCGCCAGGCCGGTACGGCCGGGTTCGCCCTGCTCATCCGTACGGTCTGTCTGCGGATCGTGTTGCTCGTGGGCACCGTCGTCGCCACCAGGATGGGCAAGGCGGAACTGGCCGCGTACGCCATCGCCGGCCAGGTGTGGAACCTGCTCGCCTTCGCCCTCGACGCCATCGCGATCGCCGGCCAGGCCATCACCGGCCGCTCGCTCGGCGCCAGGGACACGGCCGCCACCAGGGCCGCGACCAGGCGCATGACGCAGTGGGGCCTGTGGTCGGGCCTGGCGCTCGGCGTGCTGGTGGTGGCGGCCAGGCCGCTGCTGCCCGGCCTGTTCGGCGCCGACCCGGCCGTGACCGGCGAGCTCCTGGCCGTGTTGTGGCCGGTCGCGCTGTTCCAGCCGATCTGCGGGGTGGTGTTCGTGCTGGACGGCGTGCTCATCGGCGCCGGCGACCAGCGATACCTGGCCTGGGCCGGGGTGTGGACGACGCTGGCGTACCTGCCCGCCGCCTTCCTCGCCTCCGGGTTCGGCCTGGTCGCGCTCTGGTGCGCGCTCGGGGTGTGGATGGTCGCCCGGCTGATCACCCTCGGCCGTCGCGCGGCCGGCACAGCGTGGCTCGTGACCGGAGCGTAGCCGACCCGACCTGCAGCGTTACCCCCGCGGACGGCCTGCGACCGCGTCACCGTAACCGTCCCGTGCTTGCCCGTCGTCCAAGCGGTGAGACAGAGTGGGCGAGTTCCCAGAGCGGGGTGTTCCGTGTCCACGATTCTGCGACGACTGCCACCGTCAGACGCGACCGGCCTGCGCACCGGCGCCGGCCACAGCCTGGCCGAGGTCTACCGCCCGGCCGACCTCGTGGTTCTCGGGCTCGGCGTGATGATCGGCGCGGGCATCTTCAGTGTCGCCGGCGAGCAGGCCCACACCACGGCCGGTCCCGGCGTGATCCTCTCGTTCATGATCGCCGGTATCGCGTGCCTGCTCGCGTGCCTGTGCTACGCCGAGCTGTCGTCCACGATGCCGACCTCGGGCAGCGCCTACACCTTCACGTACGTCATCTTCGGCGAGGTCTGGGCGTGGGTCATCGGCTGGGCGCTGATCCTTGAGCTGCAGTTCGCCGCGGCGGTGGTGGCCAGGGCGTGGGCGGCCATCGCGGTCAAGGCGGTCACCAACTTCGGCGTACGAGTGCCGATGGCCGACTCCGTGGAGAACATCCTCGTCCTGGTCATCCTGGTGCTGCTCACGGGCATCGTGGCCCTCGGCGCCCGGATCGGCCTGCGGGCCCTGTGGATCATGGTGTCGGCCAAGCTGCTGGCCATCGGGGCGGTCATCGTCGTGGGCCTGGCCCACATCGACGTGGCCAACTTCGGCGACTTCTACGTCCCGTCCAAGACCCTGTCCGTACGCCCCCAGACCGTCATGGAGGTCTTCTCCGGGCAGAGCACGGCCTTCGGCTGGTTCGGCATCTTCGCCGCGGCCTCGGCCATCGCGTTCGCCTACATCGGCTTCGACATCGTCGCGACCTCGGCCGAGGAGAGCGTGAACGCGCCCAAGTCCGTCCCCAAGGGCATGATCCGCAGCCTGGTGATCACCACGGTCATCTACCTCGCGGTCGCGCTGGTCATGGTGGGCATGGTCTCGTACACGAAGATCACCGGGGACGCGCCGCTGTCCAGCGCGTTCCGTGCCGTGGGCGTCGACTGGATGGTGCACGTCATCGACGCGGGAGCGGTGCTCGGGCTGACCACCGTGATCCTCGTACTGATCGTGGGACAGACGCGGGTGCTGTTCTCGATGGCCCGCGACGGGCTGATCCCGCGCGGGCTGGCCGCGGTCAGCCGCAGGTACCACACGCCGTCGCGGGTGACGCTGGTGATCGGGTTCATCGCGATCGTGCTGGCCGAGTTCGTGCCGGTGCTCACCATGCAGGAGCTGGTGGTGCTCGGCACGCTGTTCGCGTTCCTGTTCGTGGCGGCCGGGGTGATCGTGATGCGCCGCCGCATGCCGCATCTGGAGCGCGGCTTCCGCGTGCCGCTCTCGCCGCTGCTCCCGGCGCTCTCGCTGGTCGCCACGCTCTGGCTGATGCTCAACCTGCGCGTGCTCACCTGGGCGTGGTTCATCCTGTGGATGGCCTTCGGCGTCCTGGTCTATCTCCTGTACGGCCGCCGCCACAGCCTGCTCGCCGCCCCGCGGGACACCCCGGCCGAACCCGGCCGGGGCCGCCACCGCCGCTAGAGCCGCCCGGAATCGAGCACGCTGCGCAGGAACTCCCTGGTGCGCGGCTGCTCCGGCGAGGCGAAGATCTTCTCGGGCGAGCCCTTCTCCACCAGCACCCCGCCGTCGAGGAAGCACACGGTGTCGGAGATGTCGCGGCAGAAGCTCATCTCGTGGGTGGTCAGGATCATCGTCATGCCCGACTCCTTGAGCTCCCTGATGATCCCCAGCACGTCCAGCACCAGTTCGGGGTCGAGCGCCGAGGTGACCTCGTCGAGCAACATCAGCCTCGGCTGCATGGCCAGCGCCCGGATGACCGCGACCCGCTGCTGCTGACCGCCCGAGAGCTGGTCGGGGTACGCGCCGGCCTTGGCCGCCAGCCCGAACCTGGCCAGCAGCTCGCGTGCCTCCTCCTCGGCCTGTGCCCTGGGCGTCTTGAGCACCTGACGGGGCGCGAGCGTGACGTTGTCGAGCACGGTCATGTGCGGGAACAGGTTGAACGCCTGGAACACGATGCCGAGCCGCTTGCGTACGTCGTCCGCGTCCACGCGGGGGTCGGTGATCTCCTGGCCGTCGAGGTGGATCGAGCCGTCGTCCACGGTCTCCAGCAGGTTCACGCAGCGCAGGAGCGTGGACTTGCCCGATCCGGACGGGCCGATCAGGCTGACCACCTCGTGCGGCTGCACCTCAAGGTCGATCCCGCGCAACACGCTGTGGCCGTGGAAGTTCTTCCACACCCCTTCGATGGTCAGCAGGCTCATGCGCCACGCCTCCTGCGCGTACGGGCGGCCAGATGGTCGGTGAACCTGGCTATCGGGATCGTGAGCAGGATGAACAGCAGCGAGGCGACCAGGTAGGGGGTGTAGTTGAACTTGCTCTGGACGATGATCTGGGCCTGCCTGAGCGCCTCCAGCGGCCCGATGGTCGCTACCAGCGCGGTGTCCTTCTGCAGCGAGACGAAGTCGTTGAGCAGCGGCGGCACGACCCGGCGGGTGGCCTGCGGGAGCACGACGAACCGCATGGTCTTGACGTGGCTCAGGCCCAGCGAGCGGGCGGCGGCGACCTGGCTGGGGTGCACCGACTCGATGCCGGAGCGGAACACCTCGGCCACGTACGCGCCGTACGACAGCGTCAGCGAGATCACGCCCAGCGTCGCCAGGTCCGTCGGGATGCCCTGCAACCGCAGTGCGGGCAGCCCGAACCCGACGAGGTAGATGACCAGGATCGTCGGCACACCGCGGAAGACGTCGGTGTAGAGCGTGGCCAGGGCCCTGATCGGGAAGAACGCGGGCGCGGTGATGCCCCTGGCCAGCGCCACCAGCAGCCCGACGATCAGGATCAGCGGCTCGGCGATCAGGAACATCTTGATGTTGAGCAGGAACCCGTCCAGCACCTCGGGCAGCGCCTTGACGAACCACTCGGGCGAGAAGAACGACTCCCGCACCCGGGGCCAGCCGGGCGAGTTCGTGGCCAGGACGACGACCAGGACGACGAACACGATCGTCGAGGCCGTCGCGATCGAGGCCGAGCGGCGCGCCCGCGACCTGCGGACCCGCTCGCGCTCAAGCTGCCGCTGCGAGGGGACGTGCTCGCTCACGGGCTTACTGGTCGGGCTCACGACAGCTCGGGCGCGCCCGCCGCCGAACCCAGCCACTCCTGCTCGATCTTCGCCAGCTCACCCTTCGACTTCAGGGAGTCGACGGCCTTGTCGACGCAGGGCTTGAGCGCGCTGCCCTTCTCCATGACCAGCCCGAACTCCTCCGGCGTGCCGCCGGTCGAGCTGAACTGGCCGACGATCTTGGAGTTCTCCACCTGGGCGGCCGTGACGTAGAACGCGGTGGGCAGGTCGACGACGATGGCGTCCACCTGCTTGTTCTTCAGCGCGTTCACGGCGTCGACCTGGTCGTTGTAGACGTTGGGCTCGGCGGTCGGCTTGACGACCTCCTTGACGCCGGCCAGCGACGTCGTGCCGACCTGGACGCCGAACTTGGCGTCCTTGAGCTCGGCCACACTCTTCGCCTCGGCGAACTTACTGCCCTTGATCGCCACGACGGCCTGCTTGACCGTGTAGTAGCCCTTGCTGAAGTCGACGGCCTTGGCGCGGTCGGGGTTGATCGAGACCTGGTTGACGTCGAAGTCGAACTGCTTGGCCCCCGGCGCGAACGCCGAATCGAACTTGACCGTGTTCCACTGCACCTCGGTCCGGTCGAACCCGAGCTCGCCGGCCACCGCGAACGCCACCGCGCTCTCGAACCCCTGGCCGTTGTTCGGGTCGTCGTCCTTGAACCACGGCTCGTAGGCCGGCTTGTCGGTGCCGACGGTCAGCTTGCCCGCGTTGACGAGCTTGAGCTGCTCCTTGGCGCAGGCTGCGGCGGTGGACGAGCCGGTCGCCGTGGCCGGGCTCGCCGGCTGGTCCGCCGGGGCACATGCGACGGCCCCTACCGCGAGCACACCGATCGCGAGCAGCATCGAGGAACGGGCCATGGCAAAGCCTCCAGGGGGAACGCACACACAAGAACGCAGGCATTCTACGCGGCCCGAATAGGAAATAAGTGCGCAGGTCACCACGGCCGTCGGCTACACCCGGGCCGGCGTGCCGGCGTCCCGCCGCAGAAGGGCCGGCGAGCGTGCCACCCGACCGGCCCTCGAACACGAAAAAGCCCCTCTCCGCGAGGAGAGGGGCCTGATCAGCCGTTGTCAGCTGGCCACGACGTCGACGTCGACGGACGCCGACACCTCGGGGTGGAGCTTGACGGTGATCTTGTGCGACCCGACGCTCTTGATCGGGTTGCGGATCTCGATGCGACGGCGGTCGAGGACCGGACCACCGGCGGCCTTGACGGCGTCGGCGATGTCGCCCGTGGTGATCGAGCCGAACAGCCGGCCCGAGTCGCCCGCGCGCGTGGTCAGCCGCACGCGCAGGGCGCCGAGCGCGGCGGCGACCTCCTTGGCGGTGCCGATGTCGCGGATCTCGCGAGCGTCGCGAGCCTTCTTGATGGTCTCGATCTGGCGCTCGGCGCCACGCGTCCAGCGCATGGCGTAGCCGCGCGGGATGAGGTAGTTACGGCCGTAGCCGTCCTTGACCTCGACGACGTCGCCAGGGGCGCCGAGGCCGGAGACCTCGTTGGTGAGGATGAGCTTCATGTCGACAGACCTCCTTAGCGCGCGGTGCTCGTGTAAGGCAGCAGAGCCACCTCACGGGCGTTCTTGATCGCGGTCGCCACGTCGCGCTGGTGCTGGGTGCAGTTGCCCGTCACCCGGCGCGCACGGATCTTGCCGCGGTCGGAGATGAACTTCCGCAGCAGCGCCGTGTCCTTGTAGTCGACGTATGAGATCTTGTCGTGGCAGAACAGGCAAACCTTCTTCTTGGGCTTGCGCAGTGCCGGCTTAGCCATCGTGGTGCTCCTCTCAGAGCCCCGCCTTTCGGGCGGGAATGGACTCGGGCTTGTGGACAGGTGTTAGAAAGGCGGTTCGTCGCTGAAGTCGTTGCCGCCGAAGCCGCCGCCCTGGTTTCCGCCGCCACCGCCGCCGAAACCACCGCCGCCGCCACCGCCCTGGGACGGGGCGGGCGTGGCAGAGGCCCACGGGTCGTCGGCGGGGCCGCCGACGAAGCCGCCACCGCCGCCCCCGCCCTGGCGGGAGGTGCGGTTGACCTTGGCGGTGGCGTTGCGCAGGGACGGGCCGACCTCGTCGACCTCGACCTCATAGACCGTGCGCTTCTCGCCTTCCTTGGTCTCGTAAGACCTTTGCTTGAGCCGCCCCTGCACGATGACCCGCATGCCACGCTGGAGGCTCTCGGCGGCGTTCTCGGCCGCCTGCCGCCACACGTTGCAGGTCAGGAAGAGGCTCTCGCCATCCTTCCACTCGTTGGTCTGACGATCCATGAACCGCGGAGTGGACGCGATGCGGAATCGAGCCACCGCTTGACCCGTCGGGGTGAAGCGCAGCTCCGGGTCGTCGACAAGATTGCCGACGATGGTGATTACGGTGTCGCCTGCTGCCATGGCTAGCGCTCGCCTTCCTGCACGCCTTCGCTGGGATACGGCTCAGAGTACGGGTGTTCTCCGACAAAAAGCCGGTGGTCAACAACAAACCCGCTCGTCGGCCCGTCACTCCGCCGTCGTCCTCCGATGAGGACCACGGCGGCGGTCCGCTTCGCGGCTTTCCTGTTGTTAGTGCACGTCCGGGCGCAGGACCTTGGTACGCAGGATGCCCTCGTTGAGGTTCATCTGCCGGTCGAGCTCCTTGACCGTCGCGGGCTCCGCGGACAGGTCGATGACGGCGTAGATGCCTTCCGACTTCTTGTCGATGTCGTAGGCAAGGCGGCGACGGCCCCAGACGTCGACCTTCTCCACGGTGCCGCCGTCGTTGCGGACCACGGTGAGGAACTGGTCGAGGGACGGCGCGACAGTGCGCTCATCGAGCGAAGGGTCCAGAATGACCATTACTTCGTAACGACGCATGCGGGACTCCAACCTCCTCTGGACTCTTGCGGTCACGACACTCTGCCGTGACAGGAGGACGCTGACGTTTGGGCCGCGGCGCCCCATTTCGGCGCCCCGGGGCGATGGGTCACCCATCACAACGCAGCGCTGCCCAGGTTACCAGCCGCGAGTAGGTGGGAAGGCATGTAGGAAACCAAGGGGGTGGTGGCTGTGCCACATGTGCTTCATCCCTCCGAAAGGGAGCGGTTCAGGCTCACGCTCAACACCGACGGGCGCTCTCACCCGGTGGAGAACGGCCTGGCGGTCGCGACACTGGCGTGCGGTCTCGTGGCATTCGTCGCCACGTTCTTCCCCGCCGCCCACATGATCTCGTCCTGGCTCGGCACGCTCGGGTTCGGGGTCGGCCTCTTCTCGCAGTACATCTCGGTGACCACGCCTCAGCGTTCGGTCAACATCGTCGGTCTCGTGGCCTCGTTCGTGGGGGCCGTGCTCGGCATCGCCCACGGCGGCTTCCTGCCCTACCCGTGACCTGTCCCGCCTGCGGCGAACGGCCCCGGTGAACGCCGGGGCCGTCGGCTATATGGGCTCACCTGCCGATGTGCAGGTCGATCCCGAGCAGGACCAGGAACCAGAGGAACACCGCGAGCAGGGCCTCGGCGACGTCCCGGAGGAGACCCGGGGTGATGTAGTCGTGGATCCAGGCGACGTAGATCCCGATGATCACGTAGACGAATAAGATCAGCGCCCGCAGCCGCCAGCGTGTCATATGCGTTCTCCTCGAGGTAGGGGGTGCTCGGCGACTTCCCCGGTGCGGTACCGGCAAACGGATAAGCTCCTTGACATGCTGCGTATCGGAGCCCACGTCGACCAGGACGATCCCGCCGCTCACGCCGGGCGGGTCGGGGCGGAGGTCGTGCAGTTCTTCCTCGGCGACCCCCAGGGCTATGACAAGCCGGTGTTGCCGGCCAAGCCGGTCGAGGGCGTCGACATCTACATCCACGCCCCCTACCTGATCAACGTCGCCACGACGAACAACCGCATCAGGATCCCCAGCCGCAAGCTGCTCGAACAGCACCTGAAGGCGGCGGCGGGGCTCGGCGCGAAGGGCCTGGTCGTGCACGGCGGCCACGTCAACAAGAGCGACGACCCGCAGGTGGGCTTCGACAACTGGCGCAAGGTGTTCGAGCGCATGGAGTGCCCGATCCCCGTGCTCATCGAGAACACCGCGGGCGGCGGCAACGCGATGGCCCGCAAGCTGGAGCGCATCGCCCGTCTGTGGGACGCGCTCGACGGCTTCGACGTGGGCTTCTGCCTCGACACCTGTCACGCGCACGCGGGCGGCGAGGAGCTGGTCGACCTGGTCGACCGGGTCAAGGCCATCACCGGCCGCATCGACCTCGTCCACTGCAACGACTCGCGCGACGACTTCGACTCCGGCGCCGACCGGCACGCCAACCTGGGCCAGGGGAAGATCGACCCCGAGCTGATCCTGGCGATCTGCCGCGCGGCGGGCGCCCCGGTCGTGGTGGAGACGCCGGGCGAGGGCCAGGCCGACGACATCGCCTTCCTGCGTAAGAACCTCTGAACGCGAGAGCCCACAAGGGAAAACACACAGCCTGTGGATAACTTCCCTGGATTACCGAGGCGAAGAAACGGGTAGAGAGATCAGCCCGCCCAGGCGCCCGTGAGGAAGCGGGCCGCGTTCAGATACATGAGCGGCCCGCAGACCATCGCATAGAGGACAAGCACCCACGGTTTCCTGGTCGCCACCTTCGCGACCAGGACCCACAGCGGGAACCACAGCAGCAACGAACGCGGGATCGACAGGTAGTACGCCGACGTCATCAGCGCCGCGGCCTGCAATCCGCAGTAGACGGCCTCGCCCCACCTGCGCAGCGCCAGCAGCCACACCAGCACGCCCACCGCCAGCACGGCGGCGGCGATCTCCATCCGGAAGGCCACCGCGAAGTCGTCGCCGCCCATGGCCGACTGCCAGGTCGTCCGCCACGCCTCCCACGGCCAGGCGAAGTCGCGTCCCCAGCCGGCCTCCTGCGCGTGCTTCCACGCCAGCCAGTCGCCCGACCTGCGGTAGTGGTAGAACGAGTACGCCACCAGCGGAAGGAACGACACCACCAGCCATCCGGCCCGCCGCCACGACTCCTTGCGCCTGACGAACTCCACCACCAGCGCGACCGCCAGGAACAGCCCGGTGATCCGCACGCACGACGCCCCCGCCGCCAGCAACACCGCCTCCGGCCAGCGTCCCAGCCGGGCGGCCAGCCACGCGGGGATCGCGAAGGCCAGGAACAACGGCTCGCTGTACCCCGCGGCCAGGAACACCGCCATCGGGAACAGCAGCAGCGCCAGCACCGCCATCCAGCCGGTCGCGCCCTCGAACTCGGCCAGCATGGCCAGCGCGACCATGGCCACCGCCCCGGCGACCAGCGAGACCAGCAGCCCGCTCGCCGCCCAGTCGGGCACCACGAGATGCACAGCCCGCAGGGCGACCGGCAGCCCGGGGAAGAACGCGGGCAGGCCGTCGTCGTGCGGCTTGCCCGGTTCGCCGTCGTAGCCGTACTGGGCGATCGTGATGAACAGGCCGGCGTCCCATTGACGCCATTTGCCGGCGTACTCGGCGAAGGACACGCCGAGCAGCGTCGACACCAGGAGCCCGGCCCGCGAGCCGAGCCACAACAACAGCGCGTCCCGGGCGGCCGAGCGGGTGATCATCGCGTCGTCAGGACGAATCGGTCGGGAGCGTCGTCGAACACCCCGCCAGCCTGGTCGTCGACGCCGTCCTGGCGTACGACGTCCCGTTCCGGACGCAGGATGTCACGGACGACGAACGCCATCATGATCGCAATGGTGATCACCCGCCCCCAGACCGCGGTGAAGTACGTGTCGTCCTCGATGCCCAGGTCGTTCCTGCTGAGGGGCGGCTGGGAGAGCAGGTAGAGCCAGATCGCCACGAAGTACCAGACCTCGGCGAGCTGCCACAACACCAGCGGCTTCCACCTGGGCCTGGCCAGCACCGCGAACGGCACCAGCCACAACAAGAACTGCGGCGACCACACCTTGTTCGTCATCATGAACGCGGCCAGCGCGAGGAAGCAGATCTGCGCCAGCCTTGGCCGACGCGGCGCGGTGAGCGCGAGCACGGCGATGCCCAGGCACAGGGCGGCCAGCGCCACCATGCCCATCGTGCTGACGTCGCCCTCGCCCAGGATGCCCCAGCCCTTGCGCTGGAAGAACAACCACGGCGATCCCCAGTCGATCCCGCGTTCCTGGGAGAAGACGTAGAAACGGCGCCAGCCGTCCCAGGCGAAGATCATGAAGGGCACGTTCACCACGAGCCAGGCGCCGGCGGCCGACGCCGCCGACACCAGGAACGGCCGCCAGCGCGCGGTCCGCAGCGTGAGCAGGAACAGCGCGCCGAGGAACATCAGCGGGTAGAACTTGGTCGCGATCGCCAGCCCCAGCAACACGCCCGCGAGCACCTGCCGCCTGCGTGCCCAGGCCAGCAGCATGCCCATCGACAGCGCGCCGGCGACCAGGTCCCAGTTGATGTACGCGGCCAGGATCACCGCGGGCGAGATCGCGTACCAGAGGGCGTCCCACCGCCGGGTGGGCCCGGCCACCGCCGCCATCAGCAGGACGCCGGCCACGAGGCAGATGCCGAGCAGGACGACCGTGATGTCGTAGAACCTGACGGCCTGGGCGACCTGGTCGAACTCCAGCTTCCGCGCGATCCAGGCGATGACCTGCATGACCTCGCCGAGCACCACCGGGTATTCGACCTGCTTGTCGAAGGGCACGTCGGCGAAGTACGGGTTCTGGGTCGCGAGCTGCCGGTCGAAGTACAGCGGGAAGATGTCGGTGTAACAGAAGTTCGTGTACGTCTGGACCTGGTCGTTCCATCCGCCGGTCCGGCAGGGCAGGCGCACCAGGTAGGCCAGGGTGGCCCCCAGGGCCGCGATCAGCCCCAGAGGCAGGTACGGCACGGTACGCGCCACCAAAGGGGCGCGTACCTCGGTGGTCGTCACCACTCCTCGTGCCGGGCGTTCATCGGCCAGGAGCCCGACGGGCGGGAGTCGGGCACCCTGCCGCCCCCGCCGCCGCTCAGGATGCCGTGATCGTCGGCCTCGGGGATCCCGGTGTCCTGCGAGTCGTCGGACACGTCGCCGTTGTCGCCGTTGCACGGCGCGACGAGGCAGTCCTGCTGGTTGCCGTCGTCGAACGGGTTGTCCCCGTCGTCGAACGGGTTCGTGGCGGTCGGAGTCGGCGTCGGCACCGGGCGCGGCACGATGTTCTCCGGCAGACCGATGTCGGCCTTCTGCGGGAACTGCTCGACCGGCCTGCCCTCGTGCGCGGCGAGCATGAACCGCCGCCAGGTCGCGGTGGGCGGGCCGGCGCCCTCGAAGCCGAGCGAGACCTCCTTGGCCGTGGTGTACGGGTTGTTCGGGCCGTACTTCTTGTTCGGCTTGCCGCGGGGGGTCTGCGGGCAGTTGGAGTGCTCCGGCTGGACGATCTTGCCCTTCTTCGTCACGCACTGCTCACGGTAGAACCCGACCGCCGTCGAGATCTGCGGCGTGTAGCCGACGAACCAGGCTTCCTTCTCGTTGTTGTTGGTGCCGGTCTTGCCGGCCGCGGGCCGGTTGCCGAGCCCCTGGCCGTGCGCGGTGCCGCTCCTCAGCACCTCCTGCATGGCGACCGTCGCGTCGGCGGCCACCTCGGCGTCGATGACCCTGGTCGCGGTGCGCTGCTCGGGGTAGACGACCTGCTTGTTGAGCTTGACGTCCTGCACCACGTGGTACTTGGTGTACTTGCCGCCGTTGGCGAAGATCGAGTACCCGGCGGCCTGCTCGACCGGCTTCACCAGGGCGCTGCCGATGGCGAACTGGAAGTGGTGGTCCTTGACGTCCTTCTCCATGCGGCCCTGGTCGAACCCGGCGGACTCCACGAGGTCCTTCACGTCGTCGAGCTGGTTGGGCAGCTTGAACGCCATCGACACGTACGCGGTGTTGACCGACTGGGCCGTGGCCTTGATCACGTCGACGGACTGGCCGACGTTGTGGCTGTTGCGGAAACCGCCGGTCTGCTGGCCGGGGATGACCTTCGGCACGGTCTCGTTGCCCGGCACGTAGCTCTTGAGCGAGTAGCCGGCCTGCAACCATGCCGCCAGCACGTACGGCTTGAACGCCGACGCGGCCTGCTTGCGCGCGTCGAAGGGCTCGTTGAAGGGGTCGGTGATGAAGTCGGAGCCGCCGTAGAAGGCCAGGACGCGGCCGTTCTTCGGGTCGACGGCGGCGAGCCCGGCGTGGAACTCCTTGGACATGCTCGCCATCGTGGTCTCGACCGCCGTCTTGGCGGCCTTCATCAGCTTCTCGTCGAAGGTGGAGGTGATCTGGTAGCCGCCGCTCCTGACCATGTCAGGGGTGAGCTTGCGCTGCTTCAGCTCCTCCAGCACCTGCGTGATCATGTATCCGCGCAGGCCGGCGTACTCGTCCTTGGTGTCGGCCTTGCGAATCTTCGGGAACTTCGCCTTCGCCGGCAGGTCGCCGTACTTCTGGGGCCACTGCTCGGCCATGTACTGGATGGTCGTGGTCCACCGTTGGCGCAGGCCGGGGTCGTCTGGACCCCAGCTCGGGCGCTGGATGCGGGCGGCCAGATAGGCGCCCTGCTCGGGGGTCAGGTCCTTGGCGCGGACGTTCTTGCCGAAGTACGCCTGTGAGGCGGCCTCGACACCGTAGGCGAGGCCGAAGTTCACGGTGTTGAGGTATCTGGCGAGGATCTCTTCCTTGCCCAGCGTCTGGTTGAGCTTGACCGCGACGAAGATCTCCTTGAGCTTGCGCTTGACGGAGACCTCCTGGCTGAGGCCGTCGTAGTAGCCGCGGGCCATCTGCTGGGTGATGGTCGAGGCGCCCTGGAGCTGCTGGCCGGTCGCGGTCATCCACACCGAGCGGGCCATGCCGGAGATGGAGACGCCGGAGTCCTCGTAGAAGGTCTTGTTCTCGATGGCGACCGTGGCGTCCTTGACGGTGTCGGCCATCTTCTCGATGCCGACCGTCTGCCGGGGCACGCCGAGCTTGGCGATGACGGTCTTGCCGTCGCGGTAGTAGAGCGTGCTCTGCTGCGCCACCGCCGACGCCTGCGTGCCCTCGGGCACCGGCGTGAGGGAGTACGCGACCATGATCATGCCGAAGATGCCCGCCCCCAGCACGACCACGCTGGCCACGACGATCTTCCAGCTCGGCACGAACCGGCGCCAGCCGCTGCGCCCGCCCTTGGCCGGCTCCTCCGGCGGACCGGGCGGATTGGGCGGGCCGGGCGGACCGCCCTGACCGCTCGCCCGGCGCGAGCGCCTGGGCGGCGCGTCGCTGATCACCGTCTCCTGGTTGCTCACCGAGCGGGTGTCCTGCCGATCCTGCCGCGCCCGCGAGCGGGTGCGCGGCGGCAGTTCCTCGCGCCCCTGCGGCGCCCTCTGGGGCTGCGGCCCGGAGGCGGGATCGTTGTACGGCTGCGCGTTCATCGCGCCGGTCTGCTCGTAGGCGGCTTCAGGACGACGCGCCGACTGCGACGCACCCCAGTCGGAGTCGCCGGTTTGCGGAGGAGAACCTGGGGGCACAGAACGGGATGAGTTGGAGCGACGGCGCCTTCCCGGGCGGGCCGTCCCCTCATTCATGCTGTTACTCACACGTCCTCGCATCGTCGTCGGATCAAAACGGCGTATGGGCGTGAGGTGACTCGCCGCCCTCGGTGTTCACGGTTGGCCGACGAGGTCTGGCGGTCCGTTGCCGAGGACGAACGAGACCGTCAGGTGGTTCCAGGAACAACCTTGGCAGACCTCGACGACGTACACCCGGAACTCATCGTAATCATGGGCCATTTCGACAAGCTCTGACGTGACCTTTGCCTGACCGGCATGCCGCCCGAGCGAATCGCCGTAGACATAGGTCACGTTGGTGACGTTCTCCTTCTCGCACACCGGGCAGAGACGTTCGGTCGATTCGCCGAACACGCGGGCGGCCCGAAGGAGGTACGGCTGTGCGTCACAGAGGTCACCGCGCGAAGCACGGCCCGCCTTCAGGGAACGGACCGCTGACCGCTTGGCGAGGCCGTAGTCCACCACCCTCCGCTGTGACCACATGAGCGCCAGACTACGGCGTTTTACCGATTCATCCCAACGGCTTGGCAAATCCTTTGATTGCGGCCATATAGCGAATCGACGTATCCTCAGGATGTATCGACTCGATACATCGACGCGAGAGGAGGCGGTTCCAGTGGCCAGCGGACAGGGCAGAGTTCTGGAACTGGCCGTGCTCGGGTCGCTGCACGAGCAGCCGCTACACGGCTATGAGCTGCGCAAACGGCTCAACGCCCTGTTGGGCATGTTCCGTGCGTTCTCCTATGGATCGCTGTACCCCTGTCTGCGATCACTTCTGGCCCAAGGGCTCATCGTGGAGGAGCAGCCCGCTCCCGCCACGATGGTCGGCGGCCGGTCGAAAATCGTCTACAAGCTGACCGCCGAGGGCAAGGAGCGGCTCCAGGAGCTGCTGACCCAGGCCGGCCCGTCAGCTTGGGAGGACGAGAGTTTCGGTGTGCACTTCGCCTTCTTCAGGCACACGGAGGCCGAGGTGCGCCTGCGCATCCTCGAAGGCCGCCGCAGCCGCCTGGAGGAGCGCCTCGACAGCGTGCGCACGGCGCTGGCCCGTACCAGGGAAAGGCTCGACAGCTACACGCTGGAGCTGCAGCGCCATGGGCTTGAGTCGGTCGAACGCGAGGTGCGTTGGCTGAACGAGCTGATCGCCACGGAACGGCGGGCCTCGGAAGGGCCCGAGAGAGATACCACGTCAACTGATGAGTAAGGGAGCGAGTGCGATGGGTTCGGTTCGCGTGGCCATTGTCGGTGTCGGCAACTGCGCGTCTTCGCTGGTCCAGGGTGTGCACTTCTACAAGGACGCGGACCCGGCCGCACGAGTGCCGGGCCTGATGCACGTGAAGTTCGGTGACTACCACGTAGGCGACGTCGAATTCGTGGCCGCCTTCGACGTGGACGCCAAGAAGGTCGGCCGCGACCTGTCCGAGGCGATCGTCGCCAGCGAGAACAACACCATCAAGATCACCGATGTGCCTCCGACGGGCGTGACCGTGATGCGCGGTCACACCTTCGACGGTCTGGGCGAGTTCTACAGCGAGATCATCGAGGAGTCCGACGAGGCCCCCGTCGACGTGGTCCAGGTGCTCCGCGAGAACCGGGTCGACGTCCTGGTCTCCTACCTGCCGGTGGGCTCCGAGGAGGCAGACCGCTTCTACGCGCAGTGCGCCATCGACGCCAAGGTGGCGTTCGTCAACGCGCTGCCGGTCTTCATCGCCTCCGACCCCGAGTGGGCGGAGAAGTTCACCGAGGCCGGGGTCCCGATCGTCGGCGACGACATCAAGTCGCAGGTCGGCGCCACGATCACGCACCGCGTGCTGGCCAAGCTGTTCGAGGACCGCGGCGTCGAGCTGCTGCGCACGTACCAGCTCAACTTCGGCGGCAACATGGACTTCATGAACATGCTGGAGCGCAAGCGGCTCCAGTCGAAGAAGATCTCCAAGACGCAGTCGGTCACCTCGCAGATCCCCCACGAGATGGGCAAGGCCGACGTGCACATCGGCCCGTCGGACCACGTGCCGTGGCTCGACGACCGCAAGTGGGCGTACGTGCGCCTTGAGGGCCGCTCGTTCGGCGACACGCCGCTGAACCTGGAGTACAAGCTGGAGGTCTGGGACTCCCCCAACTCGGCCGGCATCATCATCGACGCCGTACGCGCCGCCAAGATCGCCCTCGACCGGGGTGTCGGCGGCCCGATCCTGTCGGCGTCGTCGTACTTCATGAAGTCGCCGCCGGAGCAGTACTCCGACGACGAGGCCCGCGAGTACGTCGAGAAGTTCATCAGGGGCGAGGTCGAGCGCTAGCCGTCGGCCCCTCGCCCCGGCGGCTCAGCCGCGCGCGGCGGGGGGCAGTTGGTCGTCCGGGGCCGGCTGCCAGGCCATCGGGTCGGAGCCCAGCTCGACGAGCAGCGGGACCTGCTCCCTGCACCACGGTGAGATCGCCAGCAGGCCGCTCTGCACGCCGTCGGCGAACTCCTTCCACGGCATCCAGTGCACCTCCCCCACCTCTTCGGGGTTGGGCGCCGCCGGGGTGTCGACCGTGACGCGATAGACCGGGCACAACTCGTGCTCGACGATGCCGTTGCCCATCACGGCGCGGTAGGAGAAACCGGGCAGCATGAGGTCTGCGCGGCCGGCGTCGAGGCCGAGTTCGTAGGAGAGCCTGCGGATGACCGCCCGGTCGAGCGGCTCGCCGGGCAGCGGGTGGCCGCAGCAGCTGTTGGTCCAGACGCCAGGCCAGGTGATCTTGTGGTCGGCCCGCCTGGTGAGCAGCACGCGGCCTTCCGGATCGAAGACATAGCTGGAGAAGGCAAGGTGGAGCGGGGTCTCCCGGCCGTGCACCGACCGCTTGGGCGCGGTGCCGAGCGCGTGGCCCTCGCGGTCGACCAGCACAACGTGTTCCTCAGTCGTCACGCTTCGAAGCGTACGAGATCCCCGCACACCTGCGTAACCCATGGGACACCTGCCGCGCCGGACTCGGGCGCATCCTACGCGGACGGCACCCGGCTAGGCTGACGGGGTGTCATTCGTCGCCGATCTCCGCGTCGTCCTCCAAGGCCGCGACTTCCGACGGCTGTTCCGCACGCGGCTGGTCTCCCAGTTCTCCGACGGGATCTTCCAGTTCGGCGTCACGAACTTCGCCTTCTTCAGCCCGGAGAAGCAGACGACGGCCCTGGCCGTGGCCGCCGGGCTGGCCGTGCTGTTCCTGCCGTACAGCGTGCTCGGGCCGTTCGTCGGGGTGTTCATCGACCGGTGGTCGCGCCGGCAGATCCTCGTGGTCGCGCCCTTCGTACGCGGAGGGCTGTTGCTGGTCGCCGCCGCGCTGGTCGCCTCCGACGTGCCCGACCCCGTCTTCTACGCCGCCGCGCTCGGCGTGCTGGGGGTCAACCGGTTCTTCCTGGCCGCGCTCGGCGCCTCGCTGCCGCACGTCGTCCCGGCCGACCGGCTGATGGCGGCCAACGCGGTGACGCCGACCTGCGGCACCGTGGCCACGTTCGTCGGCGTGGGCGCCGGGTTCCTGCTGCGCGAGGTCTTCGGCGACACCGACCAGGGCATCGGGCTGCTGCTGGTCGTCTCGGGCGTGATGTTCGGGACGAGCGCCCTGGTCGCCAGGACCATGGACCGTGCCCTGCTCGGCCCCTCCTACGACCCCGACCGCCCCCAGGCCCGCGATGCCCTGCGCAACGTGGTCGTGGGCCTGATCGACGGCGCCAGGCACCTGGCCCACCGCCGCGACGCCGCCGCCACCATGGGCGCGATGGCCGCCCACCGTTTCCTCTACGGCATGGCCACCGCCCTCGGCATCATCCTCTACCGCTACTACTTCACCGACGGCGACCCCGACGCCGCCCTGCGCGGCATCGGCCTGGTGGTGGCCACGTCCGGCTTCGGCTACTTCCTCGCGGTGATCATCACCCCGTACGCGACCGAGCGGTTCGGGATCGGCACCTGGGTGGTCATCGCGCTGTCGTCGGCCGGCGTGCTGGCGGGCGCGCTCGTCCTGCCGTTCCAGACGTGGGGGCTGCCGATCGCCGGGTTCGTGCTGGGCGTCGCCGGCCAGAGCGTCAAGATCTGTGCCGACACGACCGTCCAGCGCGACGTCGAGGACGCCTATCTGGGCCGTGCCTTCTCCCTCTACGACATGCTCTTCAACGGCATGTACGTGCTGGCCGCCGCGCTCTCGGCCGCGATCCTGCCGCCCAACGGCAAGTCGTACCTGGCCGTCGTGATCATCACGGTGGGCTACCCCGTCGCGGCGCTCGTCTACCGGATGGTCACGACGTCGTCGTCACGCTCCCACGTCGTTTGACCTCGCCCAGTCGAGCAGCGCCTCGGTGGCCGCCTCCTTGCCGAGCACGCCCTTGTCCAGCCTGAGGTCGAGCAGGAACTTGTACGCCTGGCCCACCACGGGCCCCGGCCCGACGCCGAGGACGGACTGGATCTCGTTGCCGTCGAGCTCGGGCCGCATCTTGGCCAGCTCCTCCTCCTCGGCGAGCCTGGAGATGCGCTCTTCGAGCTGGTCGTAGGTGCGCGACAGCGCCGCCGCCTTGCGCTTGTTGCGGGTGGTGCAGTCGGCCCTGGTCAGCTTGTGGAGCCGGTCGAGCAGGTGGCCGCCGTCGCGCACGTAGCGGCGCACGGCGCTGTCGGTCCACTCGCCCGTGCCGTAGCCGTGGAAGCGCAGGTGGAGCTCGACCAGGCGGGAGACGTCGGACACGACGTCCTTGGGGAACTTCAGCTCGGTCATGCGCTTCTTGGTCATCTGCGCGCCGACGACCTCGTGGTGGTGGAACGACACCCGGCCGCCGGTCTCGTGACGCCGGGTCTTGGGCTTGCCGATGTCGTGCATGATCGCGGCCCAGCGCAGGATCCGGTCGGGCTTGCCGTCCTCCTCCTGCGCGATGGCCTGGTCGAGGACGGTCAGGCTGTGCTCGTAGACGTCCTTGTGGCGGTGGTGCTCGTCGATCTCCAGGCGCAGCTTGGGCAGCTCGGGCAGCACGTGCGCGGCCAGGCCGGTCTCCACCAGCAGGCGCAGGCCCTCGCGCGGGTAGGCGCCGCAGATGAGCTTGTCGAGCTCGTCGCGGATGCGCTCGGCCGAGACGATCTCGATGCGCTCGGCCATCGCGGTCATCGCCGCCAGGGCGGCCCGGTCGACGCTGAAGCCGAGCTGGGAGGCGAACCTCGCGGCCCTGAGCATGCGCAGCGGGTCGTCGGTGAACGAGCTCTCAGGTGTGCCCGGCGTGCGCAGCCGCTTGGCGCGCAGGTCGGTCAGGCCGCCGTAGGGGTCGACGAACTCGTGGCCGGGCAGGCGCACCGCCATCGCGTTGACCGCGAAGTCGCGCCGCTCGAGGTCGGCCTCCAGCGTCTCGCCGTAGGCGACCTCGGGCTTGCGCGACTTGGGGTCGTAGGACTCGCTCCGGTACGTCGTGATCTCGATCAGCCAGTTGCCCTTGCGCAGGCCGACGGTGCCGAAGTCGATGCCGATCGTCCAGACGGAGTCGGCCCAGTCCCTGACGACGTCGAGGACCCTGTGGGGGTTGGCGTCCGTGGTCAGGTCGAGGTCGTTGCCGACGCGGCCCAGCAGGATGTCGCGCACGGGGCCGCCGACGAGCGCCAGCTCGTGCCCGTGGTCGGCGAACAGGCGGCCGAGGTCGTCGGCCACCGGTGCGATCTTGCGGAACAGGTCGTTCATCGCCCGCTGCTGGCTTTCGGTCATTGTTGAGTCGGACAAACCCTGTCGGTCCTTCGATTCCGGAACATATCCCCCGAGCCACATCAGGTCCGGGTTACCGTCGGTCTGGGGACCGTCGGGGGCCATGGAACAGGGCGAGACGGAGGAGGACTTCATGAAGGACGCCCTCGCGATCCACCGCTGGCTCCTCGCACACCAGGTCCATCATGAGATCGTACGCCTTCCGCGCCCCATGACTTGCGCGGAGGAACTGCCGGAGACGGTCTCGTCCACACCCGACAGGTGCGTCGTGGTCACCGTGTTCGACGTCGCCACCAGGATCGGCGACGAGGTCGTCGTCGCCGTCGTCTCCACCGTGGCAACCCCGCCGCAGCCGGGGGCCGTCGGCGGCCTGCTCGGGGTACGTCAGGTGCGCCGCGCCCCGGCCTTCCTGGTCAACTCGGCCACCGACTACACCGACGGGCTCGTCTGCCCGTTGCTGCTGCCCGAGTCGCTGCCGGTGCTCATCGACGACCGGCTCGTGGCCGATGACGCACCCGTCTTCACCGCCACCGGAGAACGGCACACCGCGCTCTTCCTTCGTGCGCTCGACCTGCTCACTCTTCTCCGCGGCAAGACGGTGGACCTGCGTGCGCCGAGACCGAGGGGAACACATGGGGCGGTCGCGGCGCGGCACTGAACCCGTACCATTGCGGGCGTGCGTCGTCGTACTCGAGCCCGGGCAGCCGCGTGATCCGTAAGGTCGCGCTGCTCGCCGTGATGTCCGTCGCGTCGCTCGCCCCCCTGGTGGCGGCGGCGCCCAGCTCGGCTGCCACGGTGAAGGTCGCCCGCGAGACGCTCTCCGTCTCCGTCGCGTCGATCACGCCCGACGTCCCGAAGAGCCAGACCGACGTGATCACGTTCACCGGCACGGTCCGCAACGACACCGCCGCCGCGCTGGGCCCCCTCCGCGTACGCCTGCGCTACACGCCGCAGCGTTTCCTCGACCGCGCCACCATGGCCGCGTACCAGAGCGACCAGAACCCCGCCACGCTGCCCGGCAACGTGTCCCCGAGCTCGGCCATGGACATCCCGGCCCTTGCCGTGGGCGCGCAGGCGACCTGGACGTTCACCGCCACCCCCGTGCAGCTCGGCTACACCGCGTTCGGCGTCTACCCGATCGCCGTCGACGTCGCCCAGAACGGCGTGCCGATCACGACGCAGCGCACGTATCTCACTTATGCCCCGCCCACCACGCCGAAGCTGCCGCGCAACCGGCTCGCCGTCGCCCTGCCCGTCATCGACCAGCCCCACCGGGCCACCGACGGGGACACGTTCGTCGACGACAAGCTGAGCCAGTCGCTCAGCGGCAAGGGCCGCCTGGCCGACCTGGCCCGCATCGCGCTGGCGGCGCCGAAGAGCGTCACCTGGTTCGTCGAGCCGTCGCTGCTCGACGACCTGAAGACGATGACCAAGGGCTACCAGATCAAGACCAAGGACCGCACCGAGGGCAAACCGGCCAACGACACCGCCGGCGAGTGGCTGTCCACCATGAGCACGGCGCTGGCCGCCTCCCCCGTGGTCGCCACCCCCTACGGCGACCCCGACGTGACGGCCCTGGCCCACCAGGGGCTCGACGCGCTGCCCGGCCGGGCGATCGAGCTGGGCGGCCAGACCGCGCGGGCGCTGCTCAACCGCAACGCGCAGACCTCGATCAACTGGCCGCCCGCCGGCATGCTCGACGCCGACGCGCTCGACCTGCTCTCGGTCGACCCGGGCAAGGTCACCACCGTCCTGCTCAACTCCACCAACCTGCCGCCGCAGCCGCCCGTCACGCACACGCCCGACGCGGCCGTCACGCTCGACTCCGTCGCCGGCCCGGTCAAGGCTCTGGTCGCCGACGCCGAGCTGAGCCGGCTGTTCGAGCCGACCGCGCCCACGTCGGTCCTGCTCAGCACACAGCGCTTCATCGCCGAGACCGCGATGATCGCCGCCTAGCCCGGCCAGGTCACGCCGCGGTCGCTGGTCGTCGCGCCGTCGCGCCGCTGGGACCCCAACCCGACGCTGGTCACCAGCCTGCTGAAGACCGCGGACAAGCTGCCGTGGTTGTCGCTGACCAAGCTCGACTCGATCAGGCCGAGCAAGGCGTCGGTCCCGCGTGCCGGGCTCACGTACACCGAGCAGGACCGCAAGGAGGAGCTGAGCGCCAAGTACCTGGCCCCCGTCAAGGAGGTCGCCGCCCAGGCGCAGCTCACCGCGTCGGTCACGACGCCCAAGGGCCCCTCGGGCTTCGACGCCGCGGTGCTCAGGCTCACCTCCTCGGCCTGGCGCAACAACACCCGCGCCGGCCGCGCGATCACCAAGCTGGTCAGCACGGCCGTCGACGAGCGGATCGGCAAGATCCGGATCACCGACGCGCCGCGCACGCTCGCGGGCAGCAACGGCGTGGTGCCCATCAGTGTGAAGAACTCGCTGGACAAGCCCATCACCCTGCACATCGACGTCAAGTCGAACGACCGGGCCCGGCTGCAGATCCAGCCCATCCCGGACGAACCCCTGGTGATCGGCGGCAACCAGAGCGGCACGCTCCAGGTGGGCATGAACGCCACCACCAGCGGCGACGCCACCGTCACCGTGCAACTGCGCACGATCGACAACCTGCCCTACGGCAAACCTCAGCGGCTGACCATCCGCACCACCGGCTACACCGGCATCGCCCTGGTCATCGTGGGCGCGGCGCTGACGGTGATGCTCGCCGCCGTCGTGACGCGGATCCTGCGCAGGCGCTCGGAGCGACGGCTCGCGCGAGCGGGCAAATCCCGGGAGAGTGAGACCGTATGAGCCGCATGATGCGGGCCAGCGCCATCATGGCGGCGGGCACGATGGTGTCCCGGGTCACGGGGTTCGCGCGCACGATGGTGCTGGCCTACGCCATCGGCACCGCGGCGCTGGGCGACTCCTACAACGCGGCCTACGCGATCCCGTACAGCATCCTCGACCTGCTGCTGCTGGGCGTGCTGAGCAGCGTCGTGGTGCCGATGATCGTCCGGGCGCAGCAGCACGACCCCGACGGCGGCCGTGCCTACGAGCAGCGCCTGCTGACGCTGGCCACCGCCGTGCTGGTCGTGGTGGCCGCGCTCGCCGTGCTGGGCGCGCCGCTGCTCATCGACCTCTACACCGACTGGGACCACGGCACCCCCAAGTTCGACACCGCGGTCATGCTGGCCAGGTTCATCCTGCCGCAGCTCGCCTTCTTCGGGGTCGGCGCGGTCGCGGGCGCCATCCTGAACACCCGCGACCGCTACGGCGCCCCCATGTGGGCCCCGGTGCTCAACAACCTGGTCGTCATCTGCGTCTTCCTGGCCTACGCCGTCGTCGGCAGCGGGTCCGACATCGACGCGGTCACCACCGGCGACCTCGCGCTGCTCGGCCTCGGCACCACGGCGGGCATCGTCGCCCAGGCGATGGTGCTGATCGTCGCGCTCAAGCGGGTGGGGTTCACGTTCACGCCGCGCTTCGACGTGCGCAACGCCCGGCTCGGCGAGATGGGCAGGGCCGGGGCCTGGACCATCGGCTACGTGGTGGTCACGCAGCTCGGGTTCATGCTGACGACCAACCTGTCCAGCTCCGCGGGCAACGCGGTGTCCGGTCACGGCATCAGCGCGTACACGCTGGCGTTCCAGCTCTTCCAGCTTCCGTACGGGATCATCGGCGTGTCGGTGATCACGGCCATGTTGCCGCGCATGAGCCGGGCCGTGGGCGAGGGGCGGCTCGACGACGTGCGCACCGAGTTCGGGTCGAGCGTACGGCTCATCTGCTCGCTCATGGTGCCGGTCTCGTTGCTGCTGATGGTGCTCGGGCCGGCGATCACCGTGCCGATCTACGGCCACGGCGCCAACAGCATCGCCGACGCCGTCTACATCGGGAACGTGTTGCAGGTCTATGGGCTGGCCCTGGTGCCGTTCGCGGTGTTCCAGCTCCTGCTGCGGGTGTTCTACAGCTTCGGCGACACGCGTACGCCGGTGTTCGTGGGCGCCGGGGCGACCGCGGTCAACGCGCTGCTCATGGTGATCTTCTTCGTGCTGCTGCCCGCCCGCTACGCCGTGATGGGGCTGGCGCTCGCGTACGCCATCGCGTACGGACTGGGGGCGGTCATCGCCTGGATGCTGGCCAGCCGCCGCGTGCACGGCCTGGGCGGCTGGACCGTCGGCATGGCGTTGACGAGGATGTACCTGGCGGCCCTGCCCACGGCCGTGCTGGCGCTGCTCACCGTCTGGGTGGTGACGCAGGTGTTCGGCGGTCTGGGCTTCGTCAACTCGCTGATCGTGCTGGCGGTGGGCGGCGGTCTGGGGCTGCTGCTCTACCTCGCCGTCGCCCACAGGATGCGCATAGCGGAGGTCAACTCACTCGTTGGTATGGTCGCAAGGCGCGTAGGTCGGTAGTAATTGGGAAATCCGCAATATGGACGGTCTTGACCACGACGGCTGACGAGTTTCCCGTTGGCAAAGAACACGGGCGGAATCGACTCGGCACTACCATGGTGCCCGACACGCGCGAATGGAAGCAGGAGGGGCGTGGGCGGATCCACCCGGCAAACCATGCCTACGTGGGACACCACCACGCAGGTGAGTCGAGTCATGAGCACGCCCGAACGGCCTAGCGGAGAGAGCCTGTGAGCACGTCGGCCGTGGAACCCGGCACCCGACTGGCCGAGCGCTTCCGGCTGGAGGACCGCGTCAGCGAGTCCGACGGCGCGACCCTGTGGAAGGCGATCGACGAGATCCTCGCCCGCCCGGTGGCGGTGCACACGTTCGGCCCCGACTTCCCCCGCGTGCACGAGGTCGTCACGGCCGCCCGTGCCGCGAGCCGGCTCACCGACCCGCGTCTGACGCAGGTGTTCGACGCCGCCGAGGACGACGACCACTCCTACGTCGTCAGCGAGTGGGTCACCGGCGAGTCGCTGACCGACCTGCTGTCGGGCGGCCCGCTGGAGCCCGACCGCGCGGCCGGCCTGGTGGCCGAGGCCGCCGAGGCGCTGGCGCACGCCCACGAGGCCAAGCTCTACCACCTGTGCCTGCGCCCGGCCCACCTGGTCTGGACGACCGGCAACACGGTCAAGGTGCTGGGCCTGGCGGTCGACGCGGCGCTGTCCGGCCTCACCACCGACCAGCCTGCCCTCGACGACGCCGAGGGCCTCGGCAGGCTGCTGTACGCCGGCCTGACCGGCCACTGGCCCGGCGACGAGGAGGAGGGCGGCCTGCCCGCCGCTCCGATGATCGACGGCCACTTCTGCTCGCCCCGCCAGGTGACCGCCGGGGTGCCCAACTACCTCGACACGGTCACCGTGCGCGCCTGCCTGCCCGAGTCGCGCAAGGGCCAGGGCGCGCTGGCGAGCCCGTCCGAGGTCGCCGAGGCGCTGGCCGACGTGGCCAGGCCGATGCCGATCGCGATCTCCTACCCCTCGACGCCGGCGGTGGCCTCCGCCTCGCACACCGAGGGCCTCGACATCGCACACCGGCAGCAGCGCACCTTGCCGCCCCAGCCGATCATGCCGCGCCGCCCGCCCAACCAGGGTGGCGGCAACGTGCTCAACCGGGTGCTGATGACCCTGGTGGTGCTGCTGGTCATCGCGGCCGTGGGCGTGGGCGCCTGGACGATCGGCCGCAGCCTGGGCGGCCCGGCCACGCCCGAGGCGTCGTCCACCCCCACCACCGGCAAGAGCTCGGCCTCGGCCTCGGCCCAGGCGGTCAAGCCCGCCAAGGCCAAGGGTTTCGACCCGCTCGGCGACGACGGTGATGAGAAGTCCGACATCGCCGGGCTGGCCATCGACGGCAAGCCCAGCACGGCCTGGACGACCTCCAGCTACGGCAACGCCGAGCTGGGCAACCTCAAGAAGGGCGTCGGCCTGCTGCTCGACATGGGCAAGTCCATGCAGATCAGCGACGTGGTGGCTACGCTGGCCAAGGCCGAGGGGTCGAGCGTCGACCTCAAGGTCGGTGACTCCCCCGATCTCGACTCGCTCAAGACCGTGGCGACCCAGAAGGCCGCCTCGGGCAAAACCACCCTGACTCCCGAGGAACCGGCAAGCGGCCGGTACGTTTTGATCTGGTTTACGCGCGTTCCAGCGGATGCAGGCCAGTTTCGTGGCACCATCTATGAGGTAGTGGTGCATTCTCCCGGATCGGCATAAATCAGGAATCTCTCTTGTGAACTCCCCACCCGAGACACCTTCATCTGCGGAGCGGCCGGCGGTCACAGACGCCGAGCTGCTGACCGCGCACATCAACGGGGATCCACACGCGTTCAGCGAGATCGTCAAACGCCACCGTGACCGCATGTGGGCGGTGGCGCTGCGTACTCTCGGTGACCCTGACGAGGCGGCCGACGCCGTTCAGGACGCGTTCGTCTCCGCATATCGCAAGGCCGCCTCGTTCCGAGGTGAGGCGGCCGTCACCACCTGGCTCCACCGCATCGTCGTCAACGCCTGCCTCGACAGGATGCGGCGCAAGTCCGTCCGTCCGGTCGCCGACGACGAGCTGATCGAGGCCGCCGAGCGGGACAGCCCGCTCCCCGACCAGACCGTCGAGCGTGAGGTCTCGATGGAGGTTTCGGCCGCACTGAAACTGCTGCCCACCGACCAGCGGGCGGCCCTCGTGCTCGTGGACATGATGGGTTATTCAGTCGAAGACGCAGCTCAAGTGCTTGAGGTGCCGAGCGGCACCGTGAAGAGCAGGTGCGCGCGGGGCCGCGCGAAACTTGCCCCAATTCTTTCGCATCTGCGGAACCGTTCGAACCTCAATCGCGTCTCATCCGCGAAGGGAGCAGAACTTCGTGACGGGTGATACGCACTACGATCTTGAGGTCCTCGCCGAGCTGGCAGAGGATCTCTTGGACGCCGCGACGGCACGCCGGGTCCGCGAGCATCTCGCGGTCTGCGACCCCTGTGGGGAGCTACTGGCAGACCTGGCGGCGGTTCGCGAGGTGCTCGCGGCGACCCCCACACCGGCCATGCCGATGGGCGTCGCACTGCGCATCGACAAGGCGCTGGCCGCCGAGGCGGAGTCCCGCCGCGGTGGTGTCGACCTCGTGGAAGCACCTGACTGGGACAGGCTCATGCGGGACTCCCCGTGGGAGCAGCCGGCGGCGGAGATCCCCGAGCCGGTACGTCTCGGGGTGGTCTCCGACGACGGCACCATCGTCCCGGCCAGGACCAGGTCGTCCAGGCGGCGCCGGTGGGCGATGCCCGCCGTGGCGGCCTCGGCGGCGGCCGCGGTGGTGGTCGGCACGCTGGCGGTCTCGGGCGGGTTGCTGGCGGGCGGCAGCGGGCCGGGCGGTTCGCCCGGTTCCTCCACGGCGGCGCAGCCGGCGTCCCCGTCGGGGTCGTCCCATCAGCGGGCCAGGGCCTACGCGCTGACCGACAGCAACTACAACTACAGCGACCGGGAGCTGCGCCAGCCGCTGCTCGGGTACTTCGGCGCCGCTCCGGCCCTCGAAGGCCCCACGGACACCGCCAGGGTCGACAGGTGCGTCGACAAGGTGGCCGGCCGTTCGAAGCTGAAGACGTTCGCGGTCGACCAGGGGCAGTACAACGGTCAGGAGGCGCTGATCGTGGCCTCCTGGAAGGACCAGGCCGCCAAGAAGTTGCGCATCGACATCGTCGACCCGTTCAACTGCAAGAACCTGCGTAAGCCCACACTGGGCCGCTGGTAATCGAAAGCCCACGTCAGAGCCCGCTTCGGCGGGCTCTTTCGTTTTGCGGGCAGGGCCGGGAATCAGCTCGGCCTAGGATCTGTTGAGCCCGAAGCAAACAGCAGACGAGGAAGGCGTGGGAGCGTTGAGCGACGTTCGTAACGTGATCATCATTGGGTCGGGCCCTGCGGGCTACACCGCGGCCGTCTACTCCGCGCGCGCCGAACTCAAGCCGCTGGTCTTCGAGGGCTCCGTGACGGCGGGCGGTGCGCTCATGAACACCACCGACGTGGAGAACTTCCCCGGGTTCCCCGACGGCATCATGGGCCCCGACCTGATGGACAACCTGCGCAAGCAGGCCGAGCGCTTCGGCGGCGAGCTGGTGGCCGACGACGTGGTCGAGGTCGACCTTGAGGCCAACCCCAAGGTCGTCAGGACGCACACCGACACCTATTACGCCAAGTCGGTGATCCTGACCATGGGCTCCGGCTACCGCGAGCTCGGCCTGGAGAACGAGAAGCGCCTGTCCGGCCACGGCGTGTCCTGGTGCGCCACCTGTGACGGCTTCTTCTTCCGCAACAAGGACATCGTGGTCGTGGGCGGTGGCGACACCGCCATGGAGGAGGCCACGTTCCTGACCCGGTTCGGGCGTATGGTGACGGTCGTCCACCGCCGCGGCGAGCTGCGCGCCAGCAAGATCATGCAGGAGCGCGCGTTCGCCAACGACAAGATCCGGTTCGTCTGGGACTCCGAGGTCGTCGACGTGCTCGGCGACGGCAAGGTCGAGGCGGTCAAGCTGCGCAACGTCGAGACCGGCGAGGAGTGCGAGCTGGCGACCGACGCGCTGTTCCTGGCCATCGGTCACGACCCCCGTACCGACCTGGTCAAGGGCCAGATCGAGCTCGACGAGAACGGGTACATCAAGGTCGCCTCGCCGTCCACGGCCACCAACATCGACGGTGTGTTCGCGGCGGGCGACGTCGTCGACCACACCTACCGCCAGGCCATCACCGCGGCCGGCACCGGCTGTGCCGCCTCGCTCGACTCCGAGCGCTGGCTTGCGAACAACGAGAAGTAAGGAGCGCACCGTGAAGGCAGTAACCGACGCCACGTTCGAGTCCGAGGTCCTCAAGAGCGACAAGCCCGTGCTGGTCGACTTCTGGGCCGAGTGGTGCGGCCCGTGCCGTCAGGTCGCGCCCATCCTCCAGGAGATCGAGAACGAGCACGGCGACAAGCTGGAGATCGTCAAGCTCAACATCGACGAGAACCCCGAGGTTCCCCGCGAGTACGGCGTGCTCCAGATCCCCACGATGAACGTCTACAAGGGTGGCGAGGTCGTGAAGCAGATCATCGGCGCCAAGCCGAAGGCCATGCTGCTCCGCGAGCTTGAGGGCATCATCTAGTCCGCCCTGTGTCGAAGCCCCCCGCGGTCACCGCCGCGGGGGGCTTTCGTATGTCCGTCCTGGACGGTCCGTCGTGGGCCCTCAGAAGGCGTCAGACGGGACGGAGGGCGCGTTCCGGACTCATGGAGCCAAGGAGACGTTCAAGGGCCACCTCGACGTCCTCGCGCCACGAGACGGCGCTCTTCAACTCCAAACGCAACCTCGGAAACCGCAAATGCGGTCGAACCGTCTTAAAACCCACAGAAAGCAAGTATTCAGCAGGAACTACGCAACTAGGCTCTTCCCACTTCAGGTCGCCGAACGCCTCAATGGCCTTCACCCCGCGCCTGGTCAGGTCTTTCGCCACTCCCTGAATCAGCATCCGGCCGAGCCCCCCGCCCGAGAACTCGGGAATGATGTGGGCCGTCATCAGCAGCACCGCGTCGGCGCTGACCGGCGAGGTGGGGAAGGCCACGGAACGCGGGCTGTAGAGCGGCGGGCTGTAGAGGACGAACCCGGCCGGAACCCCGTCGACGTAGGCGATTTTCCCGCAGCTCCCCCACTCCAGCAGCGTGCCGGAGATCCAGGCCTCCTTCTCCAGCCCGGGATCGCCCGAGTTCACCGCGCGCTCGCCACTGACGGGATCGAGCTCCCAGAACACGCACCGCCGGCAACGGCGTGGCAGATCTTCGAGATTGTCCAGGGTTATGTTGACCAGCCGGCGCGACAACTACGGCCCCTATCGTCGACCCAGAAAAGCGCGCGAAAACCGCGTCCGTAGCTGGCATGGTAGCTCAGTGAAGATGCAGCCAGCGGGTACCACGACGGTCGAGCCCGGTCACGAAGGACATGTCCGACTGGCGTAATCTGGTATTTCGGTCCTATATGACACCTAGGAGGTGGGCCGTGACGCAAGAGCGGGATCACGGTCAGACACCCGCGACCCAAGGGTCGCGTATCGACGCCTACGTCGATCGGTACGCCGCACGAGCTACCGGGATGGTCGCCTCCGAGATCCGAGCTCTTTTCGCCGTCGCGTCGAGACCCGAGGTGGTCTCGCTCGCCGGCGGCATGCCGTACGTCACGGCGCTCCCCCTCGACATGGTCGGCGAGCTGGTCTCCGACCTGGTCACCACGCGCGGCACGGTCGCGCTGCAGTACGGTTCCGGCCAGGGTGACCCGCACCTGCGCGAGCAGATCTGCGAGGTCATGCGGCTGGAGGGGATCGAGGCCGGGGCGAACGACGTCGTCGTCACCGTCGGTTCACAGCAGGCGCTCGACCTGATCACCCGGATCTTCATCGACCCGGGCGACGTCGTGCTCGCCGAGGGCCCCTCGTACGTCGGAGCCCTGGGGACGTTCTCCGCCTACCAGGCCAAAGTGGTTCATGTCGCCATGGACGATCAGGGCATCGTGCCCGAATCGCTGGCGCAGACCATCTACGCACTGGAGACCGCCGGAGCGCCCATCAAGTTCCTCTACACGATCCCGACCTTCCAGAACCCGGCCGGCGTCACACTCAACCTGGCCAGGCGGCAGCAGGTGCTCGACATCTGCCAGCGGGCCGGGATCCTCATCATCGAGGACAACCCGTACGGGCTGCTCGGGTTCGACGGCGAGCCGATGCGCGCCCTGCGGGCCGACAACCCCGACGGCGTGGTCTACCTGGGGTCGTTCTCCAAGACCCTCGCCCCCGGCTTCCGCGTCGGCTGGGCGCTCGCGCCGCACGCCATCCGCGACAAACTCATCCTGGCCATGGAGTCGGCCGTGTTGTCGCACTCGGTGTTCACGCAGCTCGCCGTGGGCCAGTTCCTGGCCACGCAGCCGTGGCGCGAGCAGATCAAGTCCTTCAAGGAGCTCTACCGCGAGCGGCGCGACTCCATGATCGACTCTCTGGAGGCCCTGATGCCGCCCGAGGTCACCTGGACCCGTCCGGCCGGCGGGTTCTTCGTATGGGCGACCCTGCCCGAAGGGCTCGACTCCAAGGCGATCCTGCCGCGCGCGGTGGCCGAACGGGTGGCGTTCGTACCCGGCACCGGGTTCTTCTCCGACGGCAGCGGCGCCCGGCACATGCGGCTGTCCTACTGCTACCCCGAGCCCGACCGCATCCGCGAGGGCGTACGACGCCTGTCCGGGGTGATCGAGCAGGAGATGCAGCTCCGGGACATGTTCGGCACCGGCTCGGGGCCCGAGCGGATCGGCGTTGACACGCCGGGGCCCGAACTGGCCTAGCTTTCCCGGGCACGGCCGGCGCTCCCCGGGGACGGGGACGCCGGCCGTACTCGTGTGCGGGCCTCACCTACACCATTCGCCGCCAGCCGCCGGTACGGTTGGACGCGTACGATCAGCGGAGGAGATGTGATGAGCGATCTGGGCCACGTGCTCGTGCTGGCCGGGGGCCTCTCCTATGAGCGAGAGGTGTCCCTGCGCTCCGGCCGCCGGGTGAGCGAGGTGCTGCGCGCCACGGGCATCGACGTGGAGGCCCGCGACACCGACGCCTCCCTTGTGCCCTCGATCCTCGCCGACCCGCCCGAGGCGGTGTTCGTCACCCTCCACGGCGGCGCGGGCGAGGACGGCGCGATCCGGTCCGTGCTCGAACTCCTCGACGTTCCCTACGTCGGCGCCGGCCCCGACGCCTGCCGTGTGGCCTTCGACAAGCCCACCGCCAAGGCCGTCGTACGCTCGGTCGGCCTGCGTACCCCCGAGTCCGTCACGCTCCCCCGGGAGACCTTCCACGACCTCGGCGCCACCGTGGTGCTCGGCCGCATCATCGACCGGCTCGGCCTCCCTCTGTTCGTCAAGCCCGCCCGCGGCGGCTCGGCCCTCGGCGCGTCCATCGTCCGCACCGCCGAGGACCTGCCCGCCGCCATGGTCGGCTGCTTCGCCTACGGCGACACAGCCCTCATCGAGCGGTACGTCGACGGCGTCGAGGTGTCGGTCTCCGTCGTCGACCTCGGCGAAGGCCCCGTGGCCCTGCCGGCCGTGGAGATCGTCCCCGACGCCGGAGTGTACGACTACGCGGCCCGCTACACGGCCGGGCACACCGAGTTCTTCGCCCCCGCCCGCCTCTCCGCGGCCGCCGCCGAGGCGTGCGCCCGGATGGCGGTGACGGCGCACACGGCGCTGGGGCTGCGGGACATCTCCCGTACGGACCTGATCGTCGACTCGGCCGACGACCCGCACTTCCTTGAGGTGAACGTGGCACCGGGGATGACGGAGACGTCCTTGCTGCCGATGGCGGCGGAAGCGGCAGGACGCGACCTCGGCGACCTCTGCCGCACCCTCCTCCAAAACGCCGCCCACCGCCCCCGCCCCTAACCCTCCCCCGTCCACATCGCCGGCCTACGCCCCCCATCCGGCGTCTCCCCCACCGTCAGCCTGGCGCCCTCCCGCCCCCCATCACGGGCGCCACCGCAGTCGCCGCTGGGGCCGCCCTCAAGCACCCCGTACGGACACCACAAGAGCCACACCATCGCGGACCTCAAACCAGACTCCTCCAGGGCCGCCCTGAGGGCCCCGCCGCAAAGACCCCTCACGGACCCCACAGCGGGCCACATCGCAGGCACCCGTCACATGCATCGCGCGGAAGGCCCTCACGGCACCGCAGCAACCGCCATCGCGAACACCGTCACAGGCCTCCCTCCCGGACACCACCATCCGCCCCAGGCACCCCTCACCGCCGTAACCACAGACACCTTCACGCCTTCACACCTTCGCGGCTTCACGGCTTTGCGGCTTCACGGCTTCACGGCTTTGCGGCCACCGTCACCCACCACCCGCACCACCGTCATTCCTAAGCGCACCCCACCCGCACCCCCGCGCGCAGCCGTTCACACCACCGCCCCCGCCTACCTCCCGGGCGCAACCGACACCCGGCAATCGACGGGCTTGGCAGGCACCGTCAGCCCGCTGCAGCTGTTGGCCGCCACCGAGGGCCTGGCCCCCTCCCCTCTAGCGAAGGGTCATCGACGCGGCCATCCGTCGCATTGGAGTCGAAGACAGAGCCGCATCGGACACCCTCGTAGACCCGCGCAAGCCGCACCGCATGAGCCGCAACGCCACCATCCCCCAGGGCCCTCCGCCGTCATCCGCTGTCACTCACCGTCCCACGCCCCGACGCCGCTGCCCTTGCTACACCCTCCTCATGCCCTCTCTAGCGGCATCGCCCAGGAAGTCCCTCGCCTACCGCCACACCACCACGCGCCAGACCACTTTTCACAACGCCCTCCACCCTTCCCGCACACTGCCTACCGCGAGACCTCACCCACTCCCCCTCTTCCGACGCTTCCGAAAGCTCGCCCCCATCGTTGAACTGTCGCGCCACCAACGAAAACCCACCAAGCACCACCCCCTCCACCGCCGCCCTCCAGACCGATCAGACGACCACCCGCGCACCTCGCAGCTCAAGGCATTCCGGTCTTCACCGCGCTCCCCTGCCGTGCCCCCACCCCCATCACGCCTCACCTGGCCGCGCCTGCCGCATGCCATCGCGCTTCGCCTCACATCCCCTCCACGCCGCCTACACCCCTCACATGCGCGCCACCGTGCATGCACCCTTACGCCCGAGCACCGCATGCGCCAATGCCACACCCACCCAGCGGCGCCATACACAGACCCACCACAGAGACACGACACCAACGCAACACCACCCCTGACGCCCCGCACAGCCGCCACGCCCTCACACCCTCGCGCCCCCAAAACAGCCGCCCCCGAACTACCTTGAATAGCCTTACGGTGTGCCGATCGATCCCACCCACCCCAAGAGCTTCGCCAGCGACAACCACGCCGGCGTGCACCCCGAAATCCTCCACGCCATCACAACCGCCAACCAAGGCGACGCCCCCGCCTACGGCGACGACACCTGGACCTCGACCTTCGAGCACAAAATCAAGGAAACCTTCGGCCCCACAGCCGAAGGCTTCGCCGTCCTGAACGGAGCAGGCGCCAACATGGTCGGCCTGGCCCTCATGCTCGGCCGCTACGACGCCATCCTCTGCGCCGACACCGCCCACATCGCTACCCACGAAACAGGTGCCACCGAACGCCTGCTGGGCGTGAAGCTCCGAACCATCCCCACCCCCCAAGGCAAACTCCGCCCCGACGACATCAAGGCCCACCTGAACCTCCTGGGCCAGCACCACGAACCCCAACCAAGGGTCGTCTCCATCTCCCAGGTGACCGAACTCGGCACCTGCTACTCCCCCACCGAGATCGCCGCCCTAGCCGAAACAGCACACGCATCCGGCCTACGCCTCCACGTGGACGGCGCCCGCCTGGCCAACGCCGCCGCCCACCTCAACTGCTCTCTGAAAGCCATCACCACAGACGCAGGCGTGGACGTCTTCAGCTTCGGCGGCACCAAGAACGGCGCCCTGGCCGCCGAAGCGGTGGTCGTCCTGGACCCGTCCCTGACGGACGCAGTCCCCTACCTCCGCCGGCAGTCACTCCAACTGGCCTCAAAGATGCGCTTCATCTCGGCTCAACTCTCAGCGCTCCTGACCGACGACCTGTGGCACCGCAACGCCTCCCACGCCAACCAGATGGCCCTCCGCCTCGCGAACGGGATCACCGACGTACCCGGCGTCTCCCTCGCTCAGCCCGTCGAGTCCAACGCCGTCTTCGCCACCCTCCCGCACGCCGTCAGCGAGTCCCTTCGCCAGCACTACCTCTTCCACTACTGGGACGAGCAGGCAGGCACGGTCCGCTGGATGACCGCCTACGACACCACTGAAGAACATGTAGACGACTTCCTAGCCGCCCTCCACAAAGCCGCCACCACCTGACCCGCCGCCGTTTCACGTGAAACACCGCCGGAGCGCCGCTCGACTCAGCACGAGCAAGGAGAGCCAGGGCCGGCGTTTCACGTGAAACGAAGCGAGAAGCCCGAGCCGAGAAAGTGCATGGATCCCGGAGCTGTTTCACGTGAAACGCTGCGGGACGGCGAGAGGCTGCACGCAGGAGAAGCAACGAAGGGCCGCAGGCGACAAGCTCCCAGGGGCTGCATGCGAAACATCAAAGTCCAGCGAAAGCTGCGCCCGCCGGCCGGAAGCGAACACCCGCCAGCCCCGCCGCCTCCCTCGGCGAGAGAGGTGACTCGCCCCTCCAGGAGTGGTGTCCCATGCAGACGGTTCAATGAAGACGTGCCACCACAGCGTCAAGCACTTCGCACGAACACCGGCCACATCAGACAACGCCCAGAAGACACCGCACCAAGCACGCATGCATGACGCCAGACCTCCGGAAGCTACACGGGTCCGCATGCTCCAGAGAAGCCGCTACCAACCTTCTGGGCGCAACCTCTCCCCACCCTCAGGACATCGCCTTCAGGAGCTCAGGTTCACGTGAGCCCAGACGGTCAATCGAGCTGGCCATCAATTGGAAGCGCACGAGCCGAAGCTCCCCCGGAGAGAAAGAGGCACGTGTTTCACGTGAAGCAGCCCGAACGCAAAGCCAGGTGCGCGAATCGCCCCAGCATCGCGCCTCAGAGGCTCAAGGGGCTCATCCAAGAACCAGCGGGCGTACGCGCTGGTTCAAGGAGAACGAAGCCGGGCGGTCGCGAGGTGGCGAGAAGAAACGAAGAGAAGGGGAAGAGGCGCGGCGAGCATGCCTGGCAAAGCGAGGCCGTGGATGAGGTGAGGGGTTTCACGTGAAACACGTGAGGGTCAGTCTTCGGACTCCCGCATCGCACGAGCAGCCTCAGGCGCCATCGTCCCGATGATCCGCTCAAGGTCATCAATGGTGGCGAACTCCACCACGATGCGCCCCTTCCGTCGCCCCAAGTCGACCTTCACCTTCGTCTCGAAGTGATCGGAGAGCCGGTCGGCCAAATGAGTCAGGCCAGGAGCGGTGGGCTTGGCCACCTGCCGCTCGCGCGGCGCCTTCTGGGCGGCCGCCTTGGCGCTGCCCATCGCGACGATCTCCTCCACCGCCCTCACCGACAGCAGCTCCGCCACGATCCGCTTGGCCAACTGGATCTGTTCCTCCGCACTGCTCAGGCCGAGCAGAGCGCGGGCGTGCCCGGCGCTGATGGTGCCGGCGGCCACCTTGAGCTGAACCTCCGGAGGAAGGTTGAGCAGCCGGAGCGTGTTGGTGATGTGCGAACGGGAGCGCCCCACCTTGCTGGCCAACTGCTCGTGCGTAGCCTGGAAGTCGTCCAGCAGCTGCTGGTAGGCGGCCGCCTCTTCCAGAGCGTTCAGCTGTTCGCGCTGAAGGTTCTCGATGAGCGCGTCCCGGAGAAGATCGGTGTCCTGCGTGTTCCGGACGATCGCCGGAACCGGGTCCAGGCCGACCTGCTGGCAGGCACGCCAGCGCCGCTCCCCCATGATCAGTTCGTACTGCCCACCGCCCACGGAACGCACCACGATCGGCTGCAGCAGTCCGACCTCGCGGATGGAGTCGGCCAGCTCCTGGAGGCGTTCCTCGTCGAACACGTCGCGCGGCTGGCGCGGGTTGGGCACGATCGCGGCCAGGGCAACCTCTTTGAAGTACGCTCCAGCGATCGGCTTCGGACCAACCTCGACTGTGGATCCGTTCGAAGGAGCGGGCGCTGTACCCGGGCCGTCAACGATGGGTCCGGTCGGGATGAGCGCCCCGAGTCCCTTGCCCAATCCCCGCCGCTGCTGACTCACTGCGTCTCCTCATCCAGCCGGTCGATTCCGGTCACTCCAGGAGAGGTTACCGTTGCGGGCCCAGCGGGGTGCCCCCACGCCACACACAGTCCCGTGGGATTTACGCCGACACGATCACAAATCTGCTCTACGTGTCACTAAGGACAACCAGAGGACCCAAGACTCCGGCATCGCCGGCTGACTGCCGACCGCTGCGCGACCATCGGTGAACACCACCCGGGACCGAACGTCTCCCCCGGCCCTCCGGAGGCCGCAACCTCGCGGCGATCGGCTGCGCCGGACAACAATAACGGCCGGACAAACGATGGCGGCGGGACGAACGATGGCGGGCCCCTACCCGGACTCCCCACCAGCAGGCGTTCGGGCACGGCCGACCGAACAGCCGGCGCCAAGGCGACCAGTTGCTCCCTTACGTGCGGTACGCGGAAGAACCGCGGCCGATCAGGCCACGGTGGCGCGATGCGCGATCTCGCGGGCCGCGTCCATGTATGCCATCGCGCCGCTCGACCCCGGGTCGTACGTCATGACCGACTGCCCATAACTGGGCGCCTCCGACAGGCGCACGCTACGCGGAATGACCGTCCTCAACACCGTGTCCCCGAAGTGCGACCGCACCTCGTCGGCGACCTGCGAAGCCAGCCTGGTACGCCCGTCGTACATCGTCAGCACGATCGTGGAGAGCCGCAGGGTCGGGTTGAGGTGGGCCTTGATGAGGTCCACGTTACGCAGAAGCTGCCCCAGGCCCTCCAGCGCGTAGTACTCGCACTGGATCGGAATCATGACCTCGTCCGCGGCGACCAGGGCGTTGACCGTCAACAGGCCGAGAGACGGCGGGCAATCGATGATGATGTAGTCGAATTCCACCTCTTCGTACGCCGCCAGCGCCCGCCGCAGCCGGGCCTCCCGCGCCACCAGCGACACGAGCTCGATCTCCGCGCCGGCCAGGTCGATCGTGGCGGGAGCGCAGTAGAGGTTCGGCATCTCGGGGACCTGCTTGACGATGTCCGCCATGGGCAGGTCGTCAACGAGCACCTGGTAAACGTCGGGCACATCGCCGCGATGCTCGGTGGCCAGGGCCGTCGAGGCGTTGCCCTGAGGGTCAAGGTCCACCACGAGGACACGCTGCCCATGCATGGACAGGGCCGCAGCAATGTTCACCGAAGTGGTGGTCTTGCCGACGCCGCCCTTCTGGTTGGCCACCGCGATCACTCTGCACTTCGCCGGACGCGGCCAGGAGCCGTCGCCCTCACTACCGGTGCCACCCGGCTGGGCGGTGGCAGGCTGGGTGGCGGCAGGTGTTTCACGTGAAACCACTGAGCTGAGCGCCTCTCGTACCAACGGCGAATCACCGGGGTTCAGGGGGGTCTGGGTCACGTTGGCCATCCTTTCAACCAGTGGTGTGCCAGTGCCGGGAATTTGCTGTTGCGACACGCCCATTTCGGGCCATCCAACCCCGGTTGGGCTCTCGGACAGACGGCTGTCCGGCCAGCCAAGACCGCAAGACGCGACTGGCACAACCGTCACCTCCTTCGTCGCCGCCTGGCTTGCTCCGGCGCGCGACCCGCTACCACCCGAACCAATGTTGCAGGCGGCTCGACCTTACCGTGCCCGACGGTCACAAGCTCGGCCGTTCGGGCGCCGCTGGCCCGCAATTGGGCCTCGGCCTCGGCGAGCTCGCCGGCGGCTCGCTCCCCCTTCATGGCTATCAGCTCGCCGCCCTCACGCAGAAGAGGCATGGCCCATTTGAGCAACCGGTCGAGCGGCGCGACCGCACGAGCGCTGGCGACGTCGAACTCCCGTACGCCCGCCAGATCCTCCGCCCGTCCACGCAACACCTCGACGTTGTCCAGCTTGAGCGCCTCGACGCACTCCTCCAGGAACACGGTACGGCGAAGCAGCGGCTCCAGCAGCGTGACCTGGATGTCCTGGCGGACGATGGCCAGGACGAGCCCGGGCAATCCGGCCCCGGAACCGATGTCCACCAGGCGAACGTCCGGCGGCACTGCCTCGGCCACCACGGCGCAGTTGAGCAGGTGGCGATCCCAGATACGCGGCACCTCACGCGGCCCCAGCAGCCCCCGAACGACACCCGGGCCCGCCAGCAACTCGGCGAACGCGTTCGCGCGATCCCAGGCCTCCCCGGCGAAGACGTCCCGCGCTATGTCCGGCGGCGCCGGAAGCTCTTCGCTCACTGGATGCTGGCCCTTTCTCAGTCTTCGATGGTGCTTGTTCTCAGATTGCCTGCTCGGCGGTGGCGCCGGTGGCATTCGACGGCGGGTGTCTCGACGCTCTAGGGACGGTGTCTACCCAAGGCTAGATGTGAGATCACAGGGGAAGACTAGCGGGCTGGCCTGTACGCGGCCGTCGAGCACGCCGCCGTACCCACCTCTCGATCCCGCCATCGACGCCAACTCACCCATAAACGATATGAAGCTCATAACCCTCAAAAGACACCGATATTGGCACTTTCGGGATGAACACCAACTCCAATGTACAAAAACGCGCAACCTCCGCTAATCACTCCGAACGCGAACGGCAGCGCACGAAGGCCCTCGATAACGCTCCGAACGCCAGGAAGCCGGATCAATCCGCACAGGTCCGGATGCTCGCCTGCAAACCAAGCCAACAGCCCACGCAAGCCCCGAGCCTCGGACGTACCGCTATATATACGGAAACGGCCGCCCATCAGCGCACCCAAGCGCGGACAGACGGCCGGACCGGCTGACAATGCACGTTTCAGGCGGGCAGGACCACCACGTACCGCTGCGGCTCCTCACCCTCGGACTCGCTGCGCAGCCCGGCGGCCGCCACCGCGTCGTGGACGATCTTCCGCTCGAACGGCGTCATCGGGTGCAGCGCCTTCGGCTCACCCTTCTCCTTGACCTCGGTGGCGATCTCGGTGCCGAGCTTGCTCAGCTCGGCCCGGCGCCGCTCGCGGTAGCCGGCCACGTCGAGCATGAGCCGCGACCGCTCCCCCGTCTGCCGGTGGACGGCGAGCCGGGTCAGCTCCTGCAGCGCCTCCAGGACCTCACCCGCGGGCCCGACCAGCTCGTTGCCCTTGAGCCCCACGACGGAGACCATGGCACGGTCGCCCTCGACGTCCATGTCGATGTCACCGTCGATGTCGGCGATGTCGAGAAGGCCCTCGACGTAGTCGGCAGCGATCTCGCCTTCCTGCTCAAGCGCGTTGAGATCAGGAGCCTTCTCCTGCTCGGCCTCGGTCATGGCCGGCCTCTCCTTCGTGTTCAAGACTTCTTGCTGCCGGTGCGCTTGCTGCGGGACTGGCGGCTGGGCTGCTGCCTAACGATCTTAGGCTCCGGCGGGGCGGGAGGTGCCTCCTCTTCCGGAGTAGTCTTGCGCATCTTGGCCACCAGGCTGGGCTTGGCCTTCACGGGGATGGCGTTGCCCTTGGCGTCGAACTGCGGCATCGGGTGCCGGCTGTAGAACCAGTGCTGCTGGCCGAGCGTCCACAGGTTGGTGGTGACCCAGTAGAGGATCAGGCCCAGCGGGAAGTTGAGGCTGAAGAAGGCGAACAGCGGCGAGATGTACATCAGGATCTTCTGCTGCTGCGCCATGGGGTTGTCCGGCATCTGGGCCATCGAGCGGGTCACGCTCTGCCGGACGGTGAGGAACGTGGTCAGCGAGCTGATCGCGACGAAGCAGCCGATGACGATCTTCTGGGAGACGCTGGGGGCCTCGAAGAACGTGGCGGGCAGCGGCGCGTTGATGATCAGCGCGTGCTTGGCGCTGTCGACCAGTTCCTGCGACATGCCGAACTTGGCCTGGTCCGCCGCGATGGCCCGCAGTACGGTGAACATCGAGATGAAGATCGGGAACTGGGCCACGACGGGGAGACAGCCACCGAGGGGGTTGGCGCCCGCACCCTGGTACAGCGCCATGACCTCCTGGTTCATGCGCTGCTTGTCGTTCTTGTAGCGCTTGCGGAGCTCCTGGACCTTCGGTGCCAGCTCCTGCATCTTCCGCGACGACCGCATCTGCTTGAGGAACAGCGGGAAGATGAGGATCCGCATGCAGACGGTCAGCGTGATGATGGTCAGCGCCCAGGTCAACCCGCTGTTGGGGTCGAGGAAAGTGCTGTAGACCTGATGGATCCAGGTGATGACTTGGGCGACGGCTGTGTACAGCCAATTGAGCCAGGACAGCTCCACCGAGCTAGCTCCCTTGCGTTTCGTGGGACCGGACCGGGCGTGGGGGCACCGGGTCTATACCTCCGGGATGGAATGGGTGGCACCGCCCGATGCGCCGGACAGTCAGCCAAGTGCCGCGCAATGCCCCATGTACGGCAATCGCCTCGAGCCCGTATGCGCTGCACGACGGGTAGAACCGGCAGCGTGGACCGAGCAGCGGGCTGATGAAGGCCCGGTAGAACCGAATGGGGACGATCAGCACCCGAGCGGCGAGGCCCGGCACCCCTTGCGGCTGCTCCGTCATTTGTGTCCACCCGTCGAGGACTCGCGCCGCCTGAGCAAACGATCCAGCGCGGCGTCGAGCTCGGCGGCCAGTTGCTCGATGCGCGCGGACGCGGCCGGTGGATTGGCGCGTACCACCAGCAGGCTACCTCGCGGCAGCCGGTCGAGACGGTCCCGCATCAGGTGTCGGAGCCGTCGTTTGACCTTGTTCCGGGTCACGGCGCCACCAACGGCCTTACTCACCACGAAACCGACCAGGGGTGTCTCTTCCCCGGAAAAGTTGAGATGCACCACGAGAGTGGGGCGGCCGGCGCGTTTGCCACGCCTGACCGCCGCTTCGAACTCATCCCCGCGTCGCATGCGGGATTGACGGGACAGCACCGTATACGCCTAACGCCCGTCGGCGAGGTACACCGACGGGCCGGACTTCTGGCGCGGGTCGATCAGGCCGACAGCTTCTCGCGGCCCTTGCGGCGACGGGCGGCGAGGATGGCGCGACCGGCCCGGGTGCGCATCCGCAGCCGGAAGCCGTGGGTCTTCGCGCGGCGACGGTTGTTCGGCTGGAAAGTACGCTTGCTCACGGGTGGGCTCCAGGCTTGAAGGTGCGCCCAGGGGCGCTTATACACACATGGCTGGCCTGCCGTGGGAGCGAGGGCACGCGAAATAGCCGTCGCGTGGCAAGCCGACCGTCGTACGTTACGGGCCAACAGTGTCTCAGGTCAAACCGAACGGGTTATCCACTGATCCACAGGCGACTTTTCCACCGCCGGGCCCGCGTCCACAGTTTGTGCATCCAGGTGCCACTAGGCTGTGGACAACGTCTTGAACACAGCTGTGCACATGGATACTGTCGGCCCTTCCGGACCACCTGAAACACAGTACACAGCCTGTGGATCTCCTGTGGAGGACCTGGGTACGGAGCCCTGCCGCCACGCTGTGGACGAAGGGTCGCCGGCCACACGGGGCGACCACTGCCATGTGGATAAACGATCGCGGGGGGCCGCGAGAGGGAGGAGGGGAGCCGCACCATGAGTGGTGTCGACCTCGGCACGGTATGGGCGAGGGCCCTGGGCAACTTCCTCAACGAGAACGTCCCCATACAGCAGCGCACCTGGCTGTCGATGGTCCGGCCGATCGCCCTCGCGGACGACACGATCGTGCTCGGCGTCCCCAACGACTTCCTCAAGGACCTCATCGAGGGCAAGTTGCGCCCGCTGGTGGCCCACGCGCTGTCGCAGGAACTCGGCATGACGATGCGGCTGGCTGTGATGATCGACACCACGGCGCCCGAACAGCTTTTGCCGGACGCCCATCAACAGCCTGTGAATATGCCTTATCCCCAGAGTGTGGATAGCCAGCCGCGTTACGCACAGCCCGTGCAACCGCAGCACTACCAGGTATCCGAGCCGCCGCAGTTCTATTCTCCACAGCCTGAGCAGCCACCGGCGTCCACCGAATATCCACAGCCTTCGTTCTCTTTTGAACAGGCGCAGCCGTACACACCGCCTGTGGAGAAGGCGCCTGAGCCGGCGCCGAATCGCTGGGAAGCGAAGAGCAGCAAGCCGAGCGAACCGGCCCGACTCAACCAAAAGTACACATTTGAGACATTCGTCATCGGCGCCAGCAACCGGTTCGCGCACGCCGCGGCCGTGGCGGTGGCCGAATCCCCCGCGAAGGCGTACAACCCGCTCTTCATTTACGGGGACTCCGGCCTGGGGAAGACGCACCTGCTGCACGCGATCGGGCATTACGCGCAGAGCCTGTACGACGGCGCCCGGGTGCGGTACGTGAGCTCGGAGGAGTTCACCAACGACTTCATCAACAGCATCCGCGACCACAAGGCCGACGGCTTCCGGGGCCGCTACCGCGCGATCGACATCCTGCTCGTGGACGACATCCAGTTCCTGGAGGGCAAGGAGCAGACGCAGGAGGAGTTCTTCCACACCTTCAACACGCTCCACAACGCCAACAAGCAGATCGTCATCTCCAGCGACCGCGCGCCCAAGCAGCTCATCACGCTGGAGGACCGGCTGCGCAACCGGTTCGAGTGGGGTCTGATCACCGACGTCCAGCCGCCCGAGCTGGAGACCCGCATCGCGATCCTGCGGAAGAAGGCCATCCAGGAGGGCCTGGCCGCGCCGCCCGAGGTGCTGGAGTACATCGCGAGCCGCATCTCCACCAACATCCGCGAGCTGGAGGGCGCCCTGATCCGGGTGACCGCGTTCGCCAGCCTCAACAGGCAGGGTGTGGACCTGCAGCTCGCCGAGGTCGTGCTCAAGGACCTGATCACCTCGGAGTCCGACACCGAGATCACGATCGCGGCCATCATGACCGAGACCGCCAACTACTTCGGCATCAGCATCGAGGACCTGTGCGGCACCTCGCGCAGCCGCGCGCTCGTCAACGCCCGGCAGATCGCCATGTACCTGGCGCGCGAGCTGACCGAGCTGTCGCTGCCGAAGATCGGCCAGCAGTTCGGCGGCCGCGACCACACCACCGTGATGCACGCCGAGCGCAAGATCCGGTCGCTCATCGCCGAGCGCAGGTCGATGTACAACCAGGTCAACGAGCTGACAATGCGTATCAAACAGAGCAAGCGTGGATCTTGATGGTCGTACACAGCCTGTGGAAAACACTGTGGACCAGCGGAAACGCGGAATCGCCGCGACGGTACGCCCACCAATGCCGGGAAAAATCCGCCCACAAGGGCTGGGGACGAATCTGGGGACATCCTGAGGACAACCTGGGGATGACTCGTGGATAACGTGTGGACGGCCTGTGAACAGTCGATCTGGGACTCCAGAAGGACCCCTCTTACCCCGTGGACAACCTGTGGAAACCCCGTGGATAACCCGTGGATGAACACACCATGATCTGGGGACGGCCTGTGGGTGACGAATCTTCGTCCCCAGGCGGCGAAGTTTCCCCCAGGCGTCACCCACAACCTCGGTGGATGAAAATACGGGGACTGACCTGCGAGAACTTCAGTTGTCCACAGTTCCCACAGCCCCTAGTGTGATGACCTCTTATCTCTCTTACTAAGAAAATCAAAGACCCATAGAGGGGTTCCGCCCGAACCGAGGTGCGGGAGAGTGAACACTTGAAATCAACGACGAACCCAGGAGGCTGATCACCGTGATGTTCCGAATCGAGCGAGACGTCCTCGCTGAGGCGGTGGCATGGACGGCACGCAGTCTCCCGGCGCGCCCGTCGGTGCCCGTTCTCGCCGGCATGCGGATGGAGGTGACGGAGGGACAGCAGCTCAAGCTGTCGGGGTTCGACTACGAGGTCTCCGCCGAGGTCACGCTCGAGGTCCACACCGGTGAGCCGGGCGTCGTCCTCGTCTCGGGCAAGCTGCTCGCCGAGATCACCCGCGCGCTTCCCGCACAGCCTGTGGACTTCGTGGTGGAAGGCGCCAAGGCCGTGGTCACGTGCGGCAGCGCGCGATTCACACTGCTGACCATGCCTGTGGAGGACTACCCGTCGCTCCCGGCCATGCCGCCGGCCGCCGGCCGGGTGGGCAGCGACGTGTTCGCCTCCGCCGTCGGCCAGGTCGCCGTCGCCGCGGGCAGGGACGACACCCTGCCGATGCTCACGGGCGTACGCATGGAGATCGAGGGCGACACGGTCACCCTCGCTGCCACCGACCGCTACCGGCTGGCCGTGCGCGAGCTCAAGTGGCAGCCGGGCCAGCCCGACTTCGCCGCAATCGCGATGATCCCCGGCAAGACGCTCGCCGACACGGCCAAGGCCCTCGGCACCACCGGCGCCGAGGTGGAGATCGCGCTCAGCTCGGCCGGCGGCACCGGCGAGGGCATGATCGGCTTCTCCAGCGCGGGCCGGCGCACGACGACGCGGCTGCTCGACCCCGAGTTCCCCAAGTACCGCTCGCTGCTGCCCACGGAGTTCTCGGCGCACGCGGATCTGTCCACAAGCTCGTTCGTCGAGGCGGTCAAGCGCGTGGCCCTGGTCGCCGAGCGCAACACCCCCGTACGCCTGGCGTTCAGGAGCGGCGAGGTCGTGCTGGAGGCCGGCAGCGGCGACGAGGCGCAGGCCGTCGAGGCGCTGCCTGTGGATTACGAGGGCGAGGAGATGAACATCGCCTTCAACCACCAATTCCTGCTTGAGGGGCTGGGGGCCATAGACTCCGACATCGCACGCCTGCAGATGACGACCTCGACCAAGCCGGCCATCCTCACCGGGGGCAAGCCTGTGGACGAAGGCGCAGGTACGGACTACCGTTATCTGATCATGCCCATCCGCCTGTCGGGCTGATCCCGTCATCGGGGATGATGGAAGCCTGACAAGGGGGTAGAGGAGCGTCATGCAGATCGGCATGGTGGGACTGGGCAAGATGGGCGGCAACATGGCCGAGCGGCTGCGCCGCGGCGGTCATGAGGTGGTCGGTTACGACCGCGATCCGGCCATCAGCGACGTGGCGAGCCTGAAGGAGCTGGTCGAACGGCTCTCGGCGCCGCGTACGGTCTGGGTCATGGTGCCCGCGGGCAAGCCCACCCAGCAGACGGTCGACGAGCTCGGCGAGCTGCTCGACGAAGGCGACATCGTCGTCGACGGCGGCAATTCACACTATGTGGACGACCAGAAGCATGCCGCCGAGCTGCGCGAGAAGGGCATCGGCTTCGTCGACTGCGGCGTGAGCGGCGGCGTGTGGGGGCTCCAGAACGGCTACGCCCTCATGTGCGGCGGCGAGCAGGCCGATGTCGAGCGTGTCATGCCGATCTTCGAGACGCTCAAGCCCGAGGGCGAGGACGGCTTCGTCCATGCGGGCGACGTCGGCGCCGGCCACTTCGCGAAGATGGTGCACAACGGCATCGAGTACGGCATGATGCAGGCGTTCGCCGAGGGCTGGGAGCTGCTTGAGGCCTCCGACGTCGTCAAGGACGTCCGGGGCTCCTTCAGCAGCTGGCGTACCGGCACGGTCATCCGTTCGTGGCTGCTCGACCTGATGGTGCGGGCGCTCGACGACGACGAGCACCTCGAGGAGCTCCGCGGTTACGCACAGGACTCCGGCGAGGGCCGGTGGACCGTACAGGCGGCCGTCGACCACGCCGTGCCGCTGCCGGTGATCACCGCCGCCCTCTACGCGCGGTTCGCCTCCCGCCAGGACGACTCCCCCGCGATGAAGGTCGTCGCCGCGCTGCGCAACCAGTTCGGCGGCCACGCGATCACCTCGTCCGAGGGCAGCACCGGCAAGGGCGCCGGCGCGCCCAGCGCCGACGTCACCCCGCCGCGCGAGGCCGAGTAGTCCACAGGCCGTCACGGGAAGCTCGGGTTTTCCACAGACGGCACGCCGGTGACCCCAGCGGCCTCCGGGGCGCACTAACCTTCGTGGGGTGCATGTCGCCCACCTCTCGCTGACCGACTTCAGGTCCTACGCGTCCGTGGAGCTCGGTCTGGAGCCGGGCGTCACGGCGTTCGTCGGGCCCAACGGCCAGGGCAAGACCAACCTGGTCGAGGCCCTCGGCTACGTCGCGACGCACTCCAGCCACCGGGTGGCCAACGACGCGCCGCTGGTGCGCCGGGGGGCCGCGCGGGCCATCGTCCGCTGCGCCGTCCACAGGGACGACCGGCGGGCGCTGGTGGAGCTGGAGATCAACCCGGGCAAGGCCAACCGGGCGCGGCTCAACCGCTCCCCCGTCTCCAGGCCGCGCGACGTCATCGGCCTGCTGCGTACGGTGTTGTTCGCGCCGGAGGACCTGGCGCTGTCCAAGGGCGATCCCTCGGAGCGCCGTCGTTTCCTCGACGACCTGCTCGTGGCCAGGGCCCCCCGGTTCGCCGGGGTCCGGGCCGACTACGACCGGGTGCTGAAGCAGCGCGGCGCCCTGCTCCGTACGGCCGCGCAGGCCCGTAGAGGCAGCAGGAGCGCCCGGCGGGCCGAGAGCGACACCGCCTTCGCGTCCGCGGGCGCCGGCGACGTGCTGAGCACGCTGGAGGTGTGGGACGCCCATCTCGCCCGGCACGGCGCGGAGCTGTTGCAGGCGCGGCTGGATCTCGTCGAGGCGCTGCGCCCGCTGGTGGCCGGAGCCTACTCCGCGCTGGCCCCCACGAGCGCCCCCGCGAGCCTTGCCTACCGCAGCACGTTGTCCACAGGTGGGGACGACGCGGAGGACGAAGTCCCCGGTGAGCGGGGATCTTCCGATGCGCAGACGTTATCCACAGACTTGGGGAAAACCCTTGAACAGCAGCTCCGCGACCGGCTGTTGGAGGTCCGCCAGGCCGAGCTGGAGCGGGGCGTCACACTCGTCGGCCCACACCGCGACGACCTGATCCTGGGCCTCGGCGACCTGCCCGCGCGGGGCTACGCCAGCCACGGCGAGTCGTGGTCGTTCGCGCTGGCGTTGCGCCTGGCCGCCTACGACCTGCTGCGGGCCGACGGCGGCGATCCGGTGCTGATCCTCGACGACGTGTTCGCCGAGCTGGACAGCCAGCGCAGGCGCAGGTTGGCTGAGATCGTCGCGCCGGCCGAACAGGTGCTGATCACCGCCGCGGTGCCCGACGACGTGCCGAAGGAGCTGGCCGGGGCCCGTTTCGACGTCGCTGAGGGGAGCGTGACCCGTGTCCGATGAGCCCAACGCGGCGGCCAGGGGGGCCGCCATGGCGAGGGAGAAGCTCGCGCAGGCCAAGGCCGACGCGGCCAAGCGCGGCCAGCTCCCGCGCCGCGAGCCCAGGCGCAAGGCCGGTCCGCGCAGGGAGGCCGGCGATCCCCAGCTGTTCGGCCGGGCCATCGCCGACCTGCTGGCCGACCGCGGCTGGGAGCGGTCGGCGGCCGTCGGCGCGGTGTTCGGCCGGTGGCAAGACATTGTCGGCCCCGACCTCGCCGCCCACACCCGGCCCGAGTCCTTCGACGAGGGCGAGGTGCTCATCGCGGCCGATTCCACGGCCTGGGCGACGCAGGTCAGGCTGCTCGCGCGCACCCTGATCCGCAGGCTCAACGAGGAGCTCGGTGATGGGGCCGTGACAAAGGTCAAGGTCAGGGGACCACAGAACGCCCCCCGTCCAACAGGGGGTTTGCGGGTGACCGGAAGCCGAGGGCCCGGCGACACCTATGGTTAGGGCGCCGGGGGCGATCAGACAGCCGCAGACGCGATAAGCCCCCTTTCCGAAGGGGGGATGCTTGAGTGGGGGGCAAAACGAGCTAGGGAGCATCACAGGCGCGTGTATTGCCACCACGGGCTCCGGGAAGCGGTAGAATGAAAAAGGATTCCGGACACGTCCGCTTGCGTGTCACCCCGGCAGCAAGCCGACTCCCCCGGGTGACCGCGCATCGGGGCACTCACGACGGTGACGGGCACGGCAGGGGCAGCATGAAGTTGATGGCCTCCCCCGCCGCGTGTCCGCGGCAGGAGGATTTCGCAGTTGTCCTACGACGCTAGCTCAATCACCGTACTCGAAGGACTTGAGGCGGTTCGCAAACGCCCGGGTATGTATATCGGCTCGACCGGTGAGCGCGGCCTGCACCACCTCGTCTACGAGATCGTGGACAACGCGGTGGACGAGGCCCTGGCCGGCTTCGCCAGCAGGATCGACATCACGCTGCTGGCCGACGGCGGCGTGCGTGTGGTCGACAACGGCCGCGGCATCCCCACGGGCATACACCCCGTGGAGAAGCGCTCCGCGGTCGAGGTCGTGCTGACCACGCTCCACGCGGGCGGCAAGTTCGACAGCCAGTCCTACGCGGTCTCCGGCGGCCTCCACGGCGTCGGCTCGGCCGTCGTCAACGCGCTGTCCACCGCCATGGACGTCGAGGTCAAGCAGAACGGCCACTTCTGGCGCCAGCGCTACGAGCACTCCAAGCCCACGGCCCCGCTGGCCCAGGGCGAGGAGACCGACGAGACCGGCACGACGATCACGTTCTGGCCCGATCCCGACGTCTTCGAGACCACCACCTGGAACTACGAGACGCTCTCGCGCCGGTTCCAGGAGACGGCCTTCCTCAACAAGGGCCTGACGATCACGTTCACCGACGAGCGGCCCGACCACGTCAACGGCGAGCCCCACACGGTCGAATACCACTACGAGGGCGGCCTGGCCGACTTCGTCCAGCACCTCAACGCCAAGAAGGAGGCGGCGCACGCGTCGATCGTCTCCTTCGAGGAGGAGGGCGACGGCATCGCGGTCGACATCGCGATGCAGTGGAACAACTCCTACTCGGAGTCGGTCTACACGTTCGCCAACATGATCAACACGGCTGAGGGCGGCACTCACGAGGAGGGCTTCCGCGCGGCGCTGACGTCCATCGTCAACCGCTACGCGCGCGAGCAGAAGTTCCTCAAGGAGGGCAAGGACGACAACCTCTCCGGCGAGGACGTCCGCGAGGGCCTGACCGCGATCATCTCGGTCAAGCTGTCCGACCCGCAGTTCGAGGGCCAGACCAAGACCAAGCTGGGCAACACCGAGGCCAAGTCGTTCGTGCAGAAGGCGTGCAACGACCACCTGCGTGACTGGTTCGAGCGCAACCCCGGCGAGGCCAAGGACATCATCAACAAGTCGCTGCAGGCCAGCAGGGCCCGCCTGGCGGCCCGCCAGGCCCGCGACCTGACCCGGCGCAAGTCGCTCCTGGAGTCCGGCAGCGGCCTTCCCGGCAAGCTGGCCGACTGCCAGTGGAACGACCCGGAGAAGTGCGAGCTGTTCATCGTCGAGGGTGACTCGGCGGGCGGCTCGGCCAAGGGCGGCCGCGACTCGCGCTTCCAGGCGATCCTGCCCATCCGCGGCAAGATCCTCAACGTGGAGAAGGCGCGGATCGACAAGGTCCTGAAGAACAACGAGGTCCAGGCGCTCATCACCGCCCTGGGCACCGGCGTCCACGACGAGTTCGACATCGCCAAGCTGCGTTACCACAAGGTGATCCTGATGGCCGACGCCGACGTCGACGGCCAGCACATCAACACCCTGCTGCTGACGCTGCTGTTCAGGTTCATGCGGCCGCTGATCGAGGCCGGGCATGTCTACCTGTCGTGCCCGCCGCTCTACAAGATCAAGTGGGACCGGAAGGGCGAGGACGCCTCCTACGCCTACTCCGACTCCGAGCGCGACGCCGTCATCAACGACGGCATCGCCCAGGGCAAGGCCGACCCGCGGCCGCGCGACAACGTCCAGCGGTTCAAGGGCCTCGGCGAGATGAACGCCGGCCAGCTCTGGGAGACCACCATGAACCCGGCGACGCGGCTGCTGCGCCTGGTCACGCTCGACGTCGCGGCCCAGGCCGACGACCTGTTCAGCGTACTCATGGGCGAGGACGTCGAGGCGCGGCGTGACTTCATCATCCGCAACGCGCGCGACGTTCGCTTCCTCGACGTTTAAGAAGGATCCAAACCTGTGACGGACGTGAACACCACTCCCCCGGCTGAGCGCATCGAGCCGGTGGACATCCAGTCCGAGATGCAGCGCAGTTACATGGACTACGCGATGTCCGTCATCGTGTCCAGGGCGCTGCCTGACGTGCGCGACGGTCTCAAGCCGGTGCACCGGCGCGTGCTCTACGCGATGTACGACGGTGGCTATCGCCCCGACCGCGGCTACTTCAAGTGCGCCCGCGTCGTCGGCGACGTGATGGGCACCTACCACCCGCACGGCGACACCTCGATCTACGACGCGCTGGTCCGCCTGGCCCAGCCGTGGTCGCTGCGCTATCCCCTGGTCGACGGCCAGGGCAACTTCGGCTCGCCGGGCAACGACCCGGCGGCCGCGATGCGGTACACCGAGTGCAAGCTCGCGCCCATCGCGATGGAGATGCTGCGCGACATCGACAAGGAGACCGTCGACTTCCGTCCCAACTACGACGGCAAGTCGCAGGAGCCCGACGTCCTGCCGGCGCGGTTCCCGCAGCTCCTGGTCAACGGCTCGGGCGGCATCGCGGTCGGCATGGCGACCAACATCCCGCCGCACAACCTGCGCGAGGTCTCGGCCGCGGTCCACTGGTACCTGGACAACCCGCAGGCCGATGACGAGGAGCTGCTGGAAGCCTCGATCAAGCTGGTCAAGGGGCCCGACTTCCCGACCAAGGCGCTGATCGTCGGACGCCGGGGCATCGAGGACGCCTACCGCACCGGCCGCGGCTCGATCACCATGCGCGCGGTGGTCGAGGTCGAGGAGGACAAGGGGCGGCAGGCGCTCGTCGTCACCGAGCTGCCGTACCAGGTCAACCCGGACAACCTGGCGCTGAAGATCGCTGAGCTGGTGCGTGAGGGCAAGCTCACGGGCATCGCCGACGTACGCGACGAGAGCTCCTCGCGGGTCGGGCAGCGCCTGGTGATCGTGCTCAAGCGCGACGCGGTCGCCAAGGTCGTGCTCAACAACCTGTACAAGCACACCCAGCTCCAGGACACCTTCGGCGCCAACATGCTGGCGCTGGTCGACGGCGTGCCGCGCACGCTGCGGCTCGACCAGTTCATCCGTCACTACGTGGCCCACCAGGTCGAGGTCATCGTCCGCCGGACCCGTTACCTGCTGCGCAAGGCCGAGGAGCGCGCGCACATCCTGCGCGGGCTGCTGAGGGCCCTTGAGCGGCTCGACGAGGTCATCGCCCTCATCCGGGCCTCGGACTCGGCCTCGCACGCCCAGCAGGGCCTCATGGGCCTTCTGGAGATCGACGAGGTCCAGGCGCAGGCCATCCTCGACATGCAGCTGCGCAAGCTGGCCGCCCTGGAGCGGCAGGCCATCCAGGACGAGTACGACTCCCTGATGACGCAGATCGCCGAGTACAACTCCATCCTGGCCAGCGAGGCCCGCCAGCGGGAGATCATCGGCGACGAGCTCGCCGAGGTCGTCAACCGTTACGGCGACGAGCGCAAGACCGAGATCATCGCCTACGACGGCGACATGTCGATCGAGGACCTCATCGCCGAGGAGGAGATCGTCGTCACGATCACCCGCGGCGGCTATGCCAAGCGCACCAGGACCGATCTCTACCGGGCGCAGAAGCGGGGTGGCAAGGGCGTACGCGGCGCCCAGCTGCGCCAGGACGACATCGTCGACCACTTCTTCGTCACCACCACGCACCACTGGCTGCTGTTCTTCACGAACAAGGGCCGGGTGTACCGGGTCAAGGCGTACGAGCTGCCCGATGCCGGACGCGACGCGCGTGGCATGCATCTCGCGAACCTTTTGGCCATGCAGCCCGACGAAACAGTCATGGAAGTTCTCGACCTCCGCGACTACGACGTCGCTCCCTACCTGGTGCTCGCCACGCGCAGCGGCCTGGTCAAGAAGACACGCCTGTCCGAGTACGACTCCCCCAGGTCAGGCGGTCTGATCGCGATCAACCTGCGTGAGGACGACGAGGTCATCGGGGCCCGCCTGGTCTCCGAGACCGACGATCTGCTGCTCGTCTCCAAGGGCGCGCAGTCGATCAGGTTCACCGCCTCCGACGAGGCGCTCCGCCCCATGGGCCGCGCCACCAGCGGTGTCATCGGCATGAGGTTCCTCGAAGGGGACGAACTTCTCGCCATGAATCGGATCGCCGACGGTCAAGACGTGCTTATCGCCACGAAGGCTGGGTACGCAAAACGGACGCCAGTGGAGCAGTATCCGGTTCAAGGACGTGGCGGTAGGGGCGTGCTGACTGCGAAGATCGTGAGTTCCCGTGGCAAGCTGGTCGGAGCCGTCATGGTCAACCCAGAGGACGAGGTCTTCGCGATCACGTCCGCCGGCGGGGTGATCCGGACGAGTGCCGGCGAGATCAAGCAGTCCGGCCGCCAGACCATGGGAGTGCGATTGATGAACCTCGCCGAAGGCGACAGCGTGGTTGCCCTCGCCCGGAACGCGGAGTCAATGGAGACTCCGGTGGAGAATGAGGAAGACGGGGGAGGAGAGTAAATCATGAGCGCCCAGGGTGGCCCCGCCAGGACCCAGGCGGCTTCGGGTAACGGACAACAGCCGAAGAAGTCCACTGCAACGGAAATCTTCAATTCGGTCGACGGCGAGCAGGACAAGACGCCCGCACAGGGTGCTTCTGCGCAGCCTCGCTCCAAGGACGAGCCGCAGGCGGAGGGCAACGAGACGGTGCGCATCCGTCCGTCGCTCACGTCCGAGGCGCCTCCGCCGCCCGTCGAGATGCCCAAGAAGAAGTCGTCGAACAACGCCGGGTCCAGGCTGCCTCGCAAGGCACACCTGGTGCTGCGTCGCATCGAGCCGTGGTCGGCCATGAAGTTCAGCTTCGTGGTGTCCCTGGTCTGTTTCGTGGTGCTCTTCGTGGCAGTCGCCGTTCTGTACGGCGTGCTGTCCGCGTTGGGGGTGTTCGACTCGCTCGTCGATCTGGTCAACCAGCTCGGCAAGGGTGAGCAGGGGCAGAGCTCGATCCCGATCGACATCGCCTCGTGGTTCGAGCCGGTGCGCATCCTCGGGTACACCGCGCTGATCGGCGCCGTGAACGTGGTGCTGATCACGGCTCTGTCCACGCTGGGGGCCGTCATCTACAACATCGCCTCTGACCTGGTCGGGGGCGTTGAGGTGACGTTCAGCGAGGCGGAATAGCAGGTTTGGGCGGGGGCTCGCGCCGTACCGGGGTGGTTTGGTGCGGCGCGAGCAGCCCGTCGGGCACGGTAAGCTTTTCTCGTCTGAACAACCGGTTCGCCTCCATCAGGCGAATGCGATACGGTTCGGTGTGCGCGGGGCTATAGCTCAGACGGTTAGAGCGCTTCCCTGATAAGGAAGAGGTCCCAGGTTCAAGTCCTGGTAGCCCCACCCAGCTCGAAGGCCATTTCCGTAACTCGGAAGTGGCCTTTTTGGTCTTCTGAGTGACTAAGTGAGTGACTATGCTTCCCGGTTCTCTCCGGGAAAGATGAGGTCCATGGCCTCCGCGCCTTCCAGAAGGACGGGGCGGAGCTGCTTGCGGTAGACCTTCTCCGTGACCACGGTGCCCTTGTGGCCGACGAGCCGGGCGATATCCTCCACGGCCACCCCGGCGTCCGACATGAGCGAGACGAAGCTGTGGCGCAGCTCTCGGGGTGTCCACTCATCGGGGTTGAGGTCCGTTCGTTTGAGGATCAAGCGAAGGGCGCGGCGTACGTTGGCCGCGTCCAGCTCGGTCCCGTGCTTGCTCGCGAAGACGAGATCGTTTTCTTGCCACAACTCCCCCGCCTTCTGCTTGCTGGTGACCTGGTGCTCGCGGTGGCGTTGCAACGCCTCCACACATCGCCTGGGCAGGGCGAGGGTGCGTCGGGACCTCTCGGTCTTGGTGTCTCCCCCGGCCCGTACGGATCGCCACACCATGATTGACGGCGGCGTCGGAGGATTGGCGTCGGGGGTACCTTCCAGGTCCACGTGTGGCCAGGTGAGCGCCCGTAGTTCCTCCGTACGTGCACCTATGAGCAGCGACAGGACTATGTAGGCGTACAGGTTCGCCGACTCGGCGGCATTGAGGACGGCTTCGGCCTGGGTGAGCGTCAGGGACTTGGAGGGGCGTCCGGTTTTGCCCTTGGGGATCTCGCACAGCATGACCACGTTGCGCTTGACCTTGTCACGAGCCTGGGCGCGGGCGATCGATCGCTTGAGAACAGAGTGGATCTTCCGCAGCGTTTCCGTGCTGAGGACCCGCGCCTTGGCTGCCAGCCACCGGTCCACGTCGTCGGCGGACAGCTCCCGGAGCTTGCGAGCGCCGAGAGCCGGGATCAACCGCGATATCGCGATCATGCTCAGCGTCCGGGCCGGCCACCCGGTCATCCACCGTCGCAGCATGTGGCACCGAGGGCACACCGCCGTCATTCACGGCGCATCGGCCCGCCTGGAGATCAACTCCTACACCAACGCCGACATGCTCCCCGACTGGGACGACCCTAAGTGGTGCCGCCCGGAAGTCCCTCGGGGGTAGACGAGCCGAGGCTGATCGCGCCTCAGCGTCAGATGTCGATGCTGGTGACGTAGAGGTCGCAGACGAGATCCAAGGCGTCCTGCGGGGTGCCGGTGAACCAGGGCGCGGCCTCGTAGCGATCATTGCTGGGGGTGTGGATGGCCAACCCCCAGTAGGTGGCCGAGCCGCCGTAACGCAGCCGCATCAGGGGCAGCCGGCCGCCATCAGTGAGCTGTCCTTCAACGTAGGCGAACGAGCCGTGGTAGCGCACGTGAACCGTGACCAATTGCGGCCAGCGCTCCTGGGCGTGCAGCGTGAGCCGCTGGTCCAGCGAGGTCTTGGTCGAGGCGGGGATCGCGGGCATGACCGCCATCTTGCCGTGCCGGCATGTCAGGCGTGGACACACCGACATATGCCGGGCAAAGTCGGCGGATCATCGGTGAAGATTGACTGGAGAAAGCCCTCGGTGCCCCGCTGCCGCGCCCGCCTGATCACGCTGACCGCCTCCGAACGGCGGCAGCTGAAGAAGATCGCCTACTCTCACACCGCCGCCTACCAACTCGTGCTCCGGGTCCGGATCGTGCTGGATGCCGCCCACGGCTACGCCAACAACACGATCGCCCAGCGTCGCGGGGTGACGGTGGACACCGTGCGGTTATGGCGAGGGCGCTACCGCAGCCAGGACGGCATCAAGAGCCTGACGGACCGGCCTCGCTCCGGCCGGCCACCCACCTTCAGCCCACTCCAGCGCGCCGAGATCAAGGGACTGGCCTGCCAACTTCCCGCCGAGACCGGCGCGCCACTGTCGCGCTGGAGCTGTCCCGAGCTGGCGCGCGAGGCCGCCAGGCGCGGCCTGACGGCGATGATCTCTGCCTCCACCGTGCGCCGGATCCTGACCGAAGACGCGCTCAAGCCCTGGCAACACCAATCGTGGATCTTCATCCGCGACCCACAGTTCGCCGTCAAGGCCGCTCGCGTGCTCGGCTTATACGCGCGCTGGTGGGACGACCTCCCGCTCGGCGACGCCGAGTACGTCATCAGCGCCGATGAGAAGACCTCCATCCAGGCGCGCTGCCGCTGCCATCCCACCCTGCCACCAGGCAGATCACGGATGATGCGCGTCAACCACGACTACGACCGCGGCGGCGCGCTGGCCTACCTGGCCGCCTACGACGTCCACAACGCCCACGTCTACGGCCGCACCTCGTCCAAGACCGGCATCGTCCCGTTCATGGACCTGGTCGAGCAGGTCATGACCCAAGAGCCCTACGCCTCGGCCAAGCGGGTGTTCTGGGTCGTCGACAACGGCTCCTCCCACCGCGGCAAGGCCGCCGCCGACCGGCTGAGCGCACGGTTCCCCAACGCGGTCATGGTGCACACCCCGGTACACGCCTCGTGGCTGAACCAAGTGGAGATCTTCTTCTCCATCGTGCAGCGCAAGGTCGTCACACCCAACGACTTCACCAGCCTTGACCAGGTCGAAGACCGGCTCATCGCCTTCGAGCGCCGCTACAACGAGACCGCCCGGCCCTTCAGATGGAAGTTCACCCCGGCCGACCTCGAGGACCTGCTGGCCCGGATCGAGCGACACGAACAGAAGGAGCGCAACTCCAAGCAGCCCGCTGACTGCAACCATCAGCCTGCCGTAATCGACGCGGCCGCGTAACCCCCGAGAGATTTACGGAGACGACCACTAAGCGCCACGCCCAGTACCGCAAGCGCCCCGGCCTCTTCTACCAGTCACTCATCCACGAACACGGCCCCGTCCGCTGGATGACCCTCACCACCGCCCGCATCGCCTACGAAGACGAACGCACCGCACTCGGCATGGACTACGCCGAGGCCGCCCTCATCATCCGCCGCACCATGGCCCACCCCAACGGCCACCCGATCGAAGTCACCGAGGTCAAAGCCCCCGCCAACCGCTACGAGATCGGCTACCACCGCGAACTCGCCGACGACCCCGAAGCCGATTTCACACCGCAGGAACTCGGCGGCAACGGCATAGACCTGGTGGTCTAGGCGCGACGGTAAATCTCGCGCATGCACTGGTGAATTCGAGGGAGCCTGAGAGCAGACTCCCTCCTGTCGTCGAGTTCCCATGCCTCATCGGTGGGATTGGGAAACGCGAACAACTCATAGCCGCGAGACCGAAGAGCTTCCGCCAGTTCCTCACGCTCCTGGCCAGTCACTTGATCCCAAGCCCTGCGGGCTACGTAGCCCAGTTCTTCGAACTCGGGCCAGTCATCGTCGGTCCACATCTTCTGGTTCCGCTTCATGGCGACAAGTCGCTGAACCGCTGGCACATCCACCAGAGCATCAGGCTCATGAGCTACCCGCTCGAAGGTCTCCCGGCCAAGGCCGACGAGCCACATCTGGAAGTACCAGAAGCCGTCATCGGACCCGCCCCCGAACAAGGCGCGCATCGCACCCCACATCAACCATGTGTCCACCTTGCGCCGCGCAGTGACTATCCACGCGTCGAAATCGACGATCTCCTCGGAAGGGCGTTGCGCCAACCGTTCGTGAAGCCATCGGAGGCGGGCCTCCTTCGTGGCGGTTTCTCGCGCGGACTCCTCGATCAGGTGCCAGAACTCGTCGATGTTCATGCTGGCCGATCTTGACATGCGCCGACGACAATTCGCTGGCTCAGAGCTTCTTAATGGTTCAAGGGCTCGCTTCGCTCGCCGCGCCGCCGCCACGTCGGGCGGCCAGCGCGCCGGGCTGCGGCCTGGGGGCCGGTCCCGGCGCGCGCCGCCCCGCTCCAAGGCGGCGCAATGACGATCAGCCCGTGATCCGGACTCATGGAGCGTTCGAAGCCGTTCCGCCACCGACTCACACCGCTTCGCATGGGTGCCGGCCGTTCCACTCCGATCGCACAAGCTTCGCGGGCTGAGGGCCGTACCCCCGCCCCCGATACCGCATTGTTCGTGTCCCTCGGTCGGCGTCAACTCCGTCTGTGCGGCATGGGTGTGGGCCGCGAGGAACACCGATGGGCAGGGGATCCGGAGACGGCGTTGACACCTCGGTCGGGACACACAATCGGGCAGCTATCGGGGGCGGGGGCAGAGTGGCCGTGGGATGCGACGACCGCTATCCCAGCCGCCGTGCCCGGCTACCGGGCTCGGCCTGACAGGAGTGCCGTCCACATCGTGCGAGCTTCGACGGTGGAGCACGGGCGGGTCTCGTGGACCACGGCCCCGCCTTCGGCTTGCAAGATGCGGCGGATCAGTGTCTGGCCGCCGCCCTCGCATAGTTCGTAGAACAGGGCCCGGCATGTGCACGTCCACACCACGACGCGGACGCGCTCCAAGATGCCGCATGGTTCCAGCCACGTGAGCCGGACGTGGTCACGTTGGGGCATGGGTAGGTGCGGGCTCAGGCAGCCGTCGTCACCCGTCATGACACGCCGACTGCCTCGGTGCTTGGCTCTCGGCGGAGTTCGGCGTACCGAGCGGCGATCCGGTGAGCGGCCCGTTCCGGTTCGAACGCGGAATGATGTGCGTACAGCCAGCGGCCTGTTCTTGAGCAACGTCCCGTCCACCACCGGTACCAGAAGCCGTCCGTCCACACCACGAGTCCGGCCCACACCGATATCAGGGCGAGCCCGCGTCCCTTGTGGACGTCGGAGGAGATCTCCATGCGCACCAAGAGCGCGCGGAGTTCGTCGGCGCTCTCAAGCACCGAGAGAGGGCGGACCGCGCGAGGCACGGTGTCGAGGGCGATCGGTTGAGGCGGCTCGGGACAGCAGGCGCACCGATTCAACGCGTTTCTCTGGTCGTGCCGCATGTGACGTTCCCTCCTGTTGGGGGACGTGGCCTCTGGTCACGCCACGCAAGGAGGAACCGTAGGCGCGGGTCAACGGAAGAACCCGCACGGTGGTGAAGGTCAAGGAGCCGCACAAAAGTGCGGGTCAGACGATGCCGGCCCGGTGAGCCAGTCCGCGAAGCTGCGGAGTGCTGGCACGGTGCTCCCGCTTGAGCAGTTGGGTCAGCAGCTCTCGGGGACGACCGCCGTAGCGAACGAGTTCGGGTGAGAGGCGTTCGGCTTCGAGGAGCATGTTGACCGACGCGGCGTCCTTGCGCTGCAAGGCATAGGCACGGGCGAGGTCCAGGTGGACTTGGGCACGCCGTCCGACCAGGCCGTCAGAGAGCTGTGCCAGGTCGAGTGATTCGCTGCTGCCGATCGCTTGCCGGGTGTCGCCGAACTCGACGGCCGCCGAGATCTCGTGAATGGTCACGTTGGTCATGCCGAAGGCGGTCCAGAAGTCGTTGCGGTCTTCGCCGATCGTGTCGGCGATCTGTCGGGCCTGTGCGAGGAAGGTGCGCACCGCGGCCTGGTCGTGCGAGGCAGCGGCGGCGGTGACGGCGACCAGGTAGAGAGCGCCGACGATGGGCAGGGCACGCGGAGCGGGGCGCCGGGTGGCGCTCTGCAACGCGTCGGCCGCCTGGAGAACCAGGTGCAGCGCGCGTTCCGTCTCACGAAGCCGTACGAGGACGTAGCCGAGCCGGTAGGCGCTCACAGCGGCGAGGAGGGGCCGGTCCGCTTCTTGTGCGGCGGCCAGCGAGCGGTCGGCGGCCACCCAGGCGAGTTCCGCCTCTCCCACGCGGCGCAGGGTCGTGGTGGCGGAGTGGTAGGTCAGTGAGCGAAGGGTCTGGTACGCCCGGCGCTGGGCGGCGGGGGCATGGCGGCTGCCCAGTTCGGTGGCCACGATCAGGTGAGGCAACCGCCGGCCGACCTCGTCGTAATGGGTGGCCTGGTAGAGCCGGTTGACGCGGCGGATCTCGTGCCGGAGCCACACGACGCTCTCGGCGGAGCCCTCCGGGGGCCGAGGGTCGATGAGCGAGGAGAGACCGTCGTAGCCCATCATCGCTTGCCGGATGGCCGATGCTGCCTGGTAGCGCGTCATCGCGTTCGTCTTCTTCGCGGTCAGTTCGGCCACGGGCAGGCCGAGGATGTCAGCGAGGACAGTGATCACGGTGTGGTTGTCCACGGCGCGCTGTCCACGTTCCACCTGGCTCAGCCAGCTCTCGGAACGGCCGACGAGACCGGAGAGGACCGCCTGGGACAGTCCACGGCGACGGCGTGCCCGAGCGATTCGCTGGCCGATCTCCTTGTGGGCGTCCATGCCATCACCTCTGCGTTTGTCGCTCCCCGACAACGGCGTGCAGCTCCTGCATGATGCGTTCCCAGGATGGCATGCGGGACTGCGGTGGAGCGGCTGGATCGAACAGGACCCGCACCCCCATCTCTCGAAGCGTGTCCAGGCTCCGCGGGAAGGCGAGGTGCCGGGCGAGTGCGTCCTTCAGCAGCGGCACGGCCAGGATCGGGACGCCGAACCCCATCACCTCGCACAGCAGGCTGACGGCGAAGGTGTCGGCGATGCCGTTCGCCCATTTGTTGATCGTGTTGAACGTGGCCGGAGCGACTACCACGGCTTCGGCGGGAGGGAGCCCCTTGGGGTCCTGTGGCATGCGGTACGTGCTGCGGACCAGGTCACCGGTCAGGCGCTCCAGCTCTGGGACATTGACGAAGCGTTCGCCCATCGGCGTGGTGATCACGTGCACCCGCCATCCGGCCGCCTGAGCCATGGGGACCAGGCGGTGGAGGTCGGCGGCGGCAGGTGCGGCACATGCGATCACGTAGAGAACGCCGCGCGTGCCCTCGTGGGGTTCCATGCTCGTGATCCTAATGAGAGGCTGATATCCACTCACAGCGACTAGCCTGTGATGGGCCCTGACCAGCGGGAATGGTCTCGCTGGTGAGTGACGAACTGAGTGACAATCGCCTTGGACGAGCTCGGACGACACGGGATCTCAGCGGACTGATTTCCCAGGTAGGAGCAGGAATCGGTTGCTGTCCCGCCCCTACCGGGGTTGCCTGATAAGGAAGAGGTCCCAGGTTCAAGTCCTGGTAGCCCCACACTGTTTTCCCAGTTCAGAAGCCGTTTCCCGACAGTCGGGAAGCGGCTTTTTGATTGCTTGCCATCAATTTGCCACCAAGATCGTCTGTCATCAGGTGACAGAGATCAGTCCACATCGACAGCAGCCGGCTTTCTGGGCGAGGTCGAATGATGGCGAGTTGAACGTTCCTCGACCGATAGCCCGTTGGGATTGAGGTAGACCTACAAGCCTGAAAGGCTCCCACAGGATTGCGGTGACTCCCGGGCGGTCCGGTTGGCTGCGCGGACGCAGCAGCCGCATCAGGGCCAGGTTGAGCACGGCGTCAGCCGGAATTAAGCGGAACGCAGGTTCGGCCTGGCCTCTTCCGCCCCGTCGATACTTCCATTGACCCGGGAACAGCCGGTCCAGCACCTGCCAGGTGAGGTCATGCGCCACTTGGCCGCGATGCATGAGGCGCCCCGGCTTCGCCGTAGTTGCTGGTGAAGATGGTGGTGCCGGGCGGCGGTGTGGGGCACCGCCGTGACTTGGCGGACCAAGGCGGGCCGGCCGAAGGTCTTCACCGGCTGGGGGTTGATCGAGCGGAGCGCGTTGTCCGGCATCGGTCCGCTGGCTGCGGATTTCGTCCGGCGGGACCATACGCCGCACCTCACCGAGGCCGTGCAGATGCGCAAGCTCGGTGTCGCCGTGGGGGCGGCTAAGCCGGCGAGCTGCTTACCGACGGCCCCGCCGAGGATGACCCGGTGGTTGTGGTACGACGCCCGGCGGGCGCAGGATCAGCGCCCGCCGCCACCAGGTCGAGCGTCGAGTAGGTGTTGATGAGTAACGGCTTGGACACCTCGAGTCCGGCATCGACTCTCAGTTATGAGCGGCCATCACCCATCGTCATGGTCGGGACGGCTTCGAGGAGCTGCTTCGTGTACGGGTGCGTGGAACGCTCGATGACGTCCTCCGTCGTACCGTGCTCGACGAGCCGGCCGGACTTCATGACCGCGATCGAGTCGGCAATGTAGCGGACCACGGCGAGGTTGTGCGAGATGAACAGGATCCCGACACCGGTCCGGGTCTGGATCTCCTTGAGCAGGTTGAGCACGGCACCCTGGACCGAGACGTCGAGCGCCGACGTGATCTCGTCGGCGATCAGGACCTCGGGCTCGGCGGCGAGGGCGCGGGCGATGGCGACGCGCTGCCGCTGTCCGCCGGAGAGCTGCCGGGGGCGCTTGTGGACGTCGCCAGGATCGAGCCGGACCATCTCGAGCAGCTCGGTGACCCGGGCCGGCCGCTCCCGCCGCCCGATCGCCCGGGGCAGGCCCTCGGCGATCGACGCGCCGACACTCATCCGCGGGTTGAGGGACGCGTACGGGTCCTGGAACACGTACTGCAACGGTGGGTGGTCGCGCGGGTCGAGCCCCGCCCCCTTCCAGAGGATCGTGCCCGAGGTGAGCGGGGCGAGGCCGACCGCCGCCCGGGCGAGGGTCGACTTGCCGGACCCCGACTCGCCGACGAGCCCGACGACCGAGCCGGCCGCCACGGTCAGGCTGACCTCGTCGACGGCCGTCACGGCGCCCTGATTGTGGCCGTACCGGACAACTATGTCGCGGAGCTCGAGCACGTCACGCCTCGCTTTCCAGGATCGGCAGCAGCGGATGCCAGCAGGCGACGGCGCCGCCACCGCCCGAGTCGGCCAGTTCGGGACGCGCCTGCCGGCATCGGTCGTCCGCCCGGCCGCACCGGGGCGCGAACGCGCAGCCCGGCGGCAGGTCAGAGGCGTGCGGCGGGCGGCCGGGAATGTTCGCGAGCGGCCGCGACCGGTCCGTCGACATGTCCGGGATGCTCGCGATCAACGCGCGGGTGTACGGATGCGCGGCCTCGGCGAGCCCGCTGACCGGCAGTTCCTCGACCACCCGGCCGGCGTACATGACCAGGACCCGCGACGCGTTCTCAGCCACCACCGCGATGTCGTGGCTGATCAGCAGGACGGCGGCGTCGCTCTCCCGGGAGATGCGCCGCAGCAGGCCGAGCACCTCCTTCTGGACGGTCACGTCGAGGGCGGTGGTCGGCTCGTCGGCGACGATCAGCGCCGGCTGGGCCATGAGGCCCATCGCGATCGACGCGCGCTGGCGCATGCCGCCGGAGAACGCCATCGGGTACTGCTTCGCCCGCGCCTGCGGGTCGGCGATCAGCACTGCGCTGAGGCGGTCGACGGCTCGTCGCCACGCGTCCCGGCGGCCGAGGCGTTCGTGGGTTTCCGCGACCTCGGCGAGCTGGCGTCCGACCTTGAGCGTCGGGTTCAGCGACGACATCGGGTCCTGGAACACCATCGCGAGCGAGGTGCCGAGCAGCCGCTCGCGGTCGCGGGGGCGCATCCGCCGCAGCTCGTTGCCCTTGATCTGGTGCACGTCGGCCTCAGCGACGTTCGGGTACGAGGTGAGCTGTGCGGCCGCCATGGCGGTGAGGCTCTTGCCCGATCCCGACTCGCCGACCAGCCCGACGATCTCGCCGCGGCGAAGGCGCATGCTGACGTCGACGACCGGGGAGAAGGGCGCGGTCTCGCCGGGTACGGTGACGGTCAGGCGCTCGATCCGGAGCACCTCGTCTCCCGGTGGCGGCGTCTCGGCCGGGGCCGTATCCCGGCGCTGGGACCTGAGGGACGGGAGCCGGAGGTGACCGTGCTGGCTGCCGCCGAGGACCTGGGTCAGCAGCTCGCCGGCGAGGACGAACGCGAGACCCGCGACGACGATCATGATGGACGGCGCGAGCGCGGCCGCCGGGTTGGTGTAGATGGCCGGCAGCCCGTCGGCGAGCATGCGTCCCCAGTCGTACTGCGGCGGTTGCACGCCGAAGCCGATGTAGGACAGTGCCGATATGCTGAGCAGCGCCGCCCCGACCTGGCTGGTCGCGTTGATGACGAGGGGTTCCGAGATGTTCGGGATGACGTGGCGAATCAGGATCCGCCACCGCGGGACCCGGAGCAGTCGCGCGGCGGAGACGTAGTCGGCGTTCGCGACGCCGCTGGCGGTGGTGTGGGTCAGCCGCGCGAACGAGGGCGCGAAGGCGATCGCCATCGACAGCACAGCGCCGCGCGCCCCCACTCCGAAGATCATGGCGAGGAACAGGGCGAGCAGCAGCCCGGGAAAGGCGACCATCAGGTTCAGGACGGCGACCACCGCTCGGCCGGCGCGTCGGCCGAGCACGACGGGGACGGTGCCGATGATCAGCCCGCAGGTCACGCCGATGCCGACGACGAGCAGAGCGAGGACGAGGGACAGCCGGGTGGCCACCAGCGTCCGAGTGAGGACGTCGCGTCCGAGGGCGTCCGTGCCGAACGGGTGCGCCGCCGACGGTCCTGCCTGGAGCGCGCCGCCCGCGATCTCCGTGGCCCGGTCGCCGAGCAGCAGCGGCGCCACGACGGCGGTCGCGACCAGGAGCAGCAGCAGGGCGGCCGTGACCACGCCGAGCGGCGACGACAGGTGATGGCGGGTACGTGACCAGGACACGTCAGCTCTCCTTGATCGTCGAGCGCGGGTCGATGACGGCGATCGCGATGTCGACCGCGAGGTTGATCAGCAGGATGCCGGCGCCGAAGAAGAGCGCGACCGCCTGGACGACCGGGTAGTCCTTGGCGAGCACCGAATGCACGAGCTCGGCGCCGACGCCGGGCCAGGCGAACACGTTCTCCACGAGCACGGTGCCGGCCACCATCGACGCGAGGATCATGCCGGAGACGGTCAGCGTCGGGGTCAGCGTGTTCGGCAGCGCGTGCCGCAGGTAGATCAGCCGCGCCGGGAGGCGCTTGGCGCGCGCCGCCCGGATGTAGTCCTCGCCGAGCACCCGCTGGGTCTCGGCCCGGACGATCCGCGCCAGGTAGGCGGCCGGCCCCACGACGAGGGCGGTCACCGGCAGCACGAACGACGCGGGACCGGACAAGCCCGCGACCGGCAGCGCATTGAGGGAGACGGCGAAGACGAACACGAGTCCGACCGACACCAGGTAGTCCGGCACGGAGAGCGCGAGCCCGGTCACGCCGCCGAAGCCGAAGTGCAGGCCGCGGCCCCGGCCGTCCCGGGTGGCGATACCGAGGAGCAGGCCCACCGGTATCGCCACCGCGAGGCAGACCACGAACGCGGTCAGGCCGAGCTGGAGGGTCGCGGGCACCAACTGTGCCATCTTCTCCCGCACCGGCGTCTGGGTGTCCAGGGACGTACCGAGGTCGAGGTGGAGCAGGTTCCAGAGATAGTCCAGGTACTGCCGCCACAGCGGGTCGTTGAGCCCGAGACGCTCCCGGGTGGCCGCGATGGTCTCCGGCGGCGCCATCAGGCCCAGGGCTCCGCGTACCGGGTCGCCCGGCAGCGCGTGGACCATGGCGAACGATGCGGTGACGACGACCGCCAGCGAGACGACGAACCTCCCCAGCCGCCGGATCAGGAATACCGGCCACGGGTGCCTGGCGCGCAGCGACGACTTCACAGAACCTCCCATCCTCCCCGCCGTACCTAGCGCAGAACCCGGAGCGAGGTGGGCTCCAGCACGCGGGCGACGACGTCGAACTTGGCCCCGTTGCCCCAGTAGAGGTAGGGCGAGACGGCGATCGGGGTGATGTCCGCGTCCTTGATCAGGGCGCCCTCGCCCGCGTTCCAGTCGGCGCAGCCGTCGGTGCCGGACTTCGCCTGCGCCGCCTTGATCGAGCTGTCGAAGACGTCGTTGTGCATCGAGCCGTAGTTGATGCCGCCATGCGACGGGGTGGCGCCGGAGAAGAACGGCACGAGCGTGGCCGGGTTGGACACGCCGAGGCCGATGAGGGTCGCGGTCCACGGGCCCTTGCCGCCGAAGACGACATCGGACCGCGCGTTGAACGACTGTCCCTTGAGGTCCACCTTGACGCCCAGCGCCGTCCACTTCTGGCCGATGTACTCGGCCGTCGCCGCGGTCGTGGTGTCCTCGTTGTCGTAGACGAACGCGACCTCGAGCGGCTTGCCGTCCTTGGCCCGGGCTCCGCCGCCGGTGGCCGTCCAGCCGGCCCGGTCGAGCAGCGCCGCCGCGGCGGCCGCGTCGTACGCCGGCTTGTTCGGGGTGACGGTGTCACCGCTGCAGATCTTCGGGTCGGTCAGCAGCCCGTTGGCCTCCTGTCCGAGGCCGCTGGTGGCGACCTGGGCCAGTTCCTTCATGTTGAGAGCGCCGACGAGCGCGCGCCGGACGTTGACGTCGGCGGTCGGCAGACCGGCGGCCTGGTTGAAGGTGAGCTCGTCGTCGATGATGCTGCCGCCGTCCGAGAACACCTTGGCGGCCTTGAGCCGCTGGGTGTCGGCACCGGAGAGGTACGAGATGTTGACGCCCTTGCTCAGCAGGAGGTTGGCCGTCGTGGTCACGCTCGTCACGAGCTTGAAGGTCACCTTCGCCGGCATGCCCTTCTCGGCGGTCGAGGCGCCGTTCGGCCCCCAGGCGTACCCGTCGCGGCGGGTGTACGTGTACTGGTTGCCGGCCTGCACGCTGGACAGGACGAACGGACCGGAGCCGGCGGAGGCGGCCTTCAGGGAGTCGCGGTTCTTGATGGCGCTCGAGCAGACCAGCGGCAGCTCGGCCAGGTTCTGCAAGAAGAAGGGCGCGCCCTCCTTGAGCTTGACCGCGACGGTGCCGGCGGCCTTGCCGGCCGTTGCCGTGGCGCCGGCAGGAACGGCGGCGCCGCGCATGGGCGAGCCGTTGCCCTCGGCGGCCACGTAGTTGATGTTGTCGGCCACCGTCTGCGCGTCCATCGGCGAGCCGTCCGAGCAGGTGACACCCTCGCGGACGGTCAGCGTGTAGGAGGTTCCCTCGCCGGTCCACGACTTGACGACGCTGGGCGCCACCTCACCGGAGTCCAGCAGCTTGACGGGCGTGTCGTAGGCGAAGACGGCCATCATCTTGTTGACGCCGTTGACCGAGCGCTGCGGGTCGAGCGCACCGGGGTCGCTGTCGATCGCGATGGTGAGCGAGCCGCCGTCGGCATAGTCGTCGCCGGACGAGCTACCGGTGCTCCCACCGTTGGAGCAGGCAGCCAGCGCGACCGTAGAGCACAATACGGAAATCGAGACACGAAAAGGGCGATTTTTGACCATTGGCGTGTGACTTCCTCTGCGGCCGGCGGGACGAGCCAGCTCGGCGCCGGGTGATGTAACCCACGATTGAAGCCACAGCGCGGCAGCGATTCTTGTCCAAGCCCACAAAGGTGCCCGTGCTCGATCGTGGCCAGACCCAAGCCCCACGGTCGCCCCTCACTTTAACGTCGTGCGTCAAACCGTACCTGACTAGGTGAAACGTGGATCAAATGACGGAGGGGTCCGGGTTGGTGGACGTCGAAAGCCTCGGCAAGCGGTACCAGGAGCTCCGGTACCGCACGGCGCCCACCTGGGCGCACCTGATCGGTGAGTACTCGGTGGCAGGGCACTTCGAGGACGTCAGCGCGACGGCCGAGGCGGCCGAGCTCCGCGAGCTGCGCGAGGTGGCACATGCCGCCGCCGCGCTCGCCCGTACGCCGGACGGCACACCCGTCTCGCTCGACGGCGCGGTCCTCGCCTGGCAGGCCGCGACCAGAGCCGACGTGCTCGAACACCGGTTCGCCGAGCTCGACGTCGACCCGCTCTTCGGGCCGGTGACCCAGTTCCCGGGCCAGGTCGCCAAGCTGGCGCTCCCGTCCGCCGAGGTGGCCGGCGCCCTGCCGAAGAAGTACCGCGGCTTCGCGCGCAATCTGCGCGACAGGCTGGAGCGTCTCGCCGCGGGCCGCGCGGCCGGCCGTACCCCGGTCGCCTTCGCCGTGGCGGACACCGTGGACAGGGTGCGGAAGTGGCTGCACACCCCGCTCGACGACGACCCGCTGCTGGCCGTCGACCGCGCCGCGCGCACGGATCACCTGCGCGCGGTGGTGGGCGAGGTGGTGCGCCCCGCGCTGGCCGACTATGCCAACGCGTTGACACGGGAGGTCGCGCCGTCCGCGCGGTCCGACGAGCGGTGCGGGCTGTGCTGGCTCGACGACGGCGATCGCGTCTACGCCACCCTGGTCCGCTCGCACACCACCACCGACCTCCACCCTGACCGCATCCACGAGATCGGGCTCGCCCAGGTCGCGGCCCTGGACGAGGAGTACGCCGCCCTCGGCCGGGAGGTCTTCGGCACCTCGGACGTGCCCGCCGTCATGGCCAGGATGCGCGACGACCCGGCCCTGCACTTCGACGACGCCGCCGGCCTCGTACGCGCCGCGGAGGTCGCCCTGGCCCGGGCGACCGACCGCGCCCCGGGCTGGTTCGGGCGGCTGCCGCGCGCCGCGTGCGCGGTCGAGGCGGCGACGAGCGGATCGCTCGGCCAGTACATGCTTGCGCCGAAGGACGGCTCGCGGGGCGGGACGTTCGTCATCAACGTCTCCGATCCGCGTGCCTGGGCCCGGTACGAGGTTGAGGCCCTCGCCTTCCACGAGGGCGTTCCCGGGCACCACCTGCAGATGGGCCTCGCCGCCGAGCTCACCGAGCTGTCGGAGTTCCGCCGCACCACCACGGTCACCGGCTTCCTCGAGGGCTGGGGGCTGTACGCCGAACGGCTCGCCGACGAGATGGGCCTCTACAGCAGCCCGCTGGACCGGCTGGGCATGCTGTCGTTCGACTCGCTGCGGGCCTGCCGCCTGGTCATCGACACCGGCCTGCACGCCAAGGGCTGGAGCCGGCAGCGGGCCAAGCGCTACCTGGCCGAGCACTCCCCGCTGAGCCCGGGGCACATCGACGCGGAGGTCGACCGGTACATCGTGACGCCGGGCCAGGCCCTGGCCTACTTGGTCGGCCGGCTCGAGATCGTGCGGATCCGGCGGGAGGCGGAGCGCCGGCAGGGTGCCGGCTTCGACCTGGCCCGGTTCCACGACGTGGTGCTCGGCGCGGGGCAGCTGCCTCTGCCCCTGCTGGAGGCGCACGTCGCCGCGGCACTACCAGGCGTCGTCGGGTAGCGCGCCGGGCGGGCGGCGGCGATGCCAGTCGCTGACCGCCTGCACGGCTTCGCCCACCACGAGCAGGGCCCGGTCGGCGCCGCGCCGGCCGACCAGCTGTGCGCCGACCGGCAGCCCGGCCGGCGTGGGCGACACCGGCAGGCCGAGGACGGGCAGGCCGGTGATCGACCAGCAGCCGGTGAGCTGGTTGATCCGCCGGCTGGCGAGGGTGAGATCGCCGTCCCCGGCAACGGGCGCGACGAAGGGCGTGGCCGGCACGGCGATGACGTCGGCCTCGGCGAGCACCTCGTCGACCCGGGCCCGCCAAACGAAGGCCACCGCGAGCGCGCTCTCGATCTCCTCGGTGGTGACCCGGCGGCCCGCCTCGATCCGCCCCTTGATCCCGGCGCAGACCCGGGCGTCGTGCCAGTACGGCCGGAGGTGGCGGATCGCCTCGGAGTTCTGCAGCGCGGCCATCGCCTGGTGCACCCGATCGACGTCGCGCAGGACCACCCGCCGGATCTTCGCGCCGTGCGCGCCCAGCAGGTCGAGCAGGTCGCGGAAGCCGGCGGCGACCGCGGGCTCCAGGTCGTCGAGGAAGTACTGCTCGGGTACGGCCACGGTCAGGCTGGACAGGTCCCGCGGCGGAAGGGGCCGCGAGTCCGTGCCGGCCATGACCTCCAGGGCGATGCGGGCCTCGGCCGCACTACGCGCGAGCGGCCCGACGACGTCCATGCTGGGGCTCAGCGGCGTTACTCCCAGCGTCGGCACCAGCCCGTGGCTCGGGCGCAGCGTGGTCACGCCGCAGAACGCGGCCGGGTTGCGCAGTGAGCCGCCGGTGTCCGTGCCGAGCGCGAGCCGGACCAGGCCCGCGGCGACCGCGACGGCCGACCCGCCGCTCGAGCCGCCGGGGATCCGGTCCGGGTCCCATGGGTTGCGGCAGGCGCCCCACGTGTCGTTCTGCGTGGTCGCCCCGAAACTGATCTCCTCGAGGTTCGCCTTGGCGACGATCCGCGCGCCGGCGGCCCGCAGCCGGCGCACCACCTCCGCGTCGATCACCGCCGCGGGCGGATGCGGGGCGCGGAGCCCGTCGGTGCGCACCGTCCCGGCGACGTCGATGTTGTCCTTGACCGCGATGGTCCAGCCCGCCATCGGGCCGTTCTTCTCGGCCGCGATGCCGTCCTCGATCAGCTGGGTGAAAGCGTTCAGCCGGGCGGCGAGCGCCACCACGGCGGCGGGAGCGCCGCTCACCGTTCACCGCCGAAGGCGCCGTCCCGTGCAAGATCGGCCAGTTCCGCGGCGCTCATGCCGAGTTCCTCCCGCAGGATCTGCTCGCGGTGCTCGCCGAGGCCCGGCGCGCGGTCCGGCGCCGGGTTCTCCCACCAGGCGCGTCCCGCCGTGCGCACGTGCCGTACCGTACCGAAGTTGGGGTGGTCGGTGTCGACGACCAGGCCGCGCTGCGCGGCCTGCGGCTCCTCGAAGGCCTCGCGCAGCCCGTTGACCGGGCCGCACGGCACGCCCGCCGCCGACAGCAGGCCGACCCAGTGGTCGGTGCCGTGCCGGGACAGGGCGGAGTCCAGCACCGCGTCCAGCTCGGCCTGGTGCTCCTGGCGGCCGGCGAGCGTCGCGAACCGGGGATCGGCGGCGGCCTGCTCGACGCCCAGCACCTTGGTCAGGCGCTCGAAGAACACCGGCTTGACGCAGGCGAGCATCAACCAGCCGTCCGCGGTGGGGTAGGCGCCGAACGGCACTACCGAGGGGTGCGCCGACCGGGTCTTGCGGCGGGTCTCGTGCCCCCGGGTGAGGAACCAGGTCGCCGGGTAGGAGAGCATCGCCATCGCCGTGTCGAAGAGGCTGACGTCGCACTCGCCGCCGACGCCGCCGCGCCGGGCGACGTGGATCCCAGCCAGCAACGACATCGCCGCGACGACTCCGCCGCAGTAGTCGACCAGCGAAAGGCCGCTCTTGGTCGGCGGTCCGGCCGGGTCGCCGGTCAGGTCCATCCACGCGGCGAGACCCTGGACGACGTAGTCGTACGCCGGCTCCGCCCGCCGCGGCCCGGTCATCCCGTAACCGGACAGCGAGCAGACCACCAGCCGCGGATTGAGGTGGCTCAGGTCGGCGTACCGGAGGCCGAGCTTGTCCGGCACGTCCCCGCGCAGGTTGTACATGAGCGCGTCGGCGCCCTCGACGAGGCGGTGCAGCACCGCCACGCCGGCCGGAACCGAGAGGTCGAGGCAGATGCTGCGCTTGTTCCGGTTGAAGCTCTGGAAGAAGAGGCTGTCGTCGTCCTCGGCGAACGGCGGGACATGCCGCCCGATGTCGCCGCCCGTACGCGCGTCCTCGATCTTGATCACGTCGGCGCCGAGCTCGGCGAGGTGCAACGATCCGAACGGGCCGGCGCCGTACTGCTCGACGGCGATGATCCTGATGTCACTGAGTCCGGTCACGTCTGCTCCTGTGCTCGATGACCGCGTGGGTGCGTGCCATCTCATTCCTGGTCACCATCACTGCCTCGTCAACGCCCATGCCGGGCCGGGCCAGCAGCACGTCCGCGCCCGCGCCCATCGCGACGTGGGTGGCGATGCGGGCCGACAGGTCGGTCTCGGTGCACGACCCTCCGAGGTACGCCGCGACGCCCGCGGCCCGGCAGGCGAGAACGGACCGCACGGCGTCGTCGAGGCTGCCGACGTCGGGCATCTTGATCTGGATCATGTCGGCCGCCCGCGCGTCGAGGAAGGCCAGCACGTCCTCGTGGGTGTTGCACCACTCGTCGGCGACGATCTGGACGCCGGTTTCGTGTTTGCGCAGGCGCAGGAGGACGTCGATCTGGGCCTCCCGCGACGCCGCGCGCATCGGCTGCTCGACGCGCAGCGGGAACGGCGCGCACTTCTCGGCCAGCCGGGCGAGGAAGCCGGCCACCTCGGCCGTGGAGGGGAAGACGTCGCCGAGGGTGCCGTAGCAGTCGATGTGGATCACCGGCTGGTAGTCGTCGTCCGGGCGCCGCGCCAGCACCCGGTCGCGTACCCAGCCGACATAGTCCAGCAGCAGGTGGCCGCCGGGCCCGACGAGCAGATCGGCGTTGTTGATCAGCCCGTGCGGCAGGCTCTCGACCCGGCGCAGCACCATCCGGTCGACCGCGCCCCGCCGGTCCTCGCCGGACTGGGCGAGCAGCGGGACCGGACCGATCGGATCGGCGCCGCCGTACTCGGCGGCGACCACCTCGGCCATCGTGCGCCGGGTGGCGTTCGCGGCCGCATCGAGCAGGGCCTGGCTGACCCCGTACGCGACCGCTCGTGGCAGCCCGAGCGGCGCGATCAGGGCGGAGGTCTCCCGGAACGAGTCCACGGTCGCGTCCAGCAGGACGTCGCGCAGCACCGGCAGCCAGCGGTCGCGGGCCGCCTCCGCCAGCAGGACGGGCTCGCGTCCGGAGCCGCCGGCGTACTGCACCGACACCCCGGCCCCGGTGGCCACGCGGTCGTCGTCGAGGAAGAGCAGAATCTGCAGCGACTCGCTGGGCTGGCGGATCGCGCGGTAGCCTGGGGTGAGCGCGGGGCCGTCGTAGAAGTAGCCGTCGCGTACCGCCCCGGCCTTGATCGCCGCCTGGTCGTCGTTGCTGTAGGTGCCGATGCCGGGCACCGCCAGAATCCCCGAGACGCGCATCAGCCGGCGTACCTTGTCACCCAGTCCACGACCCGGGCGTTGTAGTCGCGCCGGAACCGGGGCGGGCTGTTGAACAGCATGTTGTGCGACGCCTCCGGGTAGATCACGATCTCGGTCTGCACGCCGAGCTCGCGCAGCGCCGTGTGCCACTGCCTGGCCTGGTCGAGCGGGCAGCGGACGTCCGCACCGCCGTGCAGGAGCAGCGTGGGAGTGCGTACGTCGGCCACGTGGGTGATGGGCGACATCGCCGCGTAGTTCTCGGCGTCCGCCCAGAACGCGCCGCCCCACTCGCTGGTCGACAGGGCGCGCCGGTTGTCGGTCGTGCCGGCGGCGCTGCGCAGATCGCTGATGACGCCCCCGCCGACGGCCGCGGCGAACCGGTCGCTGCGGCTGGTGAGGTAGCAGGTCATGTAGCCGCCATAGCTGTAACCGGTCACCGCGATGCGGTTGTCGTCGACGAGCCCCTCGGCGACGAGCTCTTCGAGAGGCTCGAGGAAGTCCGCGGTGTCCGAGGTTCCCCACCGGCCACTCACGGCGCGGGCGAACTCCTCGCCGTAGCCGTCGCTTCCCCGCGGGTTGAGCAGCAGTACGGTCCAGCCGCGCGCGACGAGCTCGTGGTGGTAGAGGTGCACGGCCTCCGCGGCGCCGTTCCAGGCGTTGTGCGGGCCGCCGTGGATGTCCAGCAGCAGCGGCTGCGGGCCGGTGGCGTCGGGGTCGCGCATGACCCATCCGGTGACGGCCGTCCCGTCGGAGATGGTGAACGTACGCTTGGCGCGCGGGGCCGGACGCCGGTCGCCGAGCCGCTCGCGATGGTTGGTCAGCTGGGTCGACGTGCCGGTCGTGAGGTCCAGGACGTAGATCTCGCCGAACGTGTCCGGCCCGTTGCCGAGGAACGCGACCAGTGTGCCGGCCACGCTCAGGCTCGAGACGTTCTGGTCGGGCGCCGCGAGCAGCGCGGTGGGGGTGCCGCCGGTCTCGGGCATGGTGTACGGGACGACGTAGCCGCCCTCGCGCACGCAGAACAGGACCGTCCCGAGCTGCGGCACCACGCGCGGCGTCGAGCCGGGATAACCGGGCGCGCCGTACATGACCTGCCGGTCCATCTGCTCGGTGAGGTGCCGGGCCGTGCCGTCCGCCGGATCGACGAGGAGCAGGCCGGTGAAGCGCGCGGCCCCCTCCGGGTGGCCGCAGACCAGCAGCCGGGTGCCGTCGCCCGTCCAGGCGAGCGGCCCGGCGCTGCCGGATTCCGGGCCCGCCGGCCGCGGGACCCGTCCGGGGTCGCCGAGGTCGATGGTGTACGCGGCGGAATGCCGGGTGAGGTCGGCGTCCGCGGACATGGCTGCGGAGAAGGCGATCCGGGTGCCGTCCGCCGACCAGGCCGCCCCGGATGCGCTCCACTCGCCGGCGGTGATCTGCTCGCATCCGCCCGTGCCGACGTCGGCGACGTGGATGTGCTGCCGCGGGGCGCTCAGCACGCCGGCGCCGTCAGCGTAGTAGTCGAGGCGACGGCTCACGACCGGCGCGCCCCACGCCCACGTGCCCTCGGATTCCGGGGGATCGGCCGGCGCGGTGAACAGCAGCCGCGAGCCGTCCGGGCTGAACGCCGGGGCGCCCGCTCCGCCGGGCCGGCGGGTGAGCTGCCGCGCCTCGGACGTCCCGACGTCGAGCAGCCAGATCTGGGGCCGGCCGTCGGTGGTGCGCAGGAAGGCGAGCAGCCGGCCGTCCGGCGACCAGGCCGGGGCGCAGTCGCCGACGCCGTCGGTCAGGCGGCGCGGGTTCCCGCCGCCGGTGGGCACCAGCCACAGGGTCTGCTCGACGCGGTCCGCGTCGAGGTCGTCGGTCTGGACGACGTAGGCGACCTCGCTGCCGTCCGGGCTGATCGCCGGTTGCTTGGGTACGTCGATCCGCCGGATGTCGTCGACAGTCAGATAGCGGTTCACACCGGTCCTCTCGTCGGTTGCCTGGATGCCGGACACCGCTGATCGTCACAAGTCCGGGGGCGGCGGCGCTGGTGTCGCGGCACGAAATTGCGGACGCCGGGTAGCGCCGCGCGACGAGGCTGCCGGTCAGGAGCGCATGAAGAGCCGGAACTGGAGCATCAGCGACAGCCGCTCGTCGTGGTTGTCCAGGCTTATCCCGGAGACCTCCGCGACCCGCTTCAGGCGGTAGCGGAACGTGTTGGGGTGGACGTGCAGCGACGCCGACGCGGCGATGTTGTCGCCGAAGTGGTCCAGCCACGCGCGCAGTGTCGGCACCAGGTACCCGTGGCGCTCGTCCTGCTCGACGAGGCGGGCGAGCGGCCCGCTGAGGCCCATCCCCCGCGCCGACACCAGGTCGGCCATCTCCATCATGAGCAGCTCGTACGCGTGCTCGACCGTCGAGCAGACGCGGTCGCCCTGCTGCGCGCTGCGGGCCAGCCGCAGCGCGCGGTCGGCCTCCTCCCGGGCCCGCGGGAGGGCGTAGGCGTCGGGCGCGACGGCGCTGACCCCGATCACCGCGGCGGACCGCCGCCCTACCCGGGCGAGGAAGTCCTTCGCCATCCGCTGACCGCGGTCCGAGTGCGGGTCGGCGGCCGGGGGCAGCGGAACGATCCCGTACACGACGTCGCCGACCAGCGCGGCGGAGGCGCCCGGCTGGACGGTGCCGAGGTGCATGTCGAACGCGTCACCGATGCGCAGCAGCTCGGCCGCGCGGTCGCCGCGCAGGCGTGCGGGCTCGTCCTCGCCGTCCGGGAGCGCGACCGCGAGCACCAGCATCGGGCGGTGGGGCAGGCCCAGCCGGGCCGCGACCTCCTCCGCCTCCGGGCCGCCGGCCAGGACCTGGGCGGTGAGGTCCGAACGCATTCGGCGCTCCACGTTGGCGTTCGCGCGGTGGCTCAGCAGGTGCACGGCGACCGTGCCCTGCAGCTCGCGGAAGGCCTGCATCCGCTCGTCCGAGAGCGGACTGGGGACCGCGGCCCACACTGAGCCCAGGATCTCGTCGTCGGCCCGGATGCCCAGCACGACGCGGGGCATCGTGAAACCGCCGTACCCGCTCTCGGGCGGATCGACGAAGAGCGGCTCCTGGGTGCGGTACAACTGGCGGAAGATGCCGCGCTCGGTGAGATCCTGCGTGGCCCAGGGCGTGACCTGGCGGTTGAGGATCGCGCCGATGCGCGACGGGTCCGCCTCCTCCTGCCGGATCGAGAAGGCGAGCACCCGGGAGTCCCGGTCCTCGACCGTGACCGGCGCGTCGAGGATCTCGGCGATGGCGTTCGCCAGGGCGAACAGGTCGCCGGTCGGGACGCCACCGAGCGGCGCCGCGAGCGCGGGGCCGGACGAGCCGTTCATCAGCGGCGCGAGGGTCGCGGCGAGCTGCATCCAGGAGTTCTCGTTGCCAAGCGCGAGCACCGGCGCGACGGTCCGCGGGCCGGTCAGCGAGGCGACGGCGCTCTCGTGGACGATGAGCGCGCCGCCCTGGCGTGCCACCCGCTCGCTGAGGGCGGTGAGCTGCTCACCAGCCTGGACCCCGACGGCAAGAACCAGGGGGCGCCGCGACCAGGCGACCTGGTCGGCCGGGTCGAAGATCACCAGGCCGTCGACGATCCGGTCGAGGTCCTGGCCGTCGAACGCCGGGCGGAGCAGGATGTGGCCGGCGTCCTCCAGGATTCGGGCCAGCGTGATCGACGGTCCGTCTACCACGACGGACATTTCCGGCTGTTCCGGGCGTCCCACAGCCGTGATTCTAACCACGGCCGATAAGCCCAATCTTGTTCCATGACACTATCGGCCTGCTCGATCTGGTGCGGCAGCACCATCTCTAGGAGGCTTCGGGGTCCCCGCGGGATGGGCGGTAGCGGTCGCCGCTGTCTATGAGGCCGCTGAATGTCAGCGTTTCATCGGTCTGCTCAGCCCGAGGTTGGTGGGGGGTCCGGGTGCGCGGTGGTCGGTCGAAGCTGTGGTGCGTGCGTTCGGTGGTGTCGGCGTCCGACAGGTCCGGCAACGTGTGCAACGTCAGGATCGAGGCCGCCACCGACGCCGGCATCGATGGACGGCCCTTCCCGGACGGAAACAGATCAGCGAACTGCTCGTCCGGGAACGGCGCACCGCGATGCTCGGCCAGAAACGCGAACATACTGCCCTCGGGCACCAGATGACCCACCAGCGCGGCGTCGTCGAGAAGCTCCCGGTCTGTACGCTCCACACCCCGCACCCAGAAATCATCGCATCTCGGTATAAATCACTACAGACGACGCGCCGATTCCTCAGCGGCCTCCTACAGGGGTAGCCACTCGGTGTGAATTGTTGCTGCGGCGAGGGCTTCGGGGTCGGGGGTGACGCCCAGGCCTGGGCCTTCCGGGACTGACATGTAGCCGTCGCTGAGTTCGAGGGGCGGGGTGATGTCCTGGTGGTAGAAGCGCGACGAGGCGGAGATGTCGCCTGGTAGCCGCATGCCGGGCAGGGCGGCCAGGGCGGCGTTCGCGGCGCGGCCCAGGCCGGTCTCGACCATGCCGCCGCACCAGACCGGGACGTCGTGGGCTTGGCAGAGGTCGTGCACGCGCCGGGCCTCGAGGTAGCCGCCCACCCGGCCGGCCTTGATGTTGACGACACGGCACGCGCCCAGTCTGATCGCGTCGGCCGCGGCCCGGGCGGAGGTGATCGACTCGTCCAGGCAGATGGGGGTTCGCAGGTGGCGGGCCAGCTCGGCGTGGCCCAGCACGTTCTCCTCGGCCATCGGCTGCTCGATGAGCAGCAGGTCGAAATCGTCCAGTTTCCGGAGTTGGTCGACGTCGGCGAGCGTGTACGCCGCGTTCGCGTCGACCTGCAACGGGATGTCGCCGAACGCGTCCCGGATCGCGCGCACCGCCGCGACGTCCCAGCCTGGCTCGATCTTGAGTTTGATCCGCCGGTATCCGTCGGCCAGGTAGGCGCCGACCGCGGTGACCAGCTCGTCGAGGGTGTCCATGATGCCGACCGAGACGCCCGCCGGCACCGACGTGTGGACGGCGCCGAGCGCGCGGCTCAGCGGCATCCCCAGACCCCGTAGCTCGGCGTCCCAGACCGCCATCTCGAGCGCCGCTTTGCTCATCCGGTGCCCGCGGAAGCGATCCAGCGCGGCGCTGACGAGGTTGACGTCGATGGCGGGCAGGTCGCGCAGCGCGGGCACGAGGAAGTCGCGCAGCGTGATCATCGCCGCGCCGACGTACTCCGAGGCGTACAGCGGGTGCTGCGCGGCGACACACTCGCCCCAGCCCTCGGCGTCGGCGGTGACGGCGCGGAGGATCAGCACGTCTTTGGTCGTCTGGGTGCCGAAGGAGGTGCGGAACGGCGACACCAGGGGCAGCCGGAGCCGCCGCATCTCGATGCCTTCCAGCGCGGATACCTTACCCATCAGGGTCACCTCAGTCCTCGGTCCGGGTCAGGGGGATGTTGGCGTACGCCGGGCCGGCGTCGCCGACCGTCAGCACCTCGCCGGTCGCGGACAGGTAGCGTCCCGGGCCGACGGCGGTGAGCTGCAGGGTGATCGGGTCGTCGAGGGAGCCCCCACTGGGCAGGTCGATCACGGCGTGGTCCCCGTCCTGCCGCAGGCGGTACGGCGCCATCGGCACCTCCCCGACCCGGGATTCGTAGTCGCCGGCCAGGCCGGGTTCGAGCGTCGACGGGCCGAGCTCGGGCACGACGGTCCGGTACCGCACATCGCCGGTGGCGGCGTCGAGCTGGTAACGGACGTGCCCGGCCGCGTCGCGCAGGAACACGGACCCGCCGTCGACGCCGTGAAGTTCGCCGTCGCGGGCGACGATGTCCCGGATGTCGCCAAGGCGCCCGACGTACCGGCCGGCCGCGTCCTGCGGGTAAGGCGAAGCCGCCGCCGGGGGTGGGATGGCCTGCGAGCCGTGGCCGTCCGCGAGCCGCCGGACGATGTCGGCCGCCAGCTCGTTCTGCAGGTCGTGGTCCACGGAGTTGGTGAGCACCGCACCGCCGATGCCGAGGTCCGGCAGCCAGAACACCTGGCAGAGGAAGCCGAAACCGGCCCCGCCGTGGTGCAGCACCCGGACCCCGGGCGCCCAGCGGTCGACGTAGAGCCCCAGCCCGTACCCCTGGGTCTGCTCCTCGGTCAGCCTCGGGAAGTCCAGGTGTTGCCGGGCCAACTCGGGCCGTAGGACGCCGTCGCCCTCGCGCAACTGGAATCGCAGGTAGCGCAGTACATCCCCCACGCTGGCGTAGAGACCGCCCGACGGCACCATCGGCACTCGCCGGGGCACGTCGCGACCCGCGCGGGCGAACGTGCGGGAGTGCCCGAGCGCCCGGTCCTCGTCGCCGTCGAAGGCGCCGAAGTCGAACGTCGACCGGGTGAGACCGAGCGGCTCGAACAGCCGCCCGCGCATGAACTCGGCGAACGTCTCCCCCGCTGCGGTGGCCACCACCTGGCCGGCGAGGTCGATCCCGAGGTTGGAGTACTCGTGGTGGTGGCCGACGGGGAACCGCAGCCAGGTCTCGGGGATGCTGGCGAGGTGCTCCTCGAACGTGGCGTCGCCGACCTCGTAGTTGGACCCGACCGGCGCCTCGTGAGTGAAGCCGGCGGTGTGGGTCAGCAGGTGGCGCAGGGTGATCCGGCGTTCGGGCCGCTCCTCGAAGTCGCTGTGTACGGTGAAGTCCGGCAGGTGGCGCAGGATCGGCTGGTCGAGGTCGACCAGGCCCTCCTGCACGGCCAGCAGCACGCCGGTCGCGGTGACCAGCTTCGACGTCGACTGGACGCTGAACATGGTGCGGACGCCGATGCCGCTGCCGAATCCCTCGGCCCACAGGACGCCGTCGGCATCACACAACCCTACGGCGACCCCCGGAATCCCCCGCGACCTCGCTTCGCGGGGAACGGCTTCTGAGAGGTACGCGATGAGCTCATCGACCCGCGACATGACCCGACCCTTCTTCGGTACGACCCCGCGCCGTCGACGATCCGGCCAGGACCGCCTCGTATCCGGCCGGATCGGTGACCCCCTCGGTGTCGAAGAGGACGAGCGTGGATCTGGGCCGCAGCAGCGAACCCGCCCGCGAGTCGAGCCGCAGCCGCCGGAGACCGGCCAGGCCGGCCGCGCCGCTCTCGCTGGTCGCGACGCCGAGCGCGGCGAGGTCGCGGACGGCCGCGGCCACCTCGAGGTCGGAGACCCGGGTGGCGGCACGGACGCCCCGCTGCAGCGCCGGCCATGCCACCAGCGAGACCTCGCCGCAGTTGAGCCCCGCCATCGTGGACTCGTGCGGTCCCGGCACCGTCACCCGTTCCCGGGCCGCCAGGGACTGCCATAGGCAGTCGGCCGCCGCCGGCTCGGCGGTGACGACGCTGCACGACCCGCTCGCGAGGCTGCGGACCGCGGCCGAGGCGAACGCGCCCACGCCCACCGGGACGAGCGCCAGGTCGATCGACGCGTCCGAGCCGAGCGCCGTGGCGAGCTGGCGCCGGGTCTCGGCGAAGATCGTCGAGTAGCCGGCGGCCACGGCCTCGGGGATCCGGGTGTACCCGGGCCACGACGTGTCCGAGACGAGCAGCTCGTGCCGACCGTCGGGCCGGTCCCGCTCCGCGCTCTCGGCCGACCGGCGAACGGCATCGTCGTACGATCCGGCGACCACCTCGACCTCGGCGCCCTCACCGCGGATCGCATCGACGCGTGCCTCGGTCATGTCCGCGGGCACGAAGATCCGGCTGTTCAGGCCCAGCCGGCGCGCCAGGTACGCGACGGCGCGGCCGTGGTTGCCGTCCGTGGCGGTCGACAGGACGATCGAGGCGCGCAGGGCGCCGGCCGCCTCGGCGAGCGCGTCGAACGTCGGGAAGGGCACGCGGCCGATGTGGCCGGCGATCGCCACGCTGACGGCCCAGCTCGCACCGACGACCTTGAACGACGGCAGGCCGAGGCGCTCGACCTCGTGCTTGACGAGCACGTGCGCGACGCCGACCTGGTCGGCGATCGCCGGCGCCGGCACCAGCGCGGACTCGGCGAATCCCGGGATCGATCGGTGAAAGTGCTCGATCGCGTCCGGAGGGCGTTCCGCCCAGCCGTCGAGGGCCGACCACGCCGGGTTCCACAGGACGTTACTCTCGAAGTGCGCCATCTCAGTCCCCAGTTCCCCTTTTCTCATCGATGGCCGAGCCGGCCAAAATCCGGCGCGCGCGCTCGACGACCGGGGCGTCGACCATGACGCCCCCGACGGCGACCGCACCCTGCCCGGCCGCCGCGATCACCTCGCGCGCCCAGGACACCTCCTCCGGCGACGGCGCGAAGGCGGCCCGGATCGCACCGGCCTGGACCGGATGGACTGCGAGCTTGCCCGCGTAGCCCTCGCGGCGCGCTCGCCCGGCGTCGGCGAACGTGGCGTCGTAGTCCCGCAGCGCCATGGTCACCCCGTCCACCGGCGCGGGCTTCCCAGCCGCGCGGGACTCCAGAGCCAGCCGGCTCCGGACCTGCCTGACGACGTCGGACTCCTGCTCGCAGCCGAGATCGAGGGCGAGGTCGACAGTGCCCAGCATGAGCCGCTCCACCCGCTCGACGGCGAGCATCTCGGCGACTCGCTCGACGCCGGCGGCGGACTCGACGAGGGCCACCGACGGCACCGGGAGCAGGTCGCACACGCGTTGCAGGTCCGCCGCCGACTCGGCCTTGGGCACGATCACGCCCCGCAGGCCCGCGCAGCCGACCAGCGCGCGCAGATCGTCCGCATGCCACGGTGATCCTGCCGGGTTCACCCGTACCCAGGCGGATCCGCCGACGGCGAGCCAGCCCGCGACGTGGTCCCGGGCCGCCGGCTTGGCAGTCAGCGCCACGGCGTCCTCCAGATCGCAGATGATCTGGTCGGCGGCGCTCGCGGCCTTCGCGAAGCGCTCAGGGCGGTCGCCCGGGACGAAGAGCCAGGCCGGGCCTCGTACGGTGCTCATGCGACCAGCGCCGCGAAGGTCCAGTCGAGGACGGCTCCGCGACCGGCCACCGACGTCTGGGTGTTGAGCACGGCGATCGCGGTGCCGTCCCGGTAGGGCGTGACGCCCCGCACCGTGACGCGGCTGCGCACCGTGTCGCCTTCGAAGACGGGCGCGACGTGGTCGCACGCGAACCACTCGGTCACGATCACCAGCCCCGGGACCATCCGGCAGGTCTGGCTGAGCGCGAGCCCGATGGTGTGCCCGCCGTAGACGAGCCGGCGGCCGCCGGCGGCCTCCGCGTCGTGGTGCACCGCCGCGATGTTGACGGTGAGCCGCGCCAGTTCCGGCGCGCTCGAGACGACGTCGCCGGCCGCCAGCTCGAAGGTGTCGCCGGCCGCAGGCGGACCGCCGGGCGAGGGCGCCAGCGGCTTGAGCGACCACTGCGCGAGCCAGTCGGGGGCCGTCGCCACGTCCGGCACGGACGGTGCGGTGAAAAGGCCGTCGACGTGGGGGCCCGCCTCCGGGGCCGGTCCGGACCCGTCGCGGCAGGGCAGCAGCGCGCACCGGTCGAAAGCGAGGATGACACGTCCGGTCTGGTCCCGGGTCACGATGCTCAGCACCGCCTTGCCGCGCTCGGGCCGGTCGGGCCGGGACCGGACCCGGCGGAGAGCGACGACCTCGGTCGAGGTGACGAGGGTGTCGCCGAGGTACGGCGTCGCCCGCGGCCGCAGCCCCCGGTAGAAGAGGTTCGCCACCACCTGGCGGGTCACGACGCTCGACTGGCCGACGGCCACGTCCCAGACCACGCCGGGATACGCGAGGCCGGGACGTCCGGTGACCCGCTCGGCGAGCGTCTCGTCGAGGCAGAGCCGGAGCCGGTCGCCGAGAATCGCCCGGTGCTGGGCCTGGAGCCCGGCATCCAGCGTGACGGCCGGCGCGGTGAAGGTGTCGCCGACGGCGAGATCGTCGAACCAGGGACCGTCCACGACGCTCATGCGTCCTCCTCCAGTGCCGGCGCGCCGGCGGTCAGGTAGCGGGTGAGCAGGCGCACCCCGCGGCCGTTGGCGCCTGCGGCCCACCGGGCGTCGGCGGCCGGGCGCATCACTGTGAGCCCGAGGTCGAGGTGCGCCCACGGCACGCCGGACGCGAACGGCTCGAGGTACAGCGCCGCGGTGATGGCGCCGTACGGCTGGGGCGCGTCCGGATCGAAGTTCCGGGTGTCCGCCACGTCGGAGGCGAGGGTGGCCCGGTAGGGCTCCCACATCGGCATCGCCCACCCGGGTTCACCGGCCGCGCCGCCGGCGGCCAGCACCCGCGCCAGCAGGGCGTCGTCGGTGCCGAAACCGGCCCACATGTCGGGGCCGAGGCCGGTGACCGAGGTCAGCGTCGCCAGGTCGACGATCGCGGCAGGGCCGGCCTCCACGGCGTACGCCATGGCGTCCGCGACCACGAGCCGTCCCTCGCAGTCGGCGTTGGTCACCTCGACGGTCCGGCCACCACGATGGCGCAGGACGTCCCCGATCCGGACCGTGTACGGGCCCGGCATGTTCTCGGCGCACGGCAGATAGGCCCGTACCGGCGCGTCGGAGCCCAGGCGGGCCAGCGCGACGAGGGCGCCGAGAACGGCGGCGGCGCCGGCCATGTCCGCCTTCATGGTGAGCATGCCCCGGGTGGGCTTGAGCGACAGGCCGCCCGCGTCGAAGGTGATGCCCTTGCCGACGAGCGCCGTGTGCGGGCCGTCGCCTCCGCGTCGCAGCTCGATCAGGCACGGCGGATGCACGCTTCCCCGGCCCACCCCGGCGATGCCGCCGAATTGCTCGCGCTCCAGCGTCGCGGCGTCGTGTACGCGTACCTCGAACCCGAGCGCCTCGCCGAGTTCCTGGCACACGGTCGCCAGCCGCGCCGGGACGAGTTGGCCGGGCGGCGTGTTGATCAGGTCCCGAGCGAGGTTGGCGGCCGCGCCGAGCGCGACCCCTTCCCGTACGGCATGCTCCGGTCCCCCGTGCCGACGCGGACCGGGGTCGAGCCGGGCGAGCAGGCCGGTGACGGTCCAGTCGGGGCGGTATCGGTACGTGCCGAGGGTCCAGCCCTCCGCCGCGGCGACCGCGCAATCCGGGTCGGCCTCCCAGCACCCGATCGCGTCGAGCACCGCCGGCGCGGATCCGCAGTGCCGGGCCGCCGCCATCGCGGCCGCCCGCACGTGGTCGAACGCCAGACCCGGACGGGGATCACCGACGGTCACGTAGACGAGGTCGGGGCCGTCGAGGATGGGGACCCGGGCCACGTCGCCGGGCTCGGCCGGGCCGAGGCGAGCCCCGATCGCGTGCACGTCAACATCAACGCCGGCCTCCGCGAGGAAGCCGGCGACCGGGGCCGGCACCGCCCCATCGGTCCCGACCGGCACGACGACCACGTCCGCCACCCGTTCCGTCACCTGGTCCTCCTGAACACGCGGGCCGCCCGCTGCGACCCGTCTCGTTTGAGCAAGCTAACCGGCGGCGCCGGCCGCCGTCGGTGTCGAACACCCAACCTCGGGACCGCCTTTCATGTCGGGCCACAAGAGTCGCCACCGCACCCGATGAAACGTTGGCGGCGCCGTCCAAAGCGCCGGAGGAAAACCCATGAACGCACTGTCCGTCGGCTCCCGCTCCCGGGTCGCCGGCGTCGTCGCGGCGTCGGTCCGGATGATCCGCTGCGAGTCACCCTCCACCGACCTCGCCGCGGTCGCCCGCAGCGCCGACTGCGTCGCGCGGGTCGGCGAAGAGATCCTGGGCCGCCCCGCCGAGCCGATCGTCACCGCCGGCCGCACCCACCTGCGCTGGCGGTGGGGAAAGGAACCACCTCGCGTGCTCGTGCTGGGGCACCACGACACCGTCTGGCCGCTGGGCACGATCGACACGATCCCCTGCACGGCCGGCGACCGGATCCGCGGGCCCGGGTGCCTGGACATGAAGGTGGGCCTCGCCCTCGCCTTCCACGCCATCGCCGCGCTCGACGACCCATCCGGGGTCACCCTGCTGGTCACCGGCGACGAGGAGCTCGGCTCTCCGACCTCCCGCGAGCTGATCGAGGATGAGGCCAGGGGCTGCGCTGCGGCCCTGGTACTGGAGGCCGGCGACGACTCCGGCGCCCTGAAGACCGAGCGCAAGGGCCGTGCCCACTACGAGCTGACCTTCGCCGGACGCGCGGCCCACGCCGGCCTGGAACCGCACCTGGGCGCGAACGCGCTGATCACACTGGGCGCCGCCGTCGGCGCCGTCGCCGCGCTGGCCGACGACGCGGCGGGGACCAGCGTGACGCCGACGATGGCTTCCGCCGGTACGGCCGTCAACACGGTGCCGGACCGGGCCACGCTGACGATCGACGTTCGCGCCCGGACCACCGAGGAGCTGCGGCGGGTCGACACCGCGATCCGCGGCCTGGCGCCGGCGAACGGTGACGTCACCGTCGAGATGGAGGGTGGCATCGACCGTCCGCCGCTCGAGGCCACGATGACGGCCGGGCTGTTCGAGCGGGCCCGCGCCGTGGCGGATCGGCTGGGCATCGGCCCGCTCGCCGGCGTCGCGGTCGGCGGCGGATCGGACGGCAACCTCACGGCCGCTGCCGGGGTGCCGACCCTGGACGGCCTGGGCGCGGTGGGCGGCGGGGCGCACGCCCGCCACGAGTGGGTCGACGTGGCTCGGCTCGGCGACCGTCTCGACCTGCTGACCGGGCTGCTCGCCGACCTGCTCGGCGAGGCCAGGCGATGACGCCGGAGCACGGAGTGTCAGTCCGCGAGGCGGCCGGGCTCGCCGACCTCGAGGCGATCGCCGCCCTCTTCAACCGGGTCTGGGACGGCGCACCCGACTCCAGCCAGATCACCGTCGCGTTGCTGCGTGCCTTCAGCATGACCGGCAACTACGTCGCCGTCGCATTCGTCGGGGAGCATCTGGCCGGCGCCGCGGTCGGGTTCCTCGCGCCGCACAACGGATCCCTGCACAGCCACATCACCGGGGTCGAGGCGAAGTACCGCGCCCAGCAGATCGGCTACCTGCTCAAGTGCCACCAGCGCGACTGGGCGCTGGGCCGCGGCATCGGCTCGATCACCTGGACGTTCGACCCCCTGGTCCGTCGCAACGCGTACTTCAACCTGGTCAAGCTCGGCGCCCGGGCGACGGACTACCTGCCCGACTGCTACGGCCCGATGCACGACGGGCTCAACCGCGGCGAGGCCAGCGACCGGCTGTTCGTCGAGTGGGACCTGCTCTCCCCCGCCGCCGCCGGGCCGCCCGAGGGCGACCATCGGCCGCTGATCACGGTCCGCGACGACGCGCTCCGGGTGGTGCCGTGGACCGGCGGGCCCGCCTTCGTCCCGGTCCCCGAGGACATCGAACGGGTCCGGGTCGAGAACCCCCTCCTCGCGCGGGCCTGGCGTGCCCACGTACGGGACGTGCTGGCCGGGGCCCTGGCCGGCGGCGCCGAGATCGCCGCCTTCGACCGGCGGCACGGCTACCTGATCACCTACCCAGCCAAGACAGGAGAACGATGACAGACCACCCGGACGTCGTGACGATCTGCTCCGACCTCATCGCGATCGACACCAGCAACTACGGCAAGGCGGGCAGCAAGGGCGAGCTGGCCGCGGCCGAGTACGTCGCCGGTCTCCTACGCGGGGCGGGGTACGACCCCGAAATCATCGAGTCCGAGCCGACCCGGGCCAACGTCGTTCTCCGGGTCCCGGGCGCCGACCGGTTGCTGCCCGGCCTGCTCGTCCACGGGCATCTCGACGTCGTCCCCGCCGAGCCGGAGCGGTGGACGGTGGCGCCGTTCGAGGGCCGGGTGGCGGACGGGTACGTGTGGGGCCGCGGCGCGACCGACATGAAGGACACGGTCGCGATGATGCTCGCCACCCTGCTGCGGTGGGCGGCCGACGCGACCGGACCACGACGCGACGTGGTCTTCGCCTTCGTCGCGGACGAGGAGGAGGACGGTGCCCTCGGCGCCGAGTGGCTGGTACGCAACCGACCCGAGCTCTTCGCCGGGGTCACCGCCGCCGTCGGCGAGTCGGGCGGGCGGCCCGTGCCGGTACGGGCGCCCGACGGGACGGTACGGCGGTTCTACCCGATCGCTGTCGCCGAGCGTGGCTCCCTCCACATGCGCGTCCGCGCGACCGGTACGGAGGGCCACGGGTCACGCCCGAACCCGGACAACCCCGTCGCCCACCTGGTGACCGGCCTGGCCCGGATCTCGGCGCACCGGTGGCCGCTGGCGCTGACGCCACCGGTGCGCCGGCTGCTCGACACCGCCGTGCGGACCCTCGGCCTCGACGCCGACCTCTCCTCCGACGAGGGCGTCGAGGCCGTCCTCGACGAGATCGGGCCGCTGCGCGAGTACGTCGAGCCGTCGCTGCGCTGCTCGACGAACGTCACCGTGCTCGACGCGGGCTACAAGTTCAACGTGGTACCAGGCGAGGCGTACGCCGAGATCGACGTACGCTCGCTGCCCGGCACCGAGGACGAACAGCTCGCCATCATCGACGAGTTGCTGGGACCGTCCGTCACCCGGTCATTCCTGTCCTACCGCCCCGCGATCGGGGCCGGCTGGGACAACGCCTGGTACGACGCGATGGCCGCGTCGGTCCTGCGCCACGACCCGGACGGCGTGATCGTCCCGTTCTGTATGGGCGGTGGCACCGACGCCAAGCCGTTCGCCGAGCTGGGGATGGCGGGCTTCGGCTTCGCCCCGCTCGGTGAGGACCCCGACGGCCGCACACCAGCCGGCATGCACGGCGTCGACGAACGCGTGCCGATCGCGTCCCTGCGCAGCGGCCTCGACGTGCTGGACGACTTCCTGCGCACGGTATGACCCGCTACGGCGCCGCGAACGCCCTGGCGTGGGACCGGTTGCATCCCCGCCTGACCCGCCGGGCTGGCTGGCTGGCTGGACCATGGCGACCTGCCCGTGCTGGAAGGCACGCTGATCCGGCTCACGGTGCAGCACCTGCCCGGTGACCGTGATGTGGCTGCGGTCGTCCCGCACCGGCGTCTGTCCGTCTCATGTGGACAACCTCTGGCAGGCGTTCCTGCGCAGGTTCGACCGGCCGGTGATGATCACGACGTTCCTGGTCTCCGGTTGTGCGATGGGCACGGTGCCGGCGGCCGCGGTCGCCGGGGTGCTCACTCTGTGGCAGTTGTACGCGGTCGCGCTGGTCGTCGCGACGTGTGAGGTGTTCTTCACGCCCGCCTACCAGACGTACCCGCTCACCTTGCTCGGGCCGGATCGGCTGATGGCCGGGAACGCCAGGCTGACCAGCACCGTCACGGTCGCGGGGATCGTGGGGCAGCCGGTCGGCGGGGTGCTGAGGCTCTGAGGCTGCGTGCGCAGATCGGGGAGGGCCTGCGTTACGTCGTCCGTCATCGCGTGATCGGGCCGCTCGTGCTCTACATGGCCACGGTCAGCTTCTGCCTGGCCGGGCTGACCGCGCTGGAGGTCAACTACGTGGTACGGGAGCTCGGCTGGTCGAGCCTGGCGACCGGCCTGGTCTTCGGCGTGAGCATGGCGGGCGGCCTGGCGGCCGGGGCGGTCGTCGGACCGCTCACCGACCGGTACGGCATGCCGCGCGTCCTGCTCGGGGCCGCCTTCGCGTATCCCCTGTGCAGCGGGTCGATCGGCCTGGTGGAGCCGGGGTTGGCGGGGCAGGTCGTCGTGGGCGTGTCCTGGTCGTTGCTGATCATCGTCACGCTCGTCTTCCAGAGCACCCAGCGCAGTCTGCGGCAACTCCTGACGCCCAAGGACATGCAGGGCCGCCTGGCCGCCACCTCCCGGTGGCTCACGTGGGCGGCCACGCCGGTCGGCGCGGTCCTGTCCGGGCTGCTGGCCGGGGGGATCGGCATGCGGGGGTCTCTTCTGGTGTTCTCCGCCGGGATGCTGGTCGGCCCGGTGGTGATGTGGTTCTCGCCGTTGCGTACGTCCCGGCGGGAGATCGAGCGGGACGTACGGACGGCGACGGCGGCCGGGTAGCACCCGAGCGGAACACAAGGACGGCGGCGGGGTCACAGGGCGAAGAGCAGGGCGGCGTTGACGAGGAGGGCGACCGCCGTCGCGAAGTGGACGCCGAAGGCGACCGCCTTGGTGCCGCCGTTGCGCAACACGATCAGGGTGTCGCCCAGGGGGAGCAGGGCGACGACCAGCATGAACCAGGCTTCGGCCTGGGCGCCCACGAAGACCAGCAGGGCCAGGCCGAGCAGGCCGTACGTGCCGTCGCGCAGGCCCTTGATGATCAGGTACGCGCCGTCGCCGTCCTGCTTGGCGGGGACGCCGTAGCCGGTGGCCGCGAGGCGGGGGACCAGCAGGAAGCGGGCGCCGATCAGGATGACCAGCAGGTTGAGGGCGATGGCGAGGCCGTAGGCGATGGTGGTCAGCATGTCCGTCTCCAGAGGGGCTAGCAGTGCTAGGAACGATGACGACGCTAGCAGAGCGTTGGCAGATGCGCTAGCGGTGCTAGAATCTGAAGCATGCCGATTCAGGCGCGCCGGGAGCGCGAACGTGCGGAGCGCGAGAAGCTGATCATCACGGCGGCTCGTGAGCTGGCCGAGGCCGAGGGCTGGGAGGCGGTGACGACCCGGCGGCTGGCCGAGCGCATCGAGTACAGCCAGCCGGTGCTCTACAGCCACTTCAAGGGCAAGGACGCGATCATGGCGGCCGTCGCCGTGGAAGGGTGCGCCGACCTCGCGGTGGAACTGCGCGCGGCTCGTACCGCGGCGGCCGACGCGGACAGCGGCCTCGCGGGCGTCGCCGCCGCCTACACGGCCTTCGCCGAGCGGCATCCGGCGCTCTACGACGTCATATTCACCCAGAAGGTCGATCTGCCGTTCGCCACCCCGGAGGCGCCCGCCGCCCTGCACGCGGCCTTCGGTGAGCTGGTCGAGGGCGTTCGCCCGCACGCCGCCGAGGAGGACCTGCCCTTGGTCACCGAGACCTTCTGGGCCGCCCTGCACGGCCTGGTCACGCTCACGCGCGGCGCCCGGCTGCCCCGGGAACACCGTGACCGCAGGCTGGAGCTGCTCCTGGCCAGGTTCACGGCCCGACCGGACTGACCGATCCGGCCGGTCCGACCAGCCTCGCCGGTTGACCTTGTCATCAGCGTCAACGTCTACATTCGATGTCCGCCCATCGACGAGAACGGACGACGACGCCCATGAGCACCCACCGCGCCACCCTTCTGGAGCTCGACCAGAGCTTCTTCGACGCCCTCGTGGCCAATGACCACGACCGGCTGAAGGAGCTCCTGTCGGACGACTTCGTCCTGGTGGGGGTGGAGGACGGGACGGTTGCCGGCAAGGACCTCCTGCTCGGCCTGGTGGCGTCGGGCAGCCTGAGTTTCCCCAGGATCGACTCCTTCCCGGACGAGGCGATCGTACGGTTCGTCGGGGACGTGGGGATCGTGGTGGGACGTACGGGGATGAACTTCACCAATCCCGATGGCGGCACGTTCAGTGCCGGGAGCCGGTACACGCACGTGTACGCGGCCGGGGCCGACGGCGGCTGGCGGCTCGTCTCGGCGCAGGGCACCGCCATCAAGATGTGAGCGGCAGGTCAGGCGTTCTCCGGTTTCCGCCATTCTGCGGTCACCTTGAGGTGGGCCTCTCCCGACGACTCGGCGATCACCACGCCCGCCTTGGCCGTCAACTTCATCCCGAACTCCACCGTGACCACGTCGGGCGGTTCGGGGCACGACCGCATGCGGCGCAGGACGTCCGTGGCGAACGTCTGGACGCGCTGGAGGCCCGCGCCCAGCGCCTCGGGCATACGTTCGACGGCCGCGCGGGCCCGTCCGGCGGGGAGCGCCTCGTCGACGTGCTGCTCGTCGACCTCCACGAGCACGGTGCCGCCGTCGTCGAGGGGGACCTCTAGGAAGTAGCGCACGGTTGGCCTCCTGTCCTGGGACAAGAGCAAGCATGCTGGACGGGCCGCTCGACGGCGGGGCTTTCCACCAGAGGACGGCCTCGGCGCCAAAGTTATCCACAGGAAGACGCTGATTGTCCACAGCGGTGGAGAAGTCCAAAATCATTGACATCATGTCTGGGATGTTTTACTTTCCGGAGTTGTGATGTCGTACGAGGAAAAGGGCGCCTGGATCTATCTCGTGGCGACGGCCGGCACCTACGCGGCCTACGTCGTCGTCATCCTCGGCCGCGCCGCCGGTGGTCCTCTCAGTGCCGTCCCCTACGTCGCGCCGATGTTGTGGGCGATCGGGATCGGCATCGGCCTGTCGATCGCGGGCCGTATCGTGGTCGAGATCGTGAAGCCCAGCGAGAGTCACAAGAGCGACGTGCGAGACAGGGAAATCAACCGTTCGGCCCAGCATGTCGGGGGCCTTGTGCTAGGGGTCTCCATGACGGTCCCCCTTGGCCTGACCATGGCGGAAGCCGCCCATTTCTGGATCGCCAACGCCATCTACGCGGGCCTCGTCCTGTCGGCCCTGGTGGCCACGCCGGTGCGGCTGGTCGCCTATCGGAGGGGCCTGTAGATGGGCAAGGCCACCAAGGTCACCAACTCCATCAGGGCCCTGCGGTTCGCCCACGAGGAGATGACGCAGGCCGAGCTGGCCCGCAGGATCGGCGTCACCCGGCAGACCGTCATCGCCATCGAGCAGGGCCGCTACTCACCCTCTCTCGAGGTGGCCTTCCAGATCGCCCGGGTGTTCCGGGTGCCCCTCGACGACGTCTTCCAGTATCCGGACTCCGAAGGCTAGTTATCCACAGGCGCGCCGGTTTTCCACAGGCTGTCGAGGGCGGTGGCGACGGCCGCGATGGACTCGTGCGCGGAGCGGATGCGGGCGGTCTGGGCCTCGTCGGTCCAGCCGAGCCGCAGGCCCTCCTCGGCCAGCGCGTCGAACGCCGTGAACGCGGCCAGCTTCTGGCGCAGGACCTTCGACCAGGCGTCGTCCTCGATCTGGTAGTAGACGTTGCGCTCGCCCGGCCTGCGGACCTTGTGGACGAGCCGGAGGGACGTCAGGAGCTGCATGGTCGTCGTCAGTGACGCGCGGCTCGCGCCGATCGCGTCGGCGATCTCGGACGCGTTCTGGGCGGGCGGGTCGCAGGCCATGAGCCAGCCCAGGACGCGGCCCGTGATGGGGGCCAGTCCCCACTCCTCGGAGACGAAGGCCGCAACCCGCTCGACCCAGTCGAGCACCTGCTCCCGGCCTGGGCCGTCCTGCGCTGCCATGTGGGACCTCCAGCCCGCCGCGATCTCGGCCGACATTGCTCTCGGTAGGTGGTCAAATACTAGGAGCAACAACGGCCCGCTGCTAATGCTGGACCCGTGATCGTCGTCGTGTGGCCGCTGCTGCTCCTACCCCTGGTCCTGCCCGAGCCCACCTCTGGACCGAGGCCGAGGGCGCGTGCGACACCCGGGAGGTCGTCCTGCGCCGGGACGCGCTGTCGGTGACCACGGACCTCGACTGCGAGGCCGTCCGCGGCACCTGGTTCAGCGAGTACGACGGCCTGACCCTGCACAGCGAGGAACAGATCGACGTCGACCACCTCGTACCGCTGGCCAACGCCTGGGTCTCCGGCGGCCGCCGCGCAGGTCGTACTGGTGCATGTACGCGCGGGCCTGGATCACGGTGAAGCACCACCACGGGCTGACCGTCACCGTACGGGAGAAGCGGGCCCTGCTCCGCATGCTGCGCACCTGCGCTACTGCCCCGCCATTCGCCTGAGCTGCTGCTCCCTGGCCCCGGCGTCGCCCGGACGGCCGCGCTCGGCCAGCATGCCGGCGATGCGCTCAAGGTCCTCGACGGTACGGCGTCCGTCGTACTTGAACTTGGCGCGCACCTCCGTCACCGCCAGCCGCAGCCCGCGCAGCCCGGGAAGCTGCCGGTGGTACGGCCCCTCGCCGGCCGCCACGACGCCGTGCGCGCCGTCGGGCTGGAAGTGGGCGAGCTGGCGGCGCAGGATCTCCGCCTTGCCCTCGGCGTCGTCCACGATCTCGGCCCGGCAGGTGAGCTGGACGGAGGCGTAGTAGCTGGTGGGCACGCCGGTCTCGGGGGAGCCGGTGCGCCATCCGCCGGGGATGTAGGCGTAGTCGTCGTGCACGGTCAGCAGGACCAGTGGGTTGGCCTCGATCGCCGTCCACAGGGGGTTGGGTCTGGCCAGGTGGAGCAGCACCTCGGCCGCGCCGTCGTACAGGAAATGGGTGGGGACGACGACGGGCGGGCCGCCGTCCGGGCCGTTCGCGGCGATCTGGCCGAAGTCGCGGGTGGCCAGCCAGGTACGCCATTCGTCGTCGTCGCGGGCCGCGTCCCAGGGGTGGATGAGCATGACGAAACCCCTCCCGTCGGGCTTTGTATTAGTACATAATGCATTTTGTGTCAGAAACATATCTGATCGCTGGCGGGACGGCCAGTGAGATCGCGGCGGGCGTCGAGGCCGCCGTGTCCGCGGGGCTGCTTCTCCCGGGGGCGTCGTTGCCGCCGGTGCGCGAGGTGGCCGCGATCGCCGAGGTCAGCCCCAACACCGCCGCGGCCGCCTACCGGCTGCTGCGGGAGCGCGGCATCGTCGAGACGGCGGGCCGGCGCGGCACCCGGGTCCGGCCGCGTCCGGCCAGCACGACCCGCGAGGAGATCCGCATCGAGGTGCCGCCGGGCGTACGCGACCTGTCCCACGGCAATCCGGACCCGGCCCTGCTGCCGCGGCTGCACGACGCGCTCGCCGCCGCGGCCAGGGCGCACGAGGAGCACCCGGCCATGTACGGCACCGGCGACGACGCCGAACTCCTCACCCTGGCCGCCACCCGCCTGCGTGCCGACGGCGTGCCCGCCGCGCCGCTGGCGATCACCTCGGGCACCCTCGACGCGGTCGAGCGCGTCCTGGCCGCCCACCTCCGGCCCGGCGACGCCATCGGCGTGGAGGACCCGGGCTGGACGGCCCTGCTCGACCTGGTCGCCGTCCTCGGGCTGCGCCCGGTGCCGATGCGGCTGGACGATGAGGGCCCGCTGCCGGACGAGCTCGACCGGGCGTTGCGGGCGGGCGTACGAGCGGTGGTGATCACGGCACGGGCCCAGAACCCGACCGGCGCGGCCGTCACCGCCGGACGCGCCGCGGACCTGCGCGCCCTGCTCGCCACCCGCCCCGACGTGGTGCTGATCGAGGACGACCACGGCGCGAGCCTGGTGGACCTCCCCCTCCATCCCCTGTCCGGCGTCACGACCCGGTGGTTGCTCACCCGTTCGACGGCCAAGGCGTTCGGCCCCGACCTGCGGCTGGCGCTGGTCACGGGCGACACCGTCACGCTCGACCGGCTGCGCGGGCGGCAGCGGCTGGCCGCGGGCTGGGTCAGCCATCTGCTGCAACGCGCGGTCGCCCACCTCTGGCGTGCACAGGCTGTGGACACGCCGGCCGTGGCCGCCGCGCTGGCCGAGCGCCGCGACGGCCTGATCGAGGCGCTGGCCGCGCGCGGCATCCGGGCGCACGGCCGCAGCGGGCTCAACGTCTGGGTGCCGGTCGCCGACGAGACCACCGCGGTCACCCGGCTGCTGGCCCTCGGCTGGGCCGCCGCGCCCGGCGCCCGCAACCGCGTCCGTACGCCGCCCGCGCTGCGCCTGACGGTCTCCACGCTGCGGCCCGGTGAGACCGTCCGCCTGGCCGACGACCTGGCCACCGCCCTGCGCCCGCCCACCTCCGGCCGCTACGGCTAGGGCCAGAACGCGGCCACCAGATCTCCCGCCCCCGGTCTGGCCAGCACGATCCGGCCCACCTGCGCGACCGGCGTGTCGATCGTCGTCCCCCACGAGCCCCTGCCGCCGGAGACCGGCACCTCGCCCAGAGGGACGCGCAGGCCGTCCGTCCTGACCAGCGTGGCCCGGTACGCGCCGCTGCCCGAGGCCGACTGGACCACCAGGAACAGCCAGCTCGGGGAGCCCTGGTAGGCGAAGGCCGTGCCCACCCGGCGACGGCCGTCGTGGAAGGCGGCGGCCAGGCAGCAGTTGCCGGTCATCCCGGCCAGCACGCGCGACTCGAAGGCGGGCGGCGGGTTCTCGGGCGGGGCCAGCGCGATGATCGAGTCCACCAGCCCGGCCATGTCCGCCAGGTCGTGCCGGCAGCGCGCGCAGGCGGCCAGGTGATGCAGGGCGGCCGCGCGTTCGGCGCCGGTGAGGGTGTCGGCGGCCAGTTCGGGGATGAGGTCGCCGGTCTCCGCGCAGCCGCCGGGTCATCAGGACGGCCGGATCCACCGGCTCCTCGCGCCTGATGCGCAGCGCGTCGAGGGCGAGGTTGCGGGTGATGGTCAGCAGCCAGGCCGGTACGGCCCCGCGCCGGGCGTCGTACGCGGCCGCGTGCCGCCACGCCCGTACGAACGCCTCCTGGGCGATCTCCTCGGCGAGCGCGGACTCGCGCACGATCGTCCGGGCCAGGCCGTAGACCCTGGCCTGGTAACGGCGTACGAGGGCGGTGGCGGCCTGGGTGTCGCCAGTTGCCATGCCGGCCAGCAGAGACTCGTCCGAAACAAGCCACACACCCGGTACTACGGAGATGAGCAGCGGTTCGGCTTCAACGACATCGCAGGGGCCGAAGCGGCCCGCCGGGGACGCAGCGCCGAGTGCGCCAGCACGCCCAGCGCGCCCACGACGAGCACGAGCAGGGCGGCCCTGGTGGCCGCGTGCCAGCCGCCGTCGAGTGCGCCGAAGAAGATCGCGCCGGTGACCGTGCCGCCGTGCACGCCGCCGGTCTCCTGAACGGTTCCGAGCACGCCGGCCGCCGCGCCCGCGTGCTCCCGGCGTACGGATGCCAGGACCGTGGACAGCAGCGGCGACATGACCAGGCCCATCCCCGCGCCAGCCACCAGCAGCGCGAGCGCCACGAGATACGGCGAGTCCCCCGCGTGGTAGAGCAACCCCAGCCCGAGCAGCAGCCCCAGCGGGCCGACCACGCGGGGGACGCGGGCCGAGCGCGGCGAGGCCAGGAAGAAGCCGAGGTTCAGCGCGGTGCACACTGCCCCGGCGGCGAGCGGGCCGAGCCCGAGGCCGTCCTGAAGGTACAGGGCGAGCACGAACGACAGGCCCGCCGAGGTGCCGAACAGCAGCGCGACCGCCGCCAGCCCGGCCGCGAACCCCTTCTCGCCGAACACCTCCAGGTCGAGCAGCGGTTCGCGACCGGCCGCCGCCAGCCGGCGCTGCCGCCGTACGAACGCCGCCAGCGTGAGCGCCGCCCCGCCCAGGCACGGCCACGTCCACTGCGGCCAGCCCTCCGCGCGCCCCTGGACCAGCGGCAGCACGACGCCCACCAGGCCCGCCGCGACCAGCGCCGCCCCCGCCAGGTCCAGCCCCGTACGGGCCCCGGCCCCCGGGACGCGGGGGACCAGCCGCCCGGTCAGAGCCAGCGCCGCCAGGCCGATCGGCACGTTGACCAGGAAACAGGCCCGCCAGCCGAGGCCCAGGGGATCGGCGGCCACCAGCAGTCCGCCCACCACCTGGCCGCTCATCCCGGCCAGGCCCACGACCGTGCCGTACCAGCCGAAGGCCCTCGCCCGGTCCGCGCCCGGGAACAGTGCCCCGATCAGCGTGAGGACCTGCGGTGCGAGCAGCGCCGCCGCGGCGCCCTGCGCGACCCGGGCGAGCACCAGGGTGGTGGCGTCCGGCGCGCCGCCGCAGGCGGCCGAGGCGAGCGTGAACAGGGCCAGCCCGGCGGTGAAGAGCCGGCGCGGGCCGTGGAGATCGCCGAGCCGCCCCGAGACGATCAGGCCCGCCGCGTACGCCAGCCCGTACCCGGCGATCACGAACTGGATCGCCGCGTCGCCGGGCCGCAGGTCGGCGCGGATCGAGGGCACGGCCACGTTCGCGACGAAGAAGTCGAGCGTGGTCATGAACACCGCGACCAGCACGACGGGCAGGGCCGCCCAGCGAGGACGGAGGGACATGGGGGACTCCAGGGGAGGGAGGAACCGGGCGGTGGGAGAACACCGGCGGACGCCGGACGGTTGAGCCCACCCTGGAGCCGGGCGATTATGGTTTCCTGCTGATCGACCACGGAATCAGCGACATAATGACGCTCAATGCCGAAATTTCGGGACCTGTTGGAGTTTGTGGCTGCGGTTGCTCCCGTCATCGACGCGGCCCACGTCAACGTGCACGCCGCCGCCCGCGGAGCCGTCCTGGACCTGGCCGGACGCACCGGCCTGACCCCCGGCCTGCTCGACGACCTGCGTTACGTGCTCCCCCTGCGCCCGGTGACCCCGGCCGCGCTCGCCGCCGTCCACCGGTACGGCGACGTCACCGAAATCGTCGAGACCCACCTGCGCGAAGGCGCCCTGGTCCGGGACGCCGACGGGACCCTGCGGCCGACGCCCAAGGGCCTGGCCTTCATCGACGCCCTGTACGCCCTGCACGCCGAGGCGGCCGGCCGTGTCTGGGCCGGCCACGACGTGACCGGTCTCGCCGCGTCCGTGGGCGCGGTGCTCGACCGGGCCGTACGGGTGCCCGGCGGCGCGCTGGAGGTGATGGCCCCGCCGTACGAGCCGGTCGCCGCACCGGCCGGTCTGCTGCTGTTCAACCGGCTCGCCGCGCTGCGGCACCACCGCGCGGACGCCCATGCCGAGTCCTGGCGCGCGGCCGACCTGGCCGCGGCCGGGATCATCGGGCTCAAGGATCCGTCGAGGCGGGCCGCCATCGAGGCGGACACGAACCGGCGGGCCGCAGAGCCGTACCGGGCCATGGCGGACGGCGACCGCCAGGCCCTGTACGACGGCCTTCTCAGGCTCGTCTAGAGCGCCGCCAGCAGCCGTCCCACCTGCGTACGGTCGTTGACCCCCAGTTTCTCGTAGGCCGCCTGGAGATGGTTGGCCGCCGTACGGGTGGACAGTGTCAGCCGGTCGGCGATCTGCCGGTTCGTCAGCCCGGCGGCGGCCAGCTTGACGATCTCCCGCTGGCGCGGCGTGAGCTCCGGCGTGGCCAGCTCCACCAGCGCGGGCGTCGAGACGCCCGGACACCGCTTGGCCAGCGCCCACGCCCTGGTCTGCGCCCCCTTGGCCAGCGTGCCCCGGCCCGCGCGGCGGTGGGCCGCCGACTCCTGGGCGAGGGCCTCGGCGGCGTACAGGATCAGGCCGAGCCGTTCGAACTCGGCGGCGACGGCCCGCAGCTCGGCGGGATCACCGGCGGCACGGGCGTGCCGGGCGGCCAGCGCGGCCAGCGGGCCGTCCACCCGTTCGGCCAGCGCGGTCAGGCGCCGGGCCGCCAGGGCGGGTACGCCCAGCCGCACCAGGTCGTGCAGCGCGAACATCAGGTGCCCGAACTGCTCGTGCCGCTCGGCCAGACCGGCGGCCGACAGGCACAGGCGTACGGCCTCGTCCAGGTCGCCCGCCGAGGCCGCCACCCAGACCGCGGCCCGCAGGACCGGCTGCCGGGTGAAGGCCCAGCGCGAGGCCAGCTCCTCGGCCTCGGCCAGCGCGGCCCGCGCCGCCCCGGTCTCGCCCAGCAACGCCCGCGCGTGGGCCAGCTCGGCCAGGCACCGCCCCAGGTACGGCGTACGCGCGGGCAGCCGGGCCGCCTCCTCCCTGGCCCAGCGGGCCGCGCCGGCCGCGTCGCCGCGCAGCCCGCCGACCACCGCCAGGTACGCCCCGAACCCCGACACCGACAGCTCGGCCGCCGTCAGCGCCATGCCCTCGGCGGCCGTCCGCGCCGCGGCGTCCAGCCGGCCGGAGAACACCTGCGCGGCGCAGCGCGCGTCCAGCAGCGTCGGCAGCGCGTGCGGGGCGTCGTCCTCCCAGTCGTCCTTGCCCGCCAGCGCCCGCTCGACCACGGCCAGGCAACGTCCGGTACGGCCCGAGTAGGCCTCGATCCACGCCTCCAGCCCGGCCGCGTGCGCCGCACCCCGTACGGTCATCGGCGCGTACGCGCGCGCCCGAGCCAGCGAGTCCGCCGCCCCTGCCAGCCGACCGGCGAAGAAGTCCGCGACGCCCCGGTAGATGTGCCTCTCCTGTCGTAAGGCCGGATCCGTCAGCGTCTCGTCGGTCATGTCGAGCACCCGGCACGCCTCGGCGTCCGCGCCCGCCCAGGCGAGGTTGAGGCCCAGGCTGAAGGCGTGCTGGGCGCGTTCGTCCTCGGTGACCGCGTTCCTGGCCGCCTGCCGCAGCGCCGCCAGGGCCGCGTCCGCGTCGCCCAGGACCATCAGCACCTGGCCGAGCAGCGCGACCGCCGCCACGCCCGCGCCCGCCTCGATCGCGGCCCTGGCCAGCCGCTCGGCCAGCCGCGGATCGCGCCTGGCCCAGGCCAGGTTCGCGGCCGACAACAACATCCCGGGCGCCGCCGCCGAGCCGCTGTCCAGCCGCCACACGGCCGCGCGCAGCTCGTCCTCGCGCCGCCGCAGGCCGCGGGTCTCCAGCGCCTCGGCCAGGGTCCGCAGCCGCCGCCTGGCCCGCAGGGTGCCGCAGTCGCCGCGGACCACCTCGCCGTACAGGGGGTGGCCGAGCCGTACCTGCTCCCGGCGGCCGTCGCCGGCGACCGTGACCAGGCCGCGGGCCTCGACCCGCTCGACCGCGCCCGCCGAGGTCAGCGCGACCAGCAGCTCGGCCCCCACCGGCTCGCCGAACGCCACCAGTTCCAGCACCTCGCGCTCGTCCTGGTCCAGGTGTCCGATCCGGGCGCCGACCAGCTCGCGCAGCCGGGTCGTCATCGACAGCTCGCCCCGCCAGCGCCACTCGCCGCCGCTCTCGGCCAGGCAGCCCGACGTGCGTCCGGCGTGCACGACCTCGCGCAGGTAGAGCACGTTCCCGCCGGTGACGGCCGCCAGATGCCGTACGGTCCCGGCCGCCACCTCCCCGCCGAGCGCGCCCGCCAACACCTGGCCGACCTCGTCGCGGCCGAGCGGCGGCAGCTCGACCCTGGTCAGCAGCTCGTCCTTCCACAGCGCGGCCACCGGCGCGGGCAGCGGCCCGCCCGTACATACCGTGACCAGTACCCTGGCCTCCCCACCGGCGGCCAGGTAGTGCACCAGCGCCGCCGACGCCGGGTCGAGCCGGTGCGCGTCGTCCACGCTCACCAGCAGTTCTCCCCTTCCTCCACCGCTTCCTTCGCCGCGAAGGTGCCGCGCCGCCCACCGCAGCAGGTTCTCGCCCGCGTGCGGCGGGCCCGTCAGTACGTGGGCGAACGCCCCGAACGGGATCATCGACGCGGTCTCGGTGCCCAGCACCCGTACGACCTCGTACCCGTCGAGCCCGGCCAGCGCCTGTGCCGCCAGCCTGCTCTTGCCGACCCCAGCCTCACCGGCGATCATCGCGCCTGCTCCCGACCGCAGCGCCTCGCGCACGGTCGAGATCGACCCCCCTCGCCCGACGAACGGCCATCCGCTCCCCAGCTGCTCGCTCATCGTGCCTCCTCTCACCACAGATGGTGGCGAGGGGAGGTTCGTGCGAGGTTCAGGCGGGATCGCGGTTCAGGCCGGCCGCGTTCAGCAACAGGGTGATCACGGCGTCGGCCCCGCTGAACGGCACCGGCTCGCCCCCCACCTCTTCGAGCAGCCCGCGGAGCTGGCCGCCGGATTGCTCGGGCTCGACCAGCCGTACGATGACCGTCCTCATCGCAGCACCATCCCCCCGGATGGTTCAGGTCTGGTTCAGGTGGGATAGGGCGCGGGCTCGACCTCCAGCTCCCGCATGCGCTCGGCGTAGAGGTGGTAGCGCCTGCGGGCGTCGCCGCGCCGGCCCGCCAGGTCGAGCACCCGTACCAGGCCCAGGTGGGCACGCTCGTCGTAGCCGTCGCGCTCCAGCAGGCGCAGCCAGTAGCGGGCGGCCTCGTCGTAGCGCCGCTCGCGGGTGCGTGCCGCGGCCAGCCGGGCGGACGCCTGCACGTAGGCCAGCCTCGCCTGTTCGCGCAGGCCCACGGCCCAGTCGGCGTAGGGGTCCTCCTCGCAGAACTCGCCGCCGTACGCGCCTTCCGCCGCCGTCCACCGCTCCAGCGCCTCGGCCGCGCGGCCCGCCTGCTCCAGCCGTACGGCCTCGGCCGCCAGGTCGAGGAAGCGCTCCACGTCGACGTCGGCGTGGGCCAGGTCCAGGCGCAGCGCGCCCTCCTCGGAGACCACGACGTCGTCCGGAGGCCGTTCGCGGGCCGGGTCGAGCACCGCGCGCAGCGTGGAGACCATGACGTTGAGCCGCCGCAGCCCGACCGTGTCGTCCTGCTGCTCGGGCCAGAGGATCTCCACCAGCCGTTCCCTGCTGATCGCCCCGCCCCGGCGGCTGACCAGGATCTTCAGCAGGTCGCGGGCCTTGCGCGACTGCCAGGCCGTACGCGGGACCGGCACCGCCCCCCGCAGCACCCGGAACGTTCCCATGGTCTCGATCACCACCGCCGCCCCCGGTACGGGCGCCGCGCGGGCGATCAGCTCGTCGATCCGGTCGTCGAGCGCCCGGCAGCCGATCGCGTGCATCCGCTCGCGCACCCGTACGGCCGCCTCGCCGCCGTTCGCCGGGTCGGCCAGGGCCGCGCGTACCAGCTCGGCCCTGGCCAGCCCGATCGGGTCGCCGAGCACCGCCCACCTGCGCACCGCCTCGTCGGCCCGCGCGGGATCGCCGTCGAGCCGGGCGCGCAGCTCGCAGATCACGGCCTGGGCCGCGTGGTCCCGGCGTTCGACGGCGACCGGCTCGGTCGCGTCGAGCAGCCGGGCGGCCTCCTCGCGGCGGCCCCCGGCCAGGGCCACGTGCGCCGCGGCCACCCGCGCGGCGACGCCCGCGATGCCGTCGGCGTGCGCCAGCGCCTGCCGGGCCACCTCGCCGGCCTCCTCGGGGTCCTCCTCGGCGAGCAGCCCGGCCAGCGCGTTGAGCGCGTTGGACAGGGTCTGCACCTCGCCCAGCGAGCCGGTCTCGGCGATCACCCGGCGGTAGGTCGCGGCGGCCTGCCCGCGTTCGCCGCGCAGCTCGTGGATCTCGCCCAGCCTGACCAGCCCGACGCTGACCAGCCGCGAGCCCATCGCCTCCCACCTGGCCACCGCGTCGGCCGCGTCGATCGCGGCCTCCTCCAGCCGGCCGAGCCCGACGAGGGCCTTGGCCCGGTTGGCGACGTTGAGCGCCGCGTAGGGCGCGAACGACACCAGGTCGCACAGCCGGCTCGCGGCCTCCGTCTCGGCCAGCGCCTCGGCGTACGCGCCCTCGTCGAGATGACGGGAAGCCCGGTTGGCCCGGATCCTGATGAGCTGGACGATGTCGCCGGCGCGTTCGGCGTACTCGAGGGCGCGCAGGTAGTGGGCGTCGTTGGCGCGGCGGTCGCCGTCGAGCGCGGCGAGCATGGCCAGCACCGTGTTGGCCATCGCCAGCGCGCCTGGGTCGCCCAGCAGGCCGGCCTGTTCCAGCGCCCGGTCAGCCAGCTCGGCACAGCCCGTACGGTCGCCCTTCAGCCACAGGACCGAGGCCATGGAGGCGGCGCACATGGCGGCGTCGGCCGGCGGCGAGCCGTACGCGTGGCCCTTGGCGTACGCCGCCATGGCCGCGTCGAGGTCGCCGCGCAGGTGGTCGATGAAGCCGAGCCGCCTGGCCAGGAACGCGTCGAAGGCGGGACCGGCGGCGGCCTGGGCCAGCAGGTCGCGGGCGCGGGTCCAGTGGCCGCGGTTGAGCTCGGCGATGCCCGCGAGCCTGAGCATCGGGGGAGAGCTCCTGGCGGGCTCGGGCAGCAGGTCGAGCGCCGCGATCACGTCGCCGCGCTCGGCCAGGCGGGGGCCGTGGGAGTTGAGCAGTGACGCGGCGAGGTCCGGATGGGCGGTCGCGACGGCGGCGCGCAGGGCCAGCTCGGGCTGGTCGTGCTCGACGTACCAGCGGGCGGCTACGGCGGCCACGTCGTGGGCCTCGTGCCGGTCGAGCGGGGCGTGCCGGGTGAGGACGTGCCTGCTGGTCGAGGTCAGCCGGTGGCCGTCCTGGTCGGCCTCGACGAACAGGCCGCGGCTGATCAGGGCGGGGAGCGTGTCGGGAGGCGCGCCGAGCGTGGCGGACAGGCCGGAGGTCAGCACCGGCAGGACGGTCGCCGCGCGCAGCAGCTCGCGCATGCCCTGCGGCAGGTCCTTGAACGCGGCGAGCGTCAGGTGTTCGAGCGTGGCCGACCCGGCGGTCAGGCTCGCCGCGGTGCGCGGCCAGCTCGCCGGCTCCTCCCTGGCCAGCGTGTCGAGCGCGGCCTGGACGGCGGCGGGCCAGCCCGCGCACGCCTCGTGCAGCCTGGAGGCGATGCCCGCGCCCTGCTCGCCCAGCCGCTCGCGGGCCCAGGCGGCGGTCTCGGCGGGGGTGAGCGCCAGGTCGGTGGCGTCGAGGTCGAGCACCTCGTGGTCCTGGCGCAGCCGGGCCGTCGGGAACGGCAGCGGCGCCCGCGAGGCGGTGACCAGGTGCAGATGGCGGGGCGAGGCGCGAACCAGCGTCTCCACGTAACGCACCGAGCCCGGCGCACCGGCGATCGCGTCGACGCCGTCGAAGATCAGCGCCAGCCCTCTGGCCAGCCGCCGGGCCAGCGACTCGGCCAGCGCGCCCGCCAGCGCGGCGGCCCTGGACAGCTCGTCGGCGTCGGGGCCGAGCGGCGCCCCGGCCGCGGCCAGCAGGTCGGCGGGCAGCCCCGGCACGGCCTCGGCCAGCGCCGACGCCACCGATCCCGCCAGCGTCGGCAGGTCGCGGTCGGCGGGCCCGAGCAGGTGCAGCACCGCGCCGACGGCGTGGCTCCAACCGGCGAGCGCGATCGACTTCCCGTAGCCTGTAGAGGCCACGAGCGTGGTGAGCCTGTGCGTAAGCGCCCCGTCGAGCCGCCGGTCGAGGGCGGGACGGGGTTGCACCCACCCTCGTTCCACCCCCGCATGCTACGCCCGGGCTCGCGGGGGACTCCAGAGTTCGCAAAGTGCCACCTCCCGCTAACTCGCCGGTTGGCGCACTATGGTCGTACTTCATTTCCAGGAGGCACCGTGGAACAGGATCTGCCTGGCGGTGTGAGGCTGATCGTGGGGGTGGACGAGTCCCCGGCCTCGCGCTGGGCACTCGCCTGGGCCATCGGCGCGGCCAGGCTGCACCGGATGGCTCTGGTGGCCGTTCACGTCAGTCGTGCGCCCGTCCATCCCTTCCCCGAGGCGCTGCCCGTGCAGCACGCGATCCGGCAGGGCGAGGAGAGCCGCTGCGCGGAGGTGATCGCGGGCGTGTTCGAGGACGTCGCAGGGGGCGTGCCCGACGATCTGCGCGTGGCGAGCGTCAGCAAGGTCGGCGATCCCGGCTACCACCTCGTCGATCTGGCGCGGGAGGGTGACCTGCTGGTGCTCGGGCGGGGCAGGCGCGGGATGCTCAGCCGGATCCTGCTGCCCTCCACCAGCATGTACTGCGCCCGCCACGCCAAGACGACGGTCGTCATCGTGCAGCAACCCTCGCCGCCGGACGATCCGGAGTTGTCGGGGGAGCGGGCGCGGCGGTTCTGGAGCCGCCGGCACTTCTAGGCCGGCTTCAGTGAGGCTGTCTCCAGTGAGGCCGGCTTCAGTGAGCCTGGCTTCAGCGAGTCGGTGAGCAGGCGCAGGCCGGGGCGGAGGTCGTGCGGCCCGATGGCGCCGTAGCCCAGGACCAGGCCGGGTTGTGCCGGGGTCTCGCCGCAATAGGCGTCGAGCTGCTCGACGGCCAGGTCCGGCGCCCGACGTACGGACACGCCCGGCGCGAAGAGGGCGCACACGTGCAGGCCCGCGGCGGACGGGATCAGGCGCAGGCGGTCCTCCCCGGCCAGCGTCTCGGCGATCAGGGCGTGCCGGGCGGCGTACTCGCGGGTCGCCTTCCTGATGTGCCGGGCCAGCAGGCCCTCGTCGATGAAGCGGGCCAGGGCGGCCTGCGTGGGCACGTCGCCGTGCCAGTCGGAGAGCTGCCTGGCCGCGCGCAGGGCCGGGCCGAGCGAGGCGGGGGCGACGAGGAAGCCCAGCCTGAGCATCGGGAGCAGGGTCTTGGAGAACGAGCCCACGTAGATCACGCGGCCCGCGCGGTCGAGGCTCTGCAGGGGTTCGAGCGGACGTTCGCCGAAGCGGAACTCGCTGTCGTAGTCGTCCTCGATCACCACGGCGGCGCGGCGTTCCGCCCAGGCGAGCAGGGCGGCGCGGCGGGCCAGCGACATGGGCGTGCCCAGCGGGAACTGGTGCGAGGGCGTGACGTAGACGAGGCTCGCCGCGCGGGGGATGGCCGAGACGTCCAGGCCTTCGGCGTCCACGGGCACGCCGACGACGCGGGCGCCGAGCGAGCGGAACAGCCGGCGGGCGGGCGGATAGCCGGGCTCCTCGACGGCGACGGTCGTGCCGGGCTCGATCAGGACGCGGCCGACGAGGTCGAGGGCCTGCTGCGCGCCGTTGGTGATCAGTACGTCGTCCGGCCCGGCATGGACAGACCGGCTGATCCCGATATGACGCGAAATAGCGTCACGTAGGGGTTCATAGCCTGACGGGTCGTCGTACGTCGCCAGGCCGACCCGCAGCTCCCTCGCCACCAGCCTGCGCCACGTCTCCATCGGGAACAGCCGCGCGTCCGGTACGCCGACGCGGAAGTCGTACCGGGCGGGCGCCACGTTTGCGGCCGTGCCGAGCTCCCGCCAGAACGCCCGCGGCCTGACCACCCCCTTGGGCGCGGCCCGGCCGCGTACCGGCTCGGCCGACACGAACGTGCCCGCCCCCGCCCTGCCGATCAGGAAGCCGTCGGCCACCAGCCGGTCGTAGGCGATCGCCACCGTGTTCCTGGAGATCTCCAGCCGGCGGGCCAGTTCCCGCGTCGGCGGCAGCCGCTCGCCCGACCGCAGCCGGCCGTCGAGTATGGCGTCGAGCAGTTGGCGGTAGACCTGTGCGGCCAGGTCACCGCGGCCTTCGAGGCTGATGTGAACGTCCAACTTGGCCCAATCAACTTGCCGGAAATTGGAGCTTATATCGGGACAAAAGGGCGGACAAAATGGGTGCATGACCGAACGTATGGAACTTGGAACGCTGGCCGGCGAGGCGTACAAGGCGATGGGCGGCCTGGACAGGTTCGTGGCCCACAGCACGCTCCCCAAGCCCCTCCTCGAACTCGTCCGGCTGCGCGCCAGCCAGATCAACGGCTGCGTCTACTGCGTGGACATGCACAGCTCCGACGCCAAGCAGGCGGGGGAGAGCGACGCCAGGCTGCACGCCGTCGCCGTCTGGCGCGAGGCCCCCTTCTTCACCGACCAGGAACGCGCCGCCCTGGCCTTCACCGAGGCCGCCACCCGGCTGTCCACCGACGACGTCACCGACGAGGTCTGGGCAGGGGCCGCCGCGCACTTCGACGAGCCGCAACTGGCCGCGCTGGTCGTGGCCGTGGCCACCATCAACGCCTGGAACCGGATGGGCGTCGCCACCCGGATGACCCCAGAGTCCTACAAAGCGTGAAAGCTGAGCGCGTCCCGCAGGGCGTCAGGAGCCAGCGCGTCCTCGCCGCCGCGCAGCTCGCCAACGCCGTCGGCGACGGCGCCTATCTGGTCACCTCGGCGCTCTACTTCGCGAATGTCGTGGGCCTGTCGGCCACCGAGATCGGCCTCGGCCTCACGCTGGGCTGGGCCGTCGCCGAGGTGGCCGGGGTCCCGCTCGGCCACCTGGCCGACCGGCGCGGGCCGCGCGGCGTGGCGGTGCTGCTCGCGCTCACCACCGCGCTGGCGGCCGCCTCGTTCGTGTTCGTCCGCTCGTACGCGCTGTTCGTGCTGGTCGCCTGCCTGTACGGCACGGCGCAGACCGGCCTGTCGGCGGCCCGCCAGGCGCTGCTGGCCGGGCTGATCGAACCGGCCCGCCGTACGGTCGTCCGGGCCGTGCTGCAGTCCACGCTCAACGGCGGCCTGGCCGTCGGGGCCGCGCTGGGCGGCGTCGCGCTGACCGTCGGCACACGCGCCGGATACGTCGCGGTGTTCGTGCTCGACGCCCTGAGCTTCCTGATCGCCGCGCTGGTGCTGCTCACGCTGCCCGCCGTACGGCCCGCGCCCGCCGCGCCGGGCCCCCTGCTGGCCGTGCTCAGGGACCGGCCGTACGCGCTGGTCACGCTGATCAACGCGGTCATGCTCTTCTACATGCCGCTGCTCAGCCTCGTGGTGCCGCTGTGGATCGCGCAACGCACGTCCGCGCCCACGTGGATGATCTCCGTGCTGCTCGTGCTCAACACCGGCAGCGTGCTGCTCTTCCAGGTCCGCGTCGCCCGCCGGGTACGCGACCTGCGGGACGCCTCCTCGGCCGTCCGGAAGGCGGGTCTCGTGATGCTCGCCGCCTGCGCGGTGTTCGCCCTCAGCCCGTACGGCTGGATCTTCCTGATCGCGGCGGGCTGTCTACAGGTCGCGGGGGAGATGTTGCTGGCCGCGGGCGCCTGGGAGATCGGCTTCGGGCTGGCCCCCGACGACAGGCAGGGCCAGTACCAGGGCTTCTTCGGCACCGGCACGGCCGTCGCGAGGATGCTCGGCCCGGTGGTGCTGACCACGCTCGTGCTCGACGGCGGCGCCGTGGGCTGGCTGCTGCTCGGCCTGACGTTCATGACGGCCGGCGCCGCCATGGCACCGGCCGTCAGATGGGCCGAACGATCACTTGAAGCGGCGTAGCCGCAGGCTGTTGCTGACCACGAACACGCTGGAGAAGGCCATCGCCGCCCCCGCGATCATCGGGTTGAGCAGGCCGAGCGCGGCCAGCGGGAGAGCGGCCACGTTGTAGGCGAAGGCCCAGAACAGGTTGCCCTTGATCGTGCCGAGCGTCCTGCGGGAGAGCCTGATCGCGTCGGCCGCCACCAGCAGGTCGCCCCTGACCAGGGTCAGGTCCGACGCCTCGATCGCGGCATCCGTGCCGGTGCCCATCGCCAGCCCCAGGTCCGCCTGGGCGAGCGCGGCCGCGTCGTTGACGCCGTCGCCGACCATGGCCACGACCTTGCCCTCGGACTGCAGCCGCTTGACCACGTCCACCTTGTCCGCGGGCAGCACCTCGGCGATCACCTCGTCGATGCCGACCTCGTCCGCGACCTGGCGGGCGACGGCCTCGTTGTCGCCGGTCAGCAGGACCGGGGTCAGACCGAGCGTACGCAGCCTGCGGATGGCCTCCGCGCTCGTCTCCTTGACCACGTCGGACACCACCAGCAGCGCCCTGGCCTTGCCGTCCCAGCCGACCGCGACCACCGTACGGCCCTTGGCCTGCTCCTCCTCAAGGGTGGCCGCCAGGCCGGCGGGCAGGTGCTGCGACCACTCGGCCAGCAGCCTCGGGCGGCCGACGAGGACCGCGTGCCCGTCCACGATGCCCTGCACGCCGAGGCCCTCGATGTTGGCGAAGTCCTCCACCGTCGCGTCGGACTTCGCCGCCCTGGCGACGGCCTGGGCGATCGGGTGCTCGGAGGCGTGCTCGATGGCCCCGGCCAGCCGCAGCACCTCCTCGCGGCTCTCCCCCTCGGCCAGGTGCACGCCGGCCAGCGTCATGCGTCCCTCGGTGACCGTGCCGGTCTTGTCCAGGACGATGGTGTCGATGCGGCGCGTGGACTCCAGCACCTCCGGACCCTTGATCAGGATGCCGAGCTGGGCTCCCCGGCCCGTACCGACCAGCAGCGCCGTGGGCGTGGCCAGGCCGAGCGCGCACGGGCAGGCGATGATCAGCACCGCCACCGCGGCGGTGAACGCGGCCCCCGCGCCGTTCCCCGTGCCGAGCCAGAAGCCCAGTGTGCCCAGCGCCAGCGCGATCACGATCGGGACGAAGACGCCCGAGATGCGGTCGGCCAGCCGCTGCACCTCGGCCTTGCCCGTCTGGGCCTCCTCCACCAGCTTGGCCATCTGCGCGAGCTGCGTGTCCGAGCCCACCCGCGTGGCCCGGACGACCAGCCGGCCGCCCGCGTTCACGGTCGCGCCGGTCACCGCGTCGCCCGGCCCTACCTCCACCGGCACGGACTCCCCGGTCAGCATCGAGGCGTCCACCGCGGAGGTGCCCTCCTCGATCACGCCGTCCGTGGCGACCTTCTCACCCGGCCGCACGATGAACGTGTCGCCCGCCTTGAGCTGCTCGACCGGCACCCGACGCCCGTCGGCCAGCTCGACGTCCTTGGCGCCCAGCTCCATCAGGGCCCGCAGCGCGGCTCCCGCCCGCCGCTTGGAACGCGACTCGAAGTACCGCCCGGCCAGGATGAACGCCGTCACCCCCGCCGCGGCCTCCAGGTAGATGTTGCCCGAGCCGTCGGTGCGCTCGATGGTCAGCTCGAACGGGTGCGTCATGCCCGGCGTGCCCGCCGTGCCGAAGAACAGCGCCCACAGGGACCAGCCGAGCGCGGCCAGCGTGCCGATGGAGATCAGGGTGTCCATGGTGGCGGCGCCGTGGCGCAGGTTCGTCCACGCGGCCTTGTGGAAGGGCCAGCCCGCATACACCACGACCGGGGCGGCCAGCACCAGCGACAACCACTGCCAGTTCGTGAACTGCAGCGCCGGGACCATCGCCATCGCGATCACCGGCACGCTCAGCGCGACCGAGGCGATCAGCCGGTCGCGCAGCGGACGCAGCTCGTCGGCGGGCTCGGCCTGCTCCCCCTGCCCCTCCTGCTCCTTGGCGACGGGGAGCGCGGCGCTGTACCCGGCCTTCTCCACCTCGCTGATCAGCGCCTGCGGGTCCAGCCCGTCCGGAAAGGTGACCTTCGCCTTCTCCGTCGCGTAGTTGACCGTCGCGGTCACGCCCTCAAGCTTGTTCAGCTTGCGCTCGATGCGGTTGGCGCAGGACGCGCACGTCATGCCGCCGATCGTGAGTTCGACAGCTTTCTCCTCGGTGAGGGAAGACATCACCTCTCCTTTCTCATCGTCTCAGCGTCTTGGGGGTTCGGCGTCTTAGGGTTTCGGTGTTCTCGGCGTTCTGGTGTCTTCGGCGTTTTGGTGTCTCAGTGGCTCAGTGGCCGTGCGGGGCCGACGGCTCCGCGGTGGTCGCGCCGCCCTGGGCGGCGCGCACGGTGAAGTCCGCCGTACGGACCTCGTCCCCGTGCTTGAAGTCGAGGAACAGCCGGTAGTCGCCGACGCTCGGCACCTCGGCGTAGAAGGTGATCTGCGGCCCGGCCTTGTCGCTCTGCTCCGGGTGTACGTGCAGGTAGGCCAGGTCGCCGGCGCGAAGGGCGACCAGGTGACCGAACGCGCCCAGGTAGGGCTGCAGGTCGGTGACCGGCTCGCCGTCCTTGCTCACCGTGAGGGTGAGCTTGCTCGCCTGCCCCGGGACCAGCTCTCCGTCGAGGCTCACAGTGTAGTCGCCGACCTTCGAGGCCCGGCTCGCCTCGGGCAGCGGCTTCGGCCGGTAGTCGCCCGCGGCCTGCAGGTCGGCGCCGAGCGTCAGCTTCTCGCCGCCCGTCGGCGCGAAGTCGGCAAATGCCCGGTACGCCCCCGCCTCCGGCAGCGTCAGCCCGACCGACCAGATGCCGTCGGGCGTCATCTCCGGGTGCACGTGCAGGAAGGTCGTCAGGTCACGGGAGACCACGATGAAGTGCAGCTTCTTGTCGTGCTCGACCTGGTAGTCGGTCACCGGACGGCCGCTCGGCCCGGTTACTGTGAAACGGAAGTCGGTGGTCTTGCCGGTCTCGATCGGGGTCAACGGGTTGAGGGTGTATCCGTTCTGCGACACTTGTAGCCCCCCAGGGGTATCACTGATCTCGCTGGTATTGCTGGTCTCACTGGTAGTGCTGGTACTGCCGGTCTTGTCGGACGTCTGCTCCGGCGTGTCCTGCCCGTCGCCGTGCTCCTGGCCCTCGGCCATGGCCGCGTGGCTCTCCTTCGGCGGCTCCTGGCCCACCGGGCCGACCGCTCGGCCCACGCCCAGGGCTCCGCCGAAGACGACGGCGAGCCCCAGGACGTAGGAGCCGAGCTTGGCCGCCGTGTTCACTGGTTCGCCACCTCGTACCCGGCCTCCTCGAGCTCGGCGGCGATCTGGGTGGCGTCGACCTCGTTGTCGCTGGTCACCGTCAGAAGGCCGCTGGCCAGGTCGACGTCGACGCCGGTGACACCCGCGACGCCGCCGACCTCCTCCTTGACCGAGCTGACGCAGTGGCCGCAGGTCATGCCCTTGACGGTGTAGGTGGCGGTGCTCATGTCAATCTCCCTTGTCCCTCGTTCCACTCTCTGCCCCAGAGTCTAACACCCTACCCCCCTAGGGTATGCAAGCCCGAGTTGTGAGATTCACATCACCCTCCCCGGACGCCCGCCCTCTCTCCCGTACGTCGACCCGCTTCCGCACCTCCGCCTCCCTCTGAACGGCGGACCTGCACGGGAGGGCGAACGCGATCTCTGCGCGGGCCCCGGCCACCCTCACGGCGCCGAGAAACGCGCCCCAAGGGACGCGACCCGATGACCGGAACCCGATGACCAGAACCCGGGACCAGAACTAGGGACCGGGACGCGAGGGCCGGGACGCGAGGAGCATTGTCTGGATCCCATCCGTGAGCAGCTGGCCCTTCGAGATGGCCTGGCCGTCATGACGGCCAGGCCGGGCACGAAGCGGATCTGGTGGCGAGCACGAAGCTGACCTGCTCGGCCCGCTGACTCCGCCAGAGACCAGCTCTGCCTTCTCCGTATTCGCGTTCCTCCGTATCCGCGCCAGCCAGGGCCGACCTCGTCCACTGGGATGCAGGCCGGCATAAATGCCGACACCGGCCACCAGCGCCGGCATCCGCCCCATCGCTCCCCCCCGGCGGTGTCGCCCCCGGTATTGACCGCGACCACCCCCTTCTCCCATACCCCCCGGTGGTGTCCCCAGGGTGGGCGGGAACGTGACCATCCCCTCTCTGGGGTACCTCGGTGCGCGAGGTGACGGGATATTTGGCATGATCGGGATGTTGTCCGAAGTGATTGGCAGGTTGCCCGGGACGGGGTGGGTATAAGCCGGGGTCAAAGGGGTGATCCAGGCCGGGCTGAAAGCTCGTTCTACGCACAAGCCGCACATCTGGTTCGTGCGAACACAAGAAGCACAGCCATCCCTTGCTAGGCTGCATGTCAACCGTTGGGTCTCACCCCGGCAGGTGAGGCCGTCGAAGAAGTGGGGTCACACCGTGAAGAAGCTGCTCGTTCTGGCGCTGATCGCCCTTGGGGGGTTGCTGATCTGGCGTAAGGTGCAGGCCGACCGCGCCGAGCTCGATCTCTGGACCGAGGCGACCGGCAGCGAGAACTAACCGACCGGCGAGGCGATGAGTGACGTCGTCCCCATCAAGCTGGCGTGCCTGGACCTGGCAGGCACCACAGTCGGTGACATCGCCATGGTCGAGCGCGCCTTCGCCGAGGCGATCGCCACCCAGGGCATAGTGCCCGGGACCGGAGCGTACGCGCGTGCCATGGTTCACGTGCACCGGTCCCGGGGCTGCCCCAAGATCGATGTCTTCCGGGGGATCTTCCCCGGTAACGAGGCCCAGGCCCAGGCGGCGAACCTGACGTTCGAGCGCTCCTACGAGGGTGCGCTGGAACGTGCCGGTCTGGTGCCCATGCCCGGAGTCCTGGAGGTCCTCGACAAACTCCGCGGCACCGGGATCAAGCTCGCCCTGATCACCGGTTTCAGCCGTACGACGTTGAGCCGCGTGCTCGGCGTCCTCGGCTGGCACGACAAGGTCGACCTCGCCATCTCCCCCGAGGACGCCGGCGGCCGCGGCCGTCCCTGGCCGGACATGGTCCTCCACGCCGTGCTCCGACTCGGCGTGGAGGACGTACGCCACGTGGCGGTCATCGGCGACTCGGAGAGCGACATGCTCTGCGGACGCCGGGCCGGAGCGTCCGTGGTGGCCGGCCTGATGACGGGGGTGCACAGCAGGGAGCGCTTGCTCAAGGGCGGAGCCACGCACATCCTGGACTCGATAGCGGACGTCCCAGGCTTGGTCCTGAGCGACGACCTCGGTACGACGCAGGTGGCTTCCTCGGCCCGGTAAGCTATCTTCGTCGAAGGGGCCTTAGCTCAGTTGGCAGAGCGCCTGCTTTGCAAGCAGGATGTCAGGAGTTCGAATCTCCTAGGCTCCACCAGGGAAAACACCCCGCCACTGATCTTGTGACGGGGTGTTCGGGCCATTAACGGGCCATTAGCCGCTAGGGCGGCGATCTCTCATATCCACCTCCACTCGCGCGCTGAGAGCGTCGGCGATCCGTTGGTCGGCGTCCTTGGTCGCGTGCTGGTAGATGAGCGCGGCCCGATCACTGTCGTGGCCCATCCGGGCTTTGAGGTCGGCCAGGCTCGCCCCTGACTGTGCGGCCAGCGTGTTGCCCGTGTGGCGAAGATCGTGGAAGTGCAGGCCCATGAGCCCCATCTCCTTGAGTGCGTCTGCCCACTTCGCGGCACGCCGGAAGTTACCCCCGCGCAGGAACCCGCTGTTCTTCCCGAGGAACACGAAGGCGTCCTCATCGGGACCTACGTAGGACGCAAGATGTTCGGTGAGGGTGGGGACGATCGCGGCGGGGATGCCGATAGTCCGGCGGCCGGCCTTGGACTTGACCGGGCACAGGCGCATCTCGCCGCCGTCCAACTCGACGAGCTGTTCCCGGACTCGGACTGTGCGCGCCGCCAGGTCGAGGTCATGCCGTCGAAGTGCGATCACCTCGCCCCACCGCAGGCTTGCGAACGTGGCCAGAAGGATGAGCGCTCGAAACCGCCTGTCCGCCATGCGGTCGGCGAGTTCGAACACCTGAGACACCGTGATCACGGGACGCTCGGGCGTGTGTTCGTTGTCGGCACCCTTGATCCGGCACGGGTTAAGGCTGATCAATTTGTCCTCTTCTGCCGCCGTCATCAAGACGGCCCGTAGGAACCGGTACGCCTTGGCAACCGTCGAGATCGACGCGCCCTGCTCCAGGCGATCACGAGCGGGGTGTTTGCGTGACATCAATCGTTTCGCGTGGACAACCTAGCTCGGCTGCTCATCACTTTTGATTCCACACCGCGCGTCGGCGGCCGCGGCGGCGTCCTTGCTCGAAAGGCGGAGGCCGGCCAGGACGGCGTGAACCTGCTCGCGTCAGGGCCTGCCGTCCCGCAGTGCGTCGCAGTAGTCCTTGGCCTCCTTGAGGCCGAGACCGGTCCGCTCCCGCACGAGCTTGATTGCTTGGATCAGCTGGCCTTTTGCGATCAGTTGCTGGGCAGCGGCGCGTGTCTCGGCGCCGACGACTTGGCCAGGGCCGCCGGGCGAGATCGGAAGTGCGTCGCAGTAGTCCTTGGCCTCCTTGAGGCCGAGACCGGTCCGCTCCCGCACGAGCTTGATTGCTTGGATCAGCTGGCCTTTTGCGATCAGTTGCTGGGCAGCGGCGCGTGTCTCGGCGCCGACGACTTGGCCAGGGCCGCCGGGCGAGACCGGCAGACCCGGTGTGCCGGTGCTGGCCGCTGGCACTGCGTACCCGGCCGCCATGGCGTCGGACACCGGAGTCGTCGGGGTCTGCACTAGGCGTTCGGTAATCATCGTCGCGATCGGCGGCGGGAGCCATTGGGTGGTTGTCTGGGTGGGGGTGGTGAGCTCATCGAGGAGGTCGGCCACGCGGATGCGGTCGCTGGGGTCCTTGGCCAGGCATCGCCTCACCAGGTCCGCCAGGTGGGCGGACAGGCCGGTTAGGTCGGGTTCGTCGTGGACGATGCGGTAGACGATCGCTTCGGCCGGGCCTGTGCCGAACGGGCTGCGGCCGGTGGCGGCGAACACCAGTACAAGTCCGAGGGAGAACACGTCGCTGGGTTGGCCGACCTCGAGGCCGCGCGCCTGTTCCGGGGACATGAACGACGGGGTGCCAACCACGGCGCGGGAGAAGGTGTGGGAGGTGGCGTCTAGTGCGCGGGCGATGCCGAAGTCGATGACGCGGGGCCCGTCGGCGGCGAGGATCACGTTGGAAGGTTTGAGGTCGCGGTGCACCAGGCCGCAGGCGTGGATCGCGCTGAGCCCCTCGGCCAGTCCCGCTCCCAGCACGGTGATCGCCTCCGCGGGCAGCGGGCCGTGCCTCCCAACGGCCTGGTACAGGGACGGGCCGGGGATGTAGGCGGTGACCAGCCATGGCGTGTCGGCGTCGGTGTCGGCGTCGATGACCTGGGCGGTGTAGAACCCGCCGACCCGTCGGGCCGCCTCCACTTCGATCACGAACCGACGCCGAAATCCGGCATCGTTGGCCAGTTCGGGCCGCACCACCTTGACCGCGACAGGGCGGCCGCCACGAGAACGTCCCAGGAACACCTGCCCCATCCCGCCACCCCCCAGCCGCCCCTCCAGCCGATAGTCCCCCACCCGTCGCGGATCACCCTGCCTCAGCGGCTCCATGCGGACACCCCTTTTCCGAAGAACATCGTTGTGCGTTCGGCTGGCCCAGATCCTTCCAGGAAAGGGCGGCAAACGGGGCGTGAGGCGATCAATCCGGGGTGGGGGCGTCACCTCGCTGACAGCGCACCAGCGCAGGCCTCCCACCTCTCGGGCTGCCGCCGGGGCCCTGGAGATCAGGTCGTCCAGTCGCGCGGCGTGCATGGGACTTTGGCGGTTCTTACGGCTCTCCGCCCTGACCACATCGTGATCGTCGGGCCATTAGCGGGCCATTAGGTGCGGCCATCAGCGGTCAGTCACGGTCACTCGCGGATCGCCTTCCACGCAGGTCGAGGCCGTTGTCCCTGATGATCAGGCCGTTTTGCAAGCAGGATGTCAGGAGTTCGAATCTCCTAGGCTCCACTCATACAAAAGCCCAGGTCATTGGCCTGGGTTTTTGATCTTTAGCGGGCCTTGTTCTGGGGTCGTGCCCGTTGCGTGCCCGATGTGTCGAGGGCGCCCCTTGCCAGCTCGTCGAGCTTGCGTGCTACTTCGCGTTGCCGTTCGTCGTGGAGTGCTGGTAGATCAGGGCGGCTCGGGTGCTGGAGTGGCCCATGCGGGCCATCAGCTCCCGGATCAAGGCGCCGGCGCTGGCAGCGAGGGTGTTGCCGGTGTGCCTCAGGTCGTGGAAGTGAATCTTTGGTAGGTCGGCGTCCTGGAGGGCCCTGGTCCAGACGCGGCGCTTGAAGTTGGTGTTGCGGAGCGGGCCGTTGTCGGGGCCGACGAAGATCAGGCCGTCATCTCCGTCCACGGCGAAGTCCTTCACGTGGGCCTTGAGTTCGTCGATGATCAGGTCCGGGATGGCGACGGTTCGCTTGCCCGCTGCTGATTTGTGGTCGGTGAAGGTGAGTCCCTTGCCGGTGATCTGGATGAGCTGCCGTTCGATCTTGACAGTTCCGGTGTCGAGGTCAAGGTCGCGCCGCTGGAGGCCGGTCAGCTCGCCCATCGCAGGCTGGCGAAGGTGCCGAGGAGCACCAGGGCGCGGTAGCGGGGCTCGATCACCTCGACGATCCGGTACACCTGGGCGACCGTGAGCACCGGTCGTTCAGGTGATTTCTCCTGGCCTGCGCCCTTGATCCGGCATGGTTGCGCTTGACGACCTGGTCGTCCACAGCTGTGGACAGGATGGCCTTCAGTAGTTGGTACGCCTTGGCGAGCGTGACCTCGCTGACGCCGTTGTCGAGCAGTTTCTTCCGCCATAGCCGGACATGTGGCTCCTTGATGTCGCTGAGCGGCTTGTCCCCGAAGGTGGGCTTGAGGTGCGTGCGGAACAGGTAGCCGTACAGCTTGATCGTGCGCGGGCGCAGCTTGGGTCGTTCCCTGATCCAGTTGGCCGCGTACTTGCCGAAAGAAATCTTCCCGGCGTCCGGGTTGATCCACTCGTCGTCGAGGATCTGGGCCTCGGTCCTGGTGAGCCAGACTTCCGCGTCGGTCTTGGTGGCGAACGTCTGCGGTGCCGGCCGATCGATCCCGTCCGGATCCTGGTAGCGGGCCTGGAAGCGACCGGAAGTCAGCTTCCGCACGCGCCCGAACCGCCGCTTGGCGGGCTTCCTCTTGCTCGAACGGCGAGGCTTCTCCTCCGGGGCGTCGGCCATCACGCAGCGCTCCTACGCCGCGCGGTGACCGGCTCGACGAGTCCCGCCGAGATGAACGCCTCAAGGGCCGCCTCTGGGATGCGGACGTTGCGCCCGAGGTGGACGAACGCGATGCGTCGCTCCTCGATCAAGCGGCGGCGCGCCGCGCCGCCGTACCCGGCCCTCTGCCGCCCGCCGGCCGGGCATGCGGCCTGGGGGCCGGTCCCGGACGGCGGCGGGACACCGGGCCGGCCGCCGCACACCTGCCGCGCCGTACCGACCGAACGCACCAACCATGGACGCGCCGCCGCCTGCTTCCTTCGGCTACGGCGCTCGGCATACGATCTTCCGCCATGACCGGTGACTTAGCGTATGACGGCTGACTGACGATCATCTCTGCGGAGGCTCGAAGTCGACGAGGTACTCCGCGCTGATCGCACGCAGCTTGCTCCCTGCGGCAAGGGTCTCGTTGAGACTCAGAGTGGTTGAGTCGACCTCAACAAGCTGGCGCCCGACCCTGGCGAACAGCACCATTCTGCCGTTCGCCTCCTTCTTGGACAGCCATCGATCCGCCGCCAGCCGCTCGCAGGACTCAGAGCCCCTTTCCCACGCCGTACACGCCTTGCGTGGATCCCCGCTGCTGCTGATACGGACGAATACGTCGGGCTCACTCTGTCGGTCCTTGGCGTAGTCGAGCGCCAGGACGTCGTCGGCGATGGTCCATACGTTGACCAGTGTGCGTCCCGGGACTACGTCAGGCACCGCCAGGGGAAGGGACTCGTTGTAAGAGGCGATCAAGTCTTTGCGGAGTTGCTGTTTCCGAGCCTCCGTTCGTTGTTGATGGATCGTCGTCGTCGTGATCACGCACGCGCACACGACCACGGCCGCGATGACCTGGGGTATCAGCGACGCCGTACTCGCCAATCCGGCGGCGCTCGCATAACTCGCCATGGCCAGGACGGTGAATCCGAGCAAGGCCAGATGGGGACGGGGGCTCGGCACGGCCAGATCCACCGCGTTCTTCAACACCAACAACAACAAGGGCGCAAGCAACGCGCTGCGGATCGGATGCGCAATCCTCAGCATTCTGGCAAGCAGCCATCCGACGGGAACGACCAGCAATACGCCCACAGCCACCAAGGGCATGACCGTGTACGTCTCTATGTCCTCCTCGTACAACCGCGACACCGGATACCCGAGCCCGAGGCCTACCACCAGCCCAACACCAGCGCCCCGGACAAGATCCTTCCCCATGGGCCCACGATGCCATCAACCGATGTAGGGCACACGCCGAACCACTCAAATAGTGCTTATCGACGGCAGACGGGATGATCAGGCGGGCGAAGGTGTGCGCGTCCGCGTGGGGCTCTCAAGCCGTGCCCGTCGTGTGCCCGATAGGGCGGGAAACCAGGGGGAACAGCGGGAAGTCACGGAGAACGCGATCAGTGCCGTGAGCTGCGTCTTCGCAGGTCCAGCAAGATCGGTATTCGCCTTTGCAAGCAGGATGTCAGGAGTTCGAATCTCCTTGGCTCCACTCCAGGTCAAAGGCCACTACCTGTGATCGGGAAGTGGCCTTTTCGATCTTGTACAGCTGCCAAGTACAGCTACGGCATCAGCTGTTCTCCATGCGCTCGCTCTCCTGCTGGGGGATTGGGAAGCCGTAGCGCTGCGAGATCTCATTGAGTGCCTCGATGCATGCCGAGTGCGTGAACTCGCGGTCCGCCGCCTCGTACCTGATCTTCACGCCTGCGGACGGCCTGTGCGGACACGGACCCCGCCTCAAAGTCATCTCATGCCAATCACATAGGCCCTTGCGCCCCTTTGCGTCTGGGTTGTGATTCTGTGGCTCGAAGGGCTTCGCCCAAATGACGACGTCTGCCATGACGCCGACCTTATGAGCTGTGAGTAACGGCGAAGTTGCGATCCGTTGAGATAGGCGCCATCCCAAGCTGGCTAGGGCCGTCCCAAAGAGGAACGGCCTTGGTGATTGAGCCTGTTGCGCCATACGTTCCAAATGATCGAGTTGTTCGCCAAGGGGGAGGTCCTGTCCGGCCTGCTCCCGGTGGGCGACGGCCGATCATGGCGTACGGGGCCGACAGCTTGTGGCTGGGCCGTCGCGCTCGCCGTGCGTGAGAGGCGCGGCGGTTGCGCCAGTATTACCGCATGGACCATCAGAAACTTCGCGAATCGATCAGTGAGGCCTGGGCGACGGACGTGCTGCCCAGCCTCTCCGGGTTGATCGAGATTCCGGCCGTTTCGTCCGCCTACGACGCCGCCTGGGAGGAGCACGGTCATCTGCTGGCCGCCGTCGAGCACGTGCGGGACTGGGTGGCGTCGCGGGGCCTGCCCGACGCGCGATGCGACGTCGTGCAGCTCGACGGCCGCGCCCCGCTCCTGTTCGTGGACGTGCCCGCGACGCCGGGCGCGGCGGCGACCGGGACCGTCCTGCTGTACGGGCACCTCGACAAGCAGCCGCCGCTGGGTGACTGGTCGGAGGGCCTGGGCCCGTGGCAGGCGGTGATCCGCGACGACCGGCTCTACGGCCGCGGTGCCGCCGACGACGGATACTCGGGCTACGCCGCCACGACCGCGCTGGAGGCCGTACGCGGGGTAGGCGGCGAACACGCCCGGGCGGTCCTGCTGCTGGAGACTGGCGAGGAGTCCGGCAGCCCGGACCTGCCCGCGTACCTGGAGCATCTCGCCGACCGGCTCGGCGAGGTGTCGCTGGTGGTCTGCCTGGACGCGGGCGGCGGAGACTACGAGCGGCTGTGGCTGACCTCCAGCCTGCGCGGCGCGGTGCAGGCGACCGTCACGGTGCGCGTCCTCGAGACGGGCATCCACTCCGGGCTCGGGAGCGGCATCGTGCCGAGCTCGTTCCGTGTCATGCGCCGGCTGCTCGATCGGGTGGAGGACTCGGAGACCGGTGAGGTCAAGGTGGCCGAGATGGTGGTGCCCATCCCGGAGGAACGGCGCGCCGAGGCGGCGGAGCTCGTCGCGCTCCATCCGGAGGTCGCTGTGCCCCGGTTGCCGCTGCTGCCGGAAATGAGGCGAGCCTCCGACGACGACGTCGAGCTCGTCCTCAACAACACCTGGCGGCCGACCCTGTCCGTGACCGGGGCCGGCGGGCTCCCGGACCCCGCGGTGGCGGGCGCCGTGCTGCGGCCCTGGACCTCTTTCCGGTTGAGCTTCCGCCTGCCGCCCTCGGCCGACGCCGAGGCGGCGCGGGCCGCGCTGGAGAAGATCCTCACGACCGATGTGCCGTACGGGGCGCACGTCGAGGTCGGCGACTTCATGGTCCTGAACGGCTGGCACGCGCCGACGCCGGCCCCATGGCTGGCCTCGGCGTTGCGGCAGGTCGGTGACCGCGTGTTCGGGAAGCCGTGCCAGAACATGGGCATCGGCGGCGGGATCCCCTTCATGGAGATGCTCGGCAGGCGGTATCCGCAGGCGCAGTTCGTCGTCACGGGCGCGCTCGGTGCGGACTCGAACGCGCACGTGCCGGACGAATGGCTGCACATCCCGTTCGCCGTACAGGTGACCGAAGCGGTCGCGCACCTCCTCGACGCACACGCACGCGCCGGTGGGCATGCCTGACCCGATCCGTCATGACGCCTGAACGGCGGCATCCAGGCCGACACCCTCGCCCGGCTCGGCGCGCCGAGCCGGGGTCAGCTTCACCAGTCTCCGACGACCTCGACCTCCTCGCGCCAAGGCGGCGTGCCAGGCAGGTCACGCAGCAGCCGCGCCTCCCAGGTCCGTACGGTACCGTCCGGTCCGGCATCCGTTGATCAGAGTCGGTGCGTCCATCGAAGTTCACATCGAAGGGATCAGGGCTCTCGCGAAAGTGGTGCTGGTGGCTGTACCGCAGCGGAGTACAGCAATGCCGCCTTACTTGCCCACACGTCACCGGCCCGTAACTGCCTCTTCAACAGGGCGAGGAGCCCTCTACGTCGTGACTGGCTCCCGTTTGCAGGCAGGATGTCAGGAGTTCGAATCTCCTAGGCTCCACCAGCCAAAGCGTCGCTTACCCGATCGCGAGAAGCGGCGTTCGTGCCATTAACGTGCCATTAGCCCTTGGTGATCTTCGCCTTCTCGGCCTCGACGCGAGCGCTCAGGGCGTCGGCGATTCGCTGGTCAAGGGACGTTCGTCCGGTGGGGCGCTCCACCCTTGACCCGTGGCCCTGGCCCGCTTCCCTTTCGGGTGGGGCGATGGCAGACGGGATGATCTCAGTGTCACGCTTGTAGGGCCCGCTGGCGCGGGTCCAGGATGCCCGGTGACTCAGGGATGACCTGCCGGAACGTGCATGGCTTGTGCCTGACCTGTCCAGGGCGGCCTGGTCCTCGACATTGGCCGGGCCGGACGGCATGACTTGATTGGAGCCTGGCAGTTCCCTCAACTGAGATATGTCCGCCGACCAGTCCGGATGTCGTTCCCCTCGGTGAAGGAGACAACGTCAGGTGGGAGGCGTGTGCGTCCGCAAGGGGATGTGAGCGCCTATGTTGTCGCAGCAAGTGGAGAAACCGCTGTGGCGAGGGCACTCGACCTCGTCGGACGCTGGGCAGAAGTAGATGTCCGGGCAGCCGCAGTCGAAGAAGTGTGGCAGCGAGTGGGGAAGTTGCGGCGTAGTCACATGCTCCAGAATGCCTGATCAGAAGGACGGCAGCAGGGCCAGCCCATACTGATCGTCGAAGTTCAGCAGAGCAGTTACCTCGATATCGACCTGGTGGTCCCTGATCATCGACAATCACGTTGTGCGTCTTCTCTTGAGGTCCGCCTTGGCAGGGGCAGCGGTGGCGTTCTTACTGCTGCTCCTCCTCCAGTGGCCGGCCCGTGATTCGGATTCCGAGCTCAAGCTGGCGATGGCGTTCGCGCTGGCACCGTTCCCGCTCAGCATGGTGGCCGCCCTGCTGGCTCGCCTGCCTGCGTGGCCGATCGTTGGGCTGATGGCGCCCTTCGCCATGCTGGGGGTCGCCTACATCCAGCCGGATTACGACCCCTGGGTGTCCGATGAGAATCTCTCGCTCTCCCTCTTCATAGCGGTCCCTGCAGTTACCGGCTTCATGCTTACGGCCCTGCTCTTTGCTCTGCTCATAGGAAAGACCGCCGGCCCGCCAGCAGTAGACGCAACGAAGGGTGACACCGTCGCCTGACGGTTCTGCCTCAGCGTGGCCCTGTGTAATAAGCGTGCAATGATCACGGAGTCGGCGGTGGTGAAGCATCGTCATGCCGCAGACAGGGGTCGATCTCTCGATCGGAACGGGCACGCGCTGTAAAACCGTCGGCTCAGCCTTTGCAAGTACGAACCTTTGGACCTTGAGTTCGTCGGTGATCAGGCCCGGGATGGCGACGGTTCGCTTGCCTGCCGCTGACTTGGCGTCGGTGAAGGTGAGTCCCTCTGGATGAGCTGCCGTTCTACCTTGACGGTTCCGGCGTCATACGGCGGCGCGTCGCGCCGCTGTGTGCCCCGCATCGATGTCTCCGCAGCCAGCCAACGCGTCACCGTTACCCATGGCTGAACCGTCTGGCGCCACAATCGACTGGTCGAGCTGCCGCACACGCTTCTCTAGCCAGTGAGCCAGTCCAGGTATCCCGGCGATCGGTCACTCAACGACTGGGGCGTCCTTCACATCCTGGCTAGTTCGCTTCCGTGCCAGGTATACGACTCCGGCAACAAGCTTGAGCAGAATGCTCAGCGACAGAAACACCCACATCCCTGTCAGCCAAGCATCCGGCATGGGCCCGCGAAACCCGGAGAGCCCGAACACCACACCAGCCCCGCTCCACCCACAGAAGATGAAGGTGCACGCAGACCCGAGCTGATACCAAAAAGATCGCCGCACATCCATGCCGCCAACCCTCCCGCTGCATCACCCAACTAAACAGTGCCTCCGGCTCCGGGTGATCGGCGCATCGAGTGTCTTGTCCGCAGGTGGCTGAGGTGGAAGCCTGATCGTCCCGCCCGCCATCGGTCCGGGACAAGCTGAGCAGACCTGGGCCACGGGGTCAAGGTCGTTCGTCCATCGGGGCGCTCTAGAGGTCTGGCCACCAGCGCGGCGCCAGGTGGAGATGCGGGGCCAGCCGCTTCTGCGGCTCCGCCGTGGCGAAGTACTGGTCGTCGTAGCCCGCCACCCGGCGGAGGTTCTGCACGAGCCGACTGCCCAACCGGTTACGTCGGGGATGGCGGAAACGGTGTTAACGCTGAGGCCGCAACGGCTCAACCACCGCCCATAGCTCGTCACTGATCTCCCAAGGCCTAGGCTTGGCCACCCACGCTAGTCTCACGCTCACTGAGCCCTTTGCATCCTGAAGTCGCAGCCCATGACAGGTGAACCGATGAGTCCAGTGATCACCTGGGTCCCGGCCAAGCTGGCCACAAGCAGTTAAGCACTCGCCTGCGATGTTGGAGCCATGACCGACCCCCAGCACGTAGACCTGGACCTGCTCGCCGGACTCGCGGCAGAGCTGGATCCACTCATGCACTGCATGCTCGCCAGTGACGACGTGAGACGGGCGGGTGACTTTGTCTATGACGTGACGTACCACTGTTTGGAATCGCCCCATGGGGAGGACCTGTGGCCGGCGGGCAGCATCTACTGCATCTGGATGGACATCGACGACATCCTCGACGGCTGGCCCGTCGACTACGGGCCCGAAAGCGAGGGCCTCGCCCTGCGCGAGTTCAAGCGCGCGGCGCAGGAATGGCTGGACATGCCGCGGACGCAGGCCGGCCTCTGGGATTACGTGCATCGGTGGCGGATGCGGATGGCAGCAGACACCTGGCCGGTATCCGGGGTGTCCACTGGCGGCAGCGGCAAGCCTCGCCGGGCGATCGCGACAATCCCTTGAGGTTTGATCATTAGCGCCTTTTTTCGCCAGTTCACCCATTTGCCATGAGCTGCGCGGCTGCCAGATGAAAAAGGCTCAGTATGGCGAGAGATCAAACAACGCCAGAGACTATTCTGTTAGGCGCTCGTGGCGGATTCAGGAGATATGGATATCGTCAGAGGATGGGTGTGCAGCAGCGCGGCCTTGGGTAGCCTTGTCAATCTTAAGGTGGTATATCATTTTAGGAGTTGATGTAGAAGCCGGCTATCGTGGACTGATAATTCAGATGAGTAGAGATAATGATCTTACCGTCGATCTGTGCGATCGTCCCGAAGGACCATTGGTCGGTCTCCAGTGGAGGTAGGCGGTGCAGTTGCCAGTCGTCGGAAGAAAATGACTTCACCCAGACCGCTGGGTGCTCGACGTTTCGTGCCAAGTCTCCGATCGATCCGGTGACCAGATAATTAGCTCCAACCGTAAAAGCGCTTCCCGGTTCGGCCAAGCTCCCTTTGGGCACTGGAAGAGGGCGCAACTCGGCCCAGGTTCGCCCCTCGTCTTTCGTGAGATAGCAGACGGCTTCTATTTTCTCACTATGAGAATCCTCCTCTTCGGACTCCCCGGGCATGTCGATGATTCCCTGATCTTCCGCTGGCTTGTAGCCCGCCAACAACACCTGGGAGTTGATCGTCGTCATGCCTGAAACCACGACAAGCTCCGGTATCGTCACCAAACGTGGTGGGAGTGCTCCTTGTATCGACAGGAGGCTGATTCGGGTCTTCGCTGTAGGTTTATTCTTGCAGGTTGCCACAGCAGAGGTGCCGAAAGCGTCGCCGAACAGATTCTGTGGCCCGCACTTCGTGAAGGGATTCGGGACTGCTTCCCAACGCGTCGATCCAACTCGTGAGAGCCAGATGTCGTCATTCATGGCCAGGACACCTTCCTCTGCTGAGGCTACATAAGGCGCCATGAGATAGTGCCTGCTTGGGACAGGCGGAAACTCTGTCCAGTTGACTCCGTCGCTCGACTGAAGCGCAAATGCGTGATCCAATCCGCTGTCTCGTGCAGCGAGGCCGAGCAGCAAAAAACCGCTCCCCCGGTGAATGAGCGTTGCTTTGAGTTGGGATATTGGGGCCTTCCGTGTAACGTGAAGATTGCCGATGCGCCAGTCGAATCCGTTCTTGGAGTACCAGGATCTGAGAGTGACCACGTCCGAGGATTGCGTGTCTCCGACGGCAATGAGCATATCTCCTGATTGCTCGATTGAGTCCGGAAAGAACGCACCTCCTTCGACATTCATTTTCTCAGTCGGCACGTATCTCCAGCTGTCTCGTACGGGAGCGTCTCCGTAAGGGGAGGACGCGCACCCTGCGACGAGTGGCCCGCATAAAGCAATGGTTGCGAGCAGATGCCTCAGAAAGCAAACCATGCTTTTTGCGGGAAAACCAAAGTGTTCATCCATGTTTACCTGCCGCAGTTCCTGCCAGTGGTCTTGCCAGTAGCTTCTACAGTCCGCCCGACGCCTGACTTCGCCGGGACGATGTCGTAGATCGGGACTCCGGCGATGCCGCCTGCAGCAAGCAAAGGCTTCTTCTCGGAGCCGATGGTTTGCTCCTTCCGTACTCCATCCACCGAATATTCAACCTTAAGCATCCATCGATATAGCCCCGAGCACGCCTCCACGACAAGGGGAACGGTGATCGGCTTCTCCGTGCTGACTGGGAAATCCCGAATCTTGGGTCCGCTTGCTGCCGAACTGTCAAACTTATTCTTGCCCTTGACGATCAGCAACTTCGAATGCTTGAGGTTGAGGAGGAGGTAAGGGGAATCATCACCGCCGCCGCATCCCTTGGTCTTTTGCAAGACCCATGCGACACGCGGCCTGTCCTCGATCCCCAAAATAATCGGAGATATGCTGTGGACGACGACATTGCGGTTCTTTTTCGCAGAAAAACTCAGGACGATACCACCCGCGTCCCATGCCATCCCGCCGGCGCTTGCCACTGTCACCCTCGGATCTTCGCGGAAGGTGAATGAATAGCTTCCAAGGGAGCGCCCACCCGCTTGCATAGCCACCGCCGTACGGACGTCGCAGTCACTCATGATCGGCCATTGGTACTCAATGTCGAGAGCACTGCTGTCAAGAAGGTCGTCCACATAGACGCCGATTCTGGGAAGTACCGGTTGATGATGGGGCCGAGCACGTTCGTTGCGGCGAAACTTGCAACTCCAATGGCGACAACTCCGAGGGTCAGCCCGGAACTGTTAACGGCTCCCACTGCGGACTGTGCCGCCTCGGCGCTGCCGGATGAGGCAGCATCTGTATCAGTTCGACCGATACGGTTTTTCCTGAAGTTCTTGACCAGCAGGAAAAGTGTCATTGCGGCAAGCAGGGCCGCGGCTACAGACAGCACAGCCCTGACAGTGGTCGACAGGTTCAGTGTCTGCACCACCGCGATACCGGACGCGAGCAGAATGACTGCAATGAGCAGAGCGCGCAATGACATCGATTGTCTCTATCGTGGTCCATCGCCGGCTGAGACGGAGCACTATAGCGTGTCGATCATTTCTTTTGCAATTGCGTAACAGGCGATTTATTCTGGGCTCTAAGGATTATATCCGTCACGAACGTGAATATCGGACTCTGTCGGACGTGTGCTGTAGTCAGAAACAAGGCTGGATCGGCGCTCTGGCCAGGCGTGCTTCCCGGGAGCGACGAGCTTGCTGCATCGCTTGGGCAACAACCTAGAAGGCGAGGCCCGCTCTACACCGTGCCGAACCTCGACAGCTTCGTCCGCCCAGCGAAGCTGAATCCGCGAAGAGCTGAACCCCGACCCGCCATTGTTGAACAGACTCGTTTCGTCGGTTGTCGGCGTACTTCTTGATGTGCGCAGGCGAGTACGAGCATGTGCGCAGCGCCGCCAGGGCCTTATTTTGCCGTCTCTCCCGGAGCCGTAGGCTCTCGGCGGTGAAGCTGAAGACGACGATCGGAAATTAGGCGGCGGACCTGCCGGTGTCGTCAAAGTTCGTGGAGCCAGAACGGTCCAGGTGATGGGACGACGGCATCGTCGCTGCGCAGGAACCCGTCGGGCCTGGCTGGACTTCAGTACGAACACCTGTCATCCGTACGTGCCTCCCAGGTTGTAGTCATCGCCGGAGACGACGAGACGGAGATGACTGATGAACGACGGGTTCGCCAAGTACGTGGCGCATCGCCATCTACGGCTGTGCCGGATGGCGTACCTCCTAACCCGGGACTGGGGCGCGGCCGAGGACCTGGTGCAGACAGCGCTGGCCAAGGCCTGGGTGGCCTGGCGACGGATCGAAGGCAACCCCGATCCGTACGTCTACCGCATCATCGTCAACACCCACGCCACCTGGTGGCGCCGGTTGTGGCGCGGTGAGGTCCCGGTCGAAACCCTGCCCGAGACGGCCGTCCCGCAGGATCACGCCGCCGCCGTGGAGGACCAGGCGGCGCTGTGGAAAGCCATCGCCACCCTGTCGCCACGCCAGCGGGCGGTGATCGTCCTGCACTACTTCGAGGGACGGACGCTCACCCAGATCGCCGACATCCTCGGCTGCTCGCTGGGCGCGGTCAAGAGCCAGCTCGGCAGGGCCCTGACCCGTCTGCGCGTCGATCCGGACATCCGCACCATGAACCTGGAGGAGCTCCAGCGATGAGGCACACGGAGAGCAACCTGCGCACGCTCTTGGACACGTACGCCCACGACGCGACCGGTAGGGAACCGGTCCCCCACCTCGACGCGATCCTCCGTCGAGGCCGCCGGATACGGCGGGCCCGACGTTCGCTGAACGTCGGGGTGCTGGCCGTCGCCACCGCCGCTGCCGTCATGCTGACGGGCCCCGACCGGACCGATCAGGCCGCGGTGGCCCAGCCGCCCAGTTCGGCGCGGATCGAGACGCCGCCGGAACTGCCCGAGAAGTTTCTCGTGGTGCGGGGTGCCGAGAGGTTCACGCTTCCCCTCATCCACTCCCAGCGCTTCGGTACGACAGGCGGCCGCCGGACCGTGACGTTCACACCGACAAGCGTCTCCACCGGTTACAAGGTGGTTTGCGCTGATCCCCGAGCCTGGGTCGTCGTCCGGATCTCGCTCAAGGGCGGTGAATCGGGCGGTACGTCCGGGCGGTGCGGAGCCGGCATGGGAGGCCACCAGGACCGGTTGTCGGCGCCCGCCAAATGGCTCAAGGGCCGGCAGACGATCCAGGTATGGGTCTTCCCCCCGGACGCCCCCGTCGCCAAGGTCGCCGAAGAACTCGGCCGCTGCCGGGCGTTCACGAAGACGACGGATACGTGTGACGAGCAGGCGGCCAGGGCCTCGCTTCCCCGCCCGGACGTGCTCGAACGTCTCTCGGCGGAGGTCGGCGAGCAGCCGGGCGGGTGGTCGGTCGGCGTCTACGATCGCCCAGCCGCCGACCCCACCGCGACCTCCGACCCAACCGCCGTCGAACGCGGTCGCCCCACTTCCTGACCCCAGAGGCACGACGATGGGAGGGCGGCTCGCCCGCCGGGTGCACAGGAAGAACGTCCCACCATGAGCGGAGAGCCGAAGCGAGACATAGGCGCCGAGCACGACCGGAGACCCGCCCCCGTCCGGGCCGCCGAATTGATCTCGCAGGGATCGAACGGGGCGCGGCGCGTCGCCGTACTTCCGGCCCTCCGCCCGCCTGCCGTCCGGGCGTGCGGCCTGGGGGCCGGGTCTCCGCCGGTGACGGGACACCGGGCGCCACGATGAGCGCTTGGGATTGCCGGCCGGCACGTTCCTCGGGTACGGCGCGCAAGTTCGAGGATGTTCCTGTCGAACCTCGTCTTGCTTCATCGCCTTCCCGATAGCCCAATCGGGAACGGAGTGGAGCAGCTTGAGCGAACGCCTGCGTACCTTCCGGATCGTGGATCAGCGTGGGATGCTCTCGCCATGACCGCGGCAGGGAGGAGATGAACGGTGCTCCATACAACCCCACCCACCGAGGCGGACAAGATTGACACTGTTCGTCTGTGTGGCACCCTTATTCTGCTGCTGGGCCTGGCTCTTTGCGGGGGAGCTCTGTTTATCGCAGAGGGTGAGCCTCCGTGGCAGGTTCTCGGAGTGTTCATGCTCGTGGTTCTGGTCGGGTTGACTCTTCGAATTGAAGCGGCCATTCGTCACCGCTGACCACTCCACGCCCTCACATCTTGGGGCGGGGCTGAGGATTGGCAATTCACTTCTTGTGAGGCGGTTTCAGCACAGGATCCCGCCGTCCTCGGGGACACCACTGTAGGAGGCGGAGATGTTGATGCCGTATCCCTCGACGCCGTCGACGCGGTGCGCTTCGACCAGGAGGAAGGCTGTGGCCTCCTCGATCTTTTGGTGTAGCAGGTGTTCGTCGAGGGCTCTTCGGTGATGACCGGCCGCCATCCGTCCGTCTTGGCCGCGGTCTCGTAGAAGGTGGTGTACTCCTCCTTGGGGCCGGGGAACTCGTAGAACCTGCCTGCGTAGGGGAACGGGTCGTCTTGGAAGCACCCGCTGTAGCCGTCGCGGGCCACGGCCTTTTGCGGATAGGCGGTGAGAATCCTCTGCGCTGCCAGCAGCGGGATCAGGTCCTCTTCTTCGGAAGTGCCTTCTGGGCCGGAGAATGTTCTCAGGGTCATGTACCCGAGCCCGCCCAGCAGGAGAGCTGTCACCGCCAGGCCGACGATGACCTTTACGAACCCTGAACGGATTTCCACGGCCGGAGCGTATCGGAAGTGATCAAGAACGGAAGGAAGCCGAGACAGGCGGCTGGGCCGACGCGGGGTGATGGGGCTTTCCGCGTCGGCGACCTTCCGTGTGATGGGCCGGCTGTTGGGACGTCCTCACTGCTGAACGTGCGCCTCGATGCCGTCGAGGATTCTTGCGAGGCCGAATTCGAAGCCGTCGAGCGGGGTTTCGTCGGAAAGGAACATCGGGTCCTCCATGGCGTCCGCGACGGCGTTCAGGTTGCGGGAACGGAGTTGGCTGTCCAGGAACACGCGGACCGCGCGTACCGCTCGTTGCTGATCAGGGTTCGCGCGGCGCAACGCGGCGGGTGTCGGAGTGTTGCGCCGCAGGTTGGCGCCGTAGCGGGCGTGGCTGTCCAGGAGGTACGCGCAGTTCAGCATCTGCTGCGCCTCCATGCCGGTCGACCCGAGTGCGGTGATCAGAGCATCCAGCCAGGCCGCGTTGTGCGGAGTCAGGGAGACGGTCGTCGGTACGTCCAGCAGCCATGGACGGGAGAGGAAACGTTCGAACAGCTGGCGTGACCACAGCGCGGCCGCCTCTCGCCAATCGTCGTCGGGCAGCGCGGGCGGGTCGCCCCAGGCGCGGTCGGCCAGGAGCACGATGAGTTCGTCCTTGGAGCTGACGTAGCGGTACAGCGCGTTGGTGGTCACGCCGATTCGGGCCGCCACCTTCGGCAGCGAGGCGGCGGCGATGCCTTCCTCGTCGGCCAGTTCCGTCGCGACCGCGATGATCTTCTCGACGCTGTGCGCCGGCTTCGGACCGCGCCGCCCCCCGGTGTCGACGACGCCCCAGGCCGCGGCCAGGCCCGGCGGCAGCGCTTCGAGGTCGGCGTCATCGATGTGCGCGCGATCGGACGCGATCTCGCGATCTCGCGTGAGGTCGCGTCCGGAGCTCTTGCGTGGGGTCATGGCCGGCATCCTCTCGAAGATCTCCCTTAAATAGTAGACGCCTTGCACAGTTGTTGATACTGTGCATGCCATGAACACTTCATTACCGACACAGATTCACCTCCCGGCCGTGGCCCGCCGCTGGATCGGCTGGGCCGCGATCCTCGGCGCCGTCTTCGCGATGGCCGAACTTCCCCTCTACTTCGTGGTCCCTGCGTGTGACCCCCCGGCCTGCGGTGTCGAGACCGGCGCCCTCATGCCGGACTGGCTGATCCTCACCCGTACGCTCTTCAACTTCTTCGCGCTCACGCTGTTCCTGGTCTTCATGGCCGGGGTCCGGTCTCTGATCACGCGGGCCGACGCCCGGTACGAGTGGTTCGGCGCGGTCGCCGGTACCGCCGGCGTGGCATGGACGATCGTCGACATGGTCGCCAAGGGGTTCGAAGGCAGCAGTGCCATCAAGGCCACCGAGTTGATCGACCCGACCCGCACCGTACCCACCTACCTGCTCTACGGTTCCATCAGCCACCTGATGCTGGTGGTCTTCGGTGTCGCCTTCGGGTACGCGGTGCTGCGCACCCGCGCGCTTCCCCGGTGGGTCGGCGGGTCGTCGTTCGCCATCGCCGCACTGCACCTGGCCGGAGTGCCGTCGATGTTCTTCGGCTTCAACTCGTCGGAGTTCTACGCCTCCAACGGCTGGGGCGCGGTCGCGATGTTCAACGGCATCGCCGCGATGTGGCTGGCGGCCGTCGGCGTCGCGACGCTGAAGAAGAGGAATTCGCCGGCGTCCGGCTACATCGGCTCCTCGCGGGGGCGGGCCGATGGGCCGCCGCCCGCGCCCACTCCCGCAGCGGGTACGCCGCCGCCGCGGCGGCCTACGAGCGCGCCGCCGCGCTGAGTCCAGAGGTCGCGGACCGGGCGCGCAGGCTCACGCTGGCCGCCGAGGCCACCGAGTTCAGCGGCTGCTTCGACCGGGCCAGGGACCTGGCCGAGGGCGCCGGCAATCCCGACACGGAGCTGACCTCCCGATTGATCTGGGTACGCGCCTGCTCCGACTACGGCGAGGGACTTCTCACCGGAGCGCACGCGATGTTGTCGGCGGGCGTCGACCATCTGCGGGCCGTCGACCCGCGCTCGGCCGCCTGGCTTCTGCTCGACGCCGCGTCCATGATCTGGTTCGACGGGGATCGCGACATGGCCTGGCGCACCGCCGAACAGCTCGACGCGCTCCAGGTGCCGCCCGGCGACGAGGTCGTCCCGGTTCACCAGCTGTCGCGCTGGTTCATCGCCATGGCGCTCGGGCGGCCGGCTGACGGGCTTCCGCCCCTGGCCGAGGTGGTGGAGTCGGCCCGTGCGCTGGCGAAGGCCGACCGTCGCGGGCTGCTGCTGACCGGCGGGCTGGGCCTGGCCGAGTACGACGCCCGTACCCACATGCTGGCCTCCGCGGCGACCGCCACGATCCGGGCCGAGGGCATGGTCGGCCTGTTGCCGCAGGCGCTGACGTTCCTCTCCCGGGTCGAGTACGCGCGCGGCCGCCACGCCGAGGCACGCGGCCTGGCCAGCGAGGCCGTGGCCATCGCCGGTGACACCAGCCAGCCCGCGTGGGCGCGCCAGGCCGCCGGGCTGCTGGACCAGTACGCGGCGGTCCGGGGCGAGGCGCTCGACCCGGCCACGGCGCACCCGGGCGCGCTCGCCCTGCTGGACCTCGGCCAAGGACGCTCCGAGCAGGCCCTGCTCAGCCTGGAGGCGCTCGTCTACGGCCGGTCCCGCAACCGGATCGAGGCCATGCATCACGTCCCCGACCTGGTCGAGGCCGCGCTGCGCAGCGGCAGGATCGCCCGTGCGGCGGAGCCGTTCGCCCGGCTGGAGGCTTGGGCGGCGATGCTGGATCAGCGCTGGGCCGACGCCCTGGTCGCCCGATGCCGCGCCCTGCTGGAGGGCTCCGACGACCCCGGCGCGCACTTCCGCGCCGCGCTGGCCGCCCACGAACGTCCCTTCGACCGCGCGCGTACCGAACTCCTGTACGGGGAGTGGCTGCGCAGGGCCCGCCACACCGGCGAGGCCCAGGAGCAGTTGCGGGCCGCGCTGGAGGTCTTCGAACGCCTCGGCGCCGAGCCGTGGGCCGAGCGGGCGCGTACTGAACTGGGCGCCACGGGCTGGAGCGCGCCGCGCCGCACCGGCGCCGACCGATTCGTGCGGCTCACCCCGCAGGAACGGCAGATCGTGCAGCTCGCCGCCACGGGGTTGTCGAACCGGGACATCGCCGCGCACCTGTTCCTGAGCCCGCGCACCGTGGGCCAGCACCTGTACAAGGCGTTCCCCAAGCTCGGCGTCACCGCCCGCGGCCAGCTGGCCGACCTCACGCTCGACGAATAGCCCAGACGAACAGCCCGGACGAACAGCCCGGACGAACAGCCCAGACGAACAGCCCGGACGAACAGCCCGGACGAACAGCCCAGACGAACGGAACCACCCCCGCGATCGCAGGTGCGTGCCGGACGGCGATCCAGGATCATGCTGTACGTGGCGATGCTCCGGTTACTGGCGATCGGCCTTCTCAGCGGCGTGGTGATGCCGCTCATGTGGCTGCGACGCGGCGAGGATCTCGAGCAGGCGCGGCTCAGTGCCCTGATCCTGCTGGAGGTGGGCCAGTTCATCGCCGTCCCTGTCGGGCTGGTGGCCGGCCTGGTGCTCGCCGCCCTGGGCTTGTGGTCCCGTCCTCCCGGCTTCGTGCTGGGGGCGGTCACGAGCGTGTTCGGTGTGATCGTCGCCGCGCTGGCATGGGCCACGATGGGCTGGATCGACGGAGATCCTCCCGGTATCGGGGATCCGGACGGCGAGAGCCTCGTGGCGCTCCTGGCCTTCGCCTCTGGTGTGGTCACGGTCGTCGTCGGTCTCGCCATCGCCCTGGTTCGATGGTCCGGCTACGACCCGCGGGCCGCCCCCGTACGTCGAAGGGTGCGCGGCAGGGCGAGGAGGTCCCGGGTGGAAGGCGTCACGGGATCCGCGGGTGGGGACCGCCTCTGGGCGGGTTCAGAGGCGGTCGGGCGGTTCGGGGTGTCGCAGTCAGACGGGTAGCAGGCCGATGGCCTCCTTGGCCCGGCGGATCTTGGCGGTGGCCAGGTCGCGGGCTCGTTCGGCGCCGGCGCGCAGGGCCTTCTGGACGTGGCCGGGGTCTTCCGACAGGCGCAGGTAGCGGTCGCGGACGGGCGTCAGGGTGGTCACGACCGCGTCGGCCACGGCCTCCTTGAGCTCGCCGTAGCGGTTGAACCGGGTGGCCAGTTCCTTCGGGTCGCCGTGGGTGCAGGCGGCCAGGATGGCCAGAAGGTTGGAGACGCCGGGTTTGCGGTCCGGTTCGTACGCCACCGTGTTGTCCGCGTCGGTGACCGCGCGCATGACCTTGCGGCGGAGTACGTCCGGGGCGTCGAGCAGGCGCAGGGCGCCGCCGGGTGAGGCGGCCGACTTGCTCATCTTGTCGGTGGGGGAGGTCAGGTCCATGAGCCGGGCGGCCACCGGCGGGTTGACCGTCGTGGGCACGGTGAAAACGGGTGCATATCGGGTGTTGAACCGCTGGGCGACGGTTCTGGCGAGCTCCACGTGCTGGCGCTGGTCCTCGCCGACCGGGACCTCGTCGGTGTCGTACAGGAGGATGTCGGCGGCCATGAGGATCGGGTAGGTCAGCAGGGACATGCGTACCTGCTGCTGGCGGCTGGACTTCTCCTTGAACTGGATCATCCGCTGGGCCTCGCCGTAGCCGGTGGTGCATTCCAGCAGGTAGTGCAGTTCGGTGTGCTCGGGCACGTGCGACTGGACGAGGAACAGACAGGACTCGGGGTCCGTACCGGCCGCGAGCAGCAGGGTGGCGAACTCCAGGGTCCGCTGCCGGACGAGGGCCGGGTCGTGGTCCAGGGTGAGCGCGTGCAGGTCGGAGATGAAGACGACGGTGTCCGTGGTGGACTGCTGGGCGATGATCGGGGCTATGGCGCCGAAGTAGTTGCCGAGGTGCAGGTCGCCGGACGGGGTGAAGCCCGTGAGTCGTCGTGGCATCGGTGGAGCTCCCTCAGGTCGGGAGCCGCCTCACGTCCTGGGTCGGCCGAGGCACCGTGACACCGACGGGCCGCCCGGGACTGGGCGGCCGCTTGGTTCAGGTCTGCGCGGATGAGCAGTGCCGCCCTGTCAGGGGCGCCACCAGCCGAGAAATGAGTGGATCATCCGCATAACGCTTACGGTACCACCAGCTTCGGAGAGCTCACGTCCTCGGGGTTGATGCGATCATGCAATTCCGGGAAGCGGTGTCGCGTTCCCGGAAGCCTGATCGCAGAATGAGGAGTTCGGTGAAGCGCTGGTTATGGCGGGTGGCGGTCGCGGCCGTCGTGGCATTCTCCGGAATGGCGGCGCAGGTCGTGCCGGCCGGGGCGGAACCTGTTCCCGGGAACGACCGGGAAATCGCGGTCTTCCTGTGTACGCCGTCCGCCGCCGATTGTGGCAAGCGGTACGCGACCGCGAAACAGCGGCGGGACGTCGAGACGTTTCTCAGGGCGATGCCCGGGGTCACCGAGGTGCGGTTCGTGAGCCGGGAAGCGTCGTACCAGGCATTGCGGCGGGAGTTCGCCGGCAAGGAGAAGGTGCGGGCCAAGGACCTGCCGGAGTCGTTCCGGGTACGGGTGACGGAGGCGGCCGATCGTCGGCGCATCGCGACGTCGGCGCGTTCGCGGCCGGGGGTGGCGCTGGTCGTCGACCAGGCGAAGCAGCACGTCGAGGCGGCGTCTCCGTTCCAGCTGGTGGAGGTCTCGGTGCTTCTCTGCATGCGGGATGCGGCCGATCCTGGATGCCGGCATGGGCGGGGCAAGGCGAACAAGGCGGCCGCCACCGCAAAGGAGAAGAAGGCGATCGTGGCCTTCGTCGAGCGCATTCCGGGGCTCGAATCGTACGAGTTCGAGGACCAGAAGACGGCCTACCGGAACTTCGCCGAGATGTACGCGGCAAATCCGGCGCTGGTCGAGGCCGTCAGAGAGTCGGACATGCCGGAGTCCTATCGGCTGCGGATGCGGCCCGGCGTACGGTGGGGTTCTTCGCGTACCCGGCTGGCGGGTATGCCGGGGGTCAGTCAGGTGTTCGACTACGGATGCAGGCAGAAAGGCCTGAGGCTCCTGACGGAATACGGGCTCCGAGGAATCGAGACCGCGACCAAGGGGTGTGAATAGCCGCGGCGGTCGCCGTTCGAGCGTTTTGTTCAAGACCGGGAAGTGGCGCGCGGCCGAGACTGCGCTCATGTCTCAGCAGACCTTCACCCCAGCCCTCGGCCGCCTCGGTCTCACCCGCCTGTACGACTCCGTGGTCGCCCTGACGCGCGAGCGGCTGTGGCGCAGCCTGGTGGCCATGCACGTCGCGCCGCGGCCCGACGACACGATCGTGGACGTCGGCTGCGGCACCGGCTCGCAGGCGATGTTGCTCCACCGGCTCGAACCACGGGCGCGGATCATCGGCGTCGACCCCGACCCGGAGACACTGGCCCTGGCCCGACGCAAGAGCGGAACGGGCGGAACGGGCGGGACAGGGGGAACGGCACCCCAATGGCGGCGTGGCATGGGGGACGAGCTGGCCGGACTGCTGGGGGCGGGCTCGGCCGACACGGTGGTGTCGAGCCTGGTGCTCCACCAGTGTCCGCTCCCGGTGAAACGCGCGATCCTCGCCTCGACGCACGACGTGCTGCGGCCCGGCGGCAGGCTGGTGATCGCCGACTACGGCCTCCAGCGGACCGCGGCGATGCGGCTGGCGTTCCGTACCGTGCAACTGGCCGACGGGGTGCGGGACACCCAGCCCAACGCCGACGGCGTCCTGCCCGAGCTGATCACCGAGGCGGGGTTCGGCGACGTACGCGAGGCGGAGGTCGTGGGGACGGTGACCGGCTCGATCTCCATCTACGTCGCCACCCGCAGCTGACGCTCTACGTCGCCGCCCGCGGCTTACGCGTCTTCGACGCCACTTGCGGCTGACGCGCGCAGCAGCGGCAGGACGGTGCCGGGCGTGAGTCCCAGCATGTCGCGCAACTGCCGGTGGAAGTGGGCCTGGTCGGCGAAGCCGTCGTCGAGCGCCGCCTCGGCGATCGACCGGCCCTCGGCCAGCGCGTGGGCCGCGTGCGTGAGCCGCCGCCAGATGCGCCACCGGGCGAGCGGCATGCCGAGGTGCAGCCTGGCCAGGGCACGCAGGCGCTGGGGGGACAGACCGGCGGCCTCGGCCGCGCGGCTGATCGGGAGGTTCCCGCCGGCCGCCAGCGCCTCCATCGCCGCCCTCAGGCGCGGGCTGGGCGCGCCCGACGACTGCGGTGGCCCGGCGGGGCGTACGTCCTCCTCGCGCAGGCCGCGCAGGTCGGCGGCCGGGGTGATCCCGGCGCCGCAGCGCTCGCGCAGTCCGGACGCGAACGAGCACTGCGGTTCGACGAACCAGATGCGTACGACCGGCGCCCCCGGCATGCGGTGCCGCATCATGGGCGGGATGATCAGGGCCGCACCGCGGTGAGCCGTCCCGTGCTCGTCGAGGACGACCACCTCGCCCTCCACGGCGGCGGTCACCTGGAAGGCGGCGTGACGGTGGAGGGAGTTGTCGGTCGACGGCCCCTCGTACGCCGCGTACCCGTCGCCGATGACCAAGCGCGTCACGATTCCGGGGCGGCGGGCTTGGGCCCGTGTCCGCGCGGGGCGGCGGAGCGGGGCGGACGGGTGCGCATGTGGTCGCGTACACGGGTCATGATGTCGCCGAGTCGGTGGACGTCCGCGTCGGACAGGGGATCGAACAGCAGGCGGCGGGAGAGCCGCACGTGGCCGGGCAGGACGCGGTCCAGCACGGCCCGGCCCTCGTCGGTGATGGTGACCAGGGTGGCGCGTTCGTCGTGCGGGGTGGCGCCGCGCGTGACGAGCCCGGCCTTCTCCAGCTGGGCGGCCTGGTAGGTCAGGCCGCTGCGGCTGTAGACGACGCCGTCGGCCAGCTGGGTCATGGTCAGGGGGCCGGGGGCGTGCTGGCGGCGGGCCAGGAGCTGGAACTGCACGGGGCTGAGGCCGCCGTCGGCGCGTAGTTGCTGTTCCACCTGGTGTTCGAGGAGGCTGACGGCCTCGCGGAGCACGAAGTAGGCCCCCAGCTCCCGCGGCTGGACGCCGTCCTCGTCGTCGGCCTGATGGGGGTTCGTCACGTCCAGCGGGCCCGCTTGAGCACCCCCGGCAGCCCGTACGTGTTCCAGACGTCCACCACCAGGATTTTGGACTGCGGCAGGAACCACTCGCGCTGGGTCCACTTCGCCGTCGTACGGCCGGTGTTGTTCGTCACGCACCTGTTCGGCCAGGTGGTGTACTGGGCCTTGTGCCCGGCGCCCACCGGCCGCAGCCCCCGGTAGGACGCCTTCTCACCGGGATACCAGCTCTGGTTGGAGTTGAACGGGCAGGGGATCACGCCGCTGAACGGATGGAACTGCTGCTTCCCCGTGTACGTGACGGAACCGCCCCCGACGGGCACGTTCGTGTACTCCTTCGGCCCGAAGATCCAGAAGCTCTCGCAGTCGGGGGCGAACGGCTCGGCCTTCTTGCACAACAACCCGGTCACCACCACGACGTGGTCACCCTCGCGGCGTACCTGCCAGTCGGCGGGGATCGTCAGGGTCATGCCGCGGAAGGAGAGGGTCCTGGCCTGTCCGCTGGAGGAGGCCGAGGCGGGCGCGGCCGCGGGCAACACGGCGGCGGCCGTCAGAAGGGCGAGGAGGGGAAGGCTCTTTCTCATGGTCTGGAAGGTACGCACCCCCGCTTGCGGCGGGCTGGCCATCCACTTGGAGCACGTCCGCCGCGGGTGGGTATGGGGTAAAGCATGATCTTCCTGAGACGGGCCGTCCTGCTGGCCGTCCTCGCGTTCCTGGTCATCCCGATCGCCGCTGTCATCGCCGCCCCGCAGCCGGCGTCCGCGCAGGCCCGCGTCCGTACGCGGGCCGAGGCCGACGCCGCCGCGGCACGGGCCCGCCGCATGCTGGCGCAACTCCGCGTCGCCAGGCCCTTATCGCTGCGCGGCTACAGCCATCGCCGGTTCCAGCCGAAGTGGGGACGCCACAAGGGAAGGTGCGACGTACGGGAGACGGTCCTGGCCCGCGACGGCCGGCGGGTACGCAGGAACGCCGCCTGCCACCCGGTCAAGGGCGTCTGGTACAGCCCGTACGACGGGAAACGACTGAAGAGCGAGCGCCTGGTGGACGTCGACCACGTCGTACCGCTGGCCTACGCCTGGCGTTCCGGCGCCAAGAGGTGGAGCCAGGCGCGACGGCGGGCCTTCGCCAACGACCTCACCCGTCCTGAGCTGGTCACCGTCAGCCATTCCGCCAACATCGCCAAGGGCGGGCAGGGGCCGCAGAGCTGGCGCCCGCGCCGCCGCGCCTACTGGTGCCGCTACGCGACCTCGTGGATCACCGTGAAACACCACTACCGCCTGTCCGTCACGCGAAGCGAGCGCGTGGCCCTCGCGAACATGCTCCGTACCTGCCGCTGACCATCCCGGCTACCCGTCAGAGGTCCGAGGCCTGTTCGCCGAGGGCTTCGGGGGTGGTGAGCAGCGTCTTGAGGATCCGGGCGGTCGCGTGGGGGAAGGCGGTGTTGCCGTTGTGGCCGCCCGGAAGCGTGACCGGCTCGACTCCGAGCAGCTCGGCCAGCGCGAGCGCGCAGCGGTAGGTGTGCACGGACGGTCGGGTCGTACGGCCGATCGCCGGGATCACCCGCGTCCCGGTGTGCACCAGCCGCGCCGGGTCGAGGGCATCCTTCGTGACCGCCGTGAACTCCGTCCCGATGAAGTACCCGAAGTTGGCCTGCCGCCGGGCCGTCAGCGGTTGCGGGGTGAGCCCGTCCTCGGTCTCGTCGTGGGCCGGGTCGATGCCGAGGTGCCGGGTGATCGCGGGGAGGGCCGCCGTCAGCCCGCCGGCCGCGTACGCCTGCTGGATGGCCGTCAGCTCGGCCACGTGGTCGGCGCGGCCGGCGTCGGGCAGCAGGTTCGGCATGACGGGCTCGTGCGCGATCAGCGTGCCGAGCACGCCGGGATGACTTGCGGCGACCTGGAGGCCGATCGCCGCGCCCATGCTGAACCCGGCCATCAGCGCGGGCCCGTCGGCCACCTCGGCGAGCAGCCGGGCCACGTCGTCGGCGTGGTCGGCCATGGTGACGGGCGGCGCGGCCGGGTCGAGGACGCTGCGTGACAGGCCGCGCCGGTCGTAGGTGACGACCGTGAACGTGTCGGCCAGGAGCGGCACGAGGTCGACGGTGCGGTCGGCGTCGCCCTCGCCGCTCTGGGACAGCAGCAGGACGGGCCCGCTGCCCTCGACCTGGTAGTGGAGGTTGGCACCCGGGACGGAAAGGACGGTCATGGCGGAGTCTCCTCGGTTGGACGTGATCTCGCCTCCAGACCATAATCCATCGAATTAGATGTATCAAGTTAGATGTATTCTGGGCCCATGAACGGAGTCGAACTCTTCCTGCTCGGCCGGACCCTCATGAAGATCGGCGAGCAGGCGATGCCCCAGCCCAAGGGGGACGGCGCGCGGGGCTCGGTCCGTACGGTGCTCGTCGTCCTCGGCGACGTGGTCGCCCATCCCGGCACGACGGTCAGCGAGGTAGCGGCGCGGACCGGCCTGCCGCAGAGCCAGGTGTCCACGGCCGTCGCCCGGCTGGAGTCGACCGGGTCGGTCGAGGGCGCGTCCGATCCGGCCGACCGGCGGCGGCGGCTCATCCGTCCAGCCGCGACGCCCTCCGCCCGGGTCGCCGAGGTCCGGGCCGCCACCATCGACGACGCGCTCGGCGCGGCACTCGCGGACCCGGACCCCGGCGTGGTCGGCGAGGTCGTCGCCGCCCTGGAGGTGCTGGCCCGCCACCTGACCCACGAGGTCGCCGCCCGCGTACGGGACGTCGAAGCCCCGGCGGGCGCTCTACGATCTCAACCGTGAAGACACCCACACGGCGGCGAGCCGCGTGACCACCCCCGGCAGGAGCCTCTACGTCATCGTGTGCGCGGCCGGTCCGGCCGGCGACGTGGGCCGGCTCGTCGGCCCGGCCCAGGACGAGGGGTGGACCGTCCAGGTGGTCGCCACGCCGTCGGCGCTCGACTTCATCGACGTGCCCGAGCTGGAACGCCGGACGGGACGCCCGGTCCGCAGCCGTTACCGCAAGCCGCACGAGCCCAGGCCGCCCAGGGCCGACGCGATCATCGTGGCGCCGGCGACGTACAACACGATCAACAAGTTCGCCGGGGGCATCGCCGACACCTACGCGCTGGGCCTGCTGGCCGAGGCTCCGGGGCTCGGCATCCCCGTGGTCGTCCTGCCCTTCGTCAACAGCGCGCTCGCCGCCCGCGCGCCCTTCCTGCGCAGTGTCGCGGAACTGCGCGCGGAGGGCGTGCACGTCCTGCTCGGCCCCGGGCAGTTCGAGCCGCACGACCCGAGCACGGGCGACGGCAACGACACCTACGTCTGGGAGAGCGCGCTCAGGGCGCTGCGCCCGTAGGGAGCCGCTGAGCCGAAGTCGCGCCGGACGAGGTGCGGGCACAGGTCGAGCCTGGCCCGTCCGTCCTCGCCCGGGTACGGGCCCGCCTCCCGCGGCCCTTGTCGAACGAGATTCGCGAATGACATTCTGGAATTCGGTACCTCGTCGTCCCCGGAGGACGCATGGACAAAGAAGCCCTCCGCCGCAAATACCTCGAAGAGCGCGACAAACGGCTCCGACCTGACGGCAACGACCAGTACGTCCGCCTCACCGGCCGCTTCGCCCACTACCTCGACGACCCGTACACACCGAGGACGGAACGCGCCCCGAAGACCGACCACGTGACGGTCGCCTTCGTCGGCGGCGGGTTCGCCGGGCTCGTCACCGGCGCCCGGCTCAAGGAGGCGGGCATCGACGACGTGCGCATCGTCGAGAAGGGCGGCGACTTCGGCGGCACCTGGTACTGGAACCGCTACCCGGGAGCCCAGTGCGACACCGCGTCGTTCGTGTACATGCCGCTCCTGGAGGAGACCGGCCACATGCCGACCGAGAAGTACGCGCACGCCCCCGAGATCCTCGAACACTGCCGCCGCATCGGCAAGCACTACGGCCTGTACGACGACGCCCTCTTCCACACCGAGGTCCAGGACCTGGAATGGGACGCCTCCCGGTCGCGCTGGACCGTCCGTACGAACCGCGGGGACGCGTTCACCGCCCAGTTCGTGGTCATGGGGATCGGCCCGCTGCACGTACCCAAACTCCCCGGCATCCCGGGCATCGACGACTTCCGCGGGCATTCGTTCCACACCAGCCGATGGGACTACGACTACACCGGTGGCGACCCCTCGGGCGCGCCCATGGACCGGCTGGCCGGCAAGCGCGTCGCCGTCATCGGCACCGGCGCGACGGCCGTGCAGTGCGTGCCGCACCTGGCCCGCGCCTGCGCCGAGCTGTACGTGTTCCAGCGCACCCCCTCGTCCGTGGACGTACGCGACAACCGGCCCACCGACCCCGCCTGGTTCGCCGGGATCGCGACCCCGGGCTGGCAGCAACGCTGGCTGGAGAACTTCACCGGCAACCAGACCGGCGGCCTGACCGGCGAGGACCTGGTGATGGACGGCTGGACCGACATCGCCCGCCGGGTCCGCGCCCGCATCGCGGCGCTCCCGCCCGAGGACCTGACCCCGGAGAAGATGGCGCGGGCGTACGAGGACTGCGACTTCGAGAAGATGGAGGAGATCCGGGCCCGCGTGGACACGATCGTCCACGACCCCGAGACCGCCGCGAAGCTCAAGGCCTGGTACGGCCAGCTCTGCAAGCGTCCCTGCTTCCACGACGAGTACCTTCAGGCGTTCAACGTGCCCGGCACCCGTCTCGTCGACACCGACGGCAAGGGCGTGGAGCGCGTGACCGAGCGCGGCGTGGTGGTCGCCGGCGTCGAGTACGAGGTCGACTGCGTCATCTACGCCTCGGGTTTCGAGGTCACCACCGACTACACCCGCCGCGCCGGCTACGAGCTGACCGGCCGCGACGGCGTCCGGCTGACCGACCGCTGGGCGGAGGGCATGCGCACCCTGCACGGCATCCACGTGCACGGTTTCCCGAACGCCTTCATCGTCCAGCCCGCCCAGGGCGCGAACCTCATCTCCAACATCCCGCACAACCTGACGGAGGCCGGCCGGACGATCGCCATGACCATCCGGCACGCCCTCGACCACGGCTTCGACGAGATCGAGGTGACCGAGGAGGCCGAGAACGCCTGGATCGAGCTGCTGCTGTCCGGGCCGGGCGGCATCCTGGGCGCCTCCGCCGACTGCACACCCGGCTACTACAACAACGAGGGCCGCGACCCGGGAATGAAGGGCCGTCTCAACATCGGCCATCCACAGGGCGCGACGGCGTACTTCTCCTATATCGACCGCTGGCGTACGTCGGGAACGTTCGAGGGACTGGAGTTCCGTGAGCGTGCCCGGAGAATATGAGCCCGACTCGTCGACGACGTCCGCCGGGAGGCGGCCGGCGGTGAGGATCGAGTGGTGCTTGCGCTGGTTGTGGTTGTTCGGCGTATTTCGCGCAGGTTCGGTGGGGATCGGCACTACCTTCGTCCACCATGAGCTACGACCTCTACTTCGGCCCCGATGGCGACGAGCCGCGCCCGCCGGACCTGGCGGCCTGGAACAACGTCGTCACCCAGGCCCGCGACCTCCTCGGTGACGTGAAGATCTTCGAGGACCCGCCCAACTGGGACCTCGAACACGAGGGCACCGGCATCACCGTGAACCATTGGGAGGGCGCCTGGGGGATCAGCGTCCCGTACTGGTGGCACGGCGACGCGGCGAGCCGGGTCGTGGACCTGATGTACCAGGTCGCCCGGATCGTCGAGCGGGAGTCGGGCCTCGGCGGCCAGGACCCGCAGCTCGGCCGGCCGCTCGCGGACGTGGACACGGCGGCGGCGGTCAGGATGTTCGACGAGGTCGCGGTCCGTTACGGCAGAAGCTGACCGGCAGAGCCCGGGCCACCAATATGAACGATCGGTCGTTAATGTATGCTGGCGGCATGGCCGACGTGAAGGAAGACGGTCGCCGGGCGCGCGGCCGGCGCAGCCGTGAGGCGATCCTCGAACAGGCCGTGTCACTGGCCTCGGTGCACGGCCTCGACGGGCTGACCCTGGGCAGGCTGGCCGAGGCCGCCGGGGTCAGCAAGGCAGGCTTCTTCGCCCACTGGCGCGACAAGGAGCAACTTCAGCTCGACACCGTCGAACGGGCCGTCCGCCAGTGGTCGGACGAGATCGTCAAACCCGCCCTCCAGGCCCCGCGGGGCGTGGCCCGCATCCTGGCCCTGCACGAGGCCCGCCTGCGTTTCTACGAGAACGGCGTGCTCCCCGGCGGCTGCTTCTTCTTCACCGTCCAGGTCGAGTTCGACGACCGTCCGGGCCCGGTGCGGGAACGGGTGGTCAGGGCGATGGCCGACTGGCTCGGGTTCATCGAACGGCTGGTTCGCGAGGCGGTCGAGCTGGGCGAGCTGCCTCCCGAGACCGACCCGGCGCAGCTCGCCTACGAGATCGACGCCCTGGGCGAGGCCGTGGTCACCCACACCCGCCTGCTCGGCCGGGGCGATGCCGCCTACGAACGGGCCCGCCGTGCCGTCCATGACCGATTGAAGGAGCTCGCGTGACCCAAACCCGACCCGTCCAGGTGCACTTCGACGACCTCGACGCGATGGGCCTGCTGCACAACTCGCGTTACGCCCTGCTCGTCGAGCGCGCGATCTCCGCCTACTGGGCCGAGCAGGGGTGGAGCTTCGACCCGGCGGTCTCCCGGTTCAAGGATCTCTACCTGGCCGTACGCGAATTCAAGATCACGTACAATGCGCCGGTCATGGGCGCGGGTGAGGTGCTGGTGGACTTCTGGATGGACCGGATGGGCCGTACCAGCGGGGTCTACGGATTCCGTGTGTTGTCGCGGGACCGTTCGATCGTGTACGCCGAGGGCTACCGCGTGAACGTCAACCTCGACCCGCAGACCTTCCGGCCCACGCCGTTCAGCGCGGAGCTGCGTACGGCCGCCGAGCCGCTGATGGCGGGCTGAGCCGCCGACGGTAGACCCTGCACTACTGCGTGCCGTTCCCCGTCCTCGATACGGTCACGAGGTGGGAAACAGGACCGCGCTCGAAGCGCTCACGCAGCGGCCGCCTGCCTTCCTCCGGTCGGCCTGGCCGTGGCGGTGCGCGGCGTACCTGCTGGTCAGCGTGGTGCCCGGGGCGGCCGTCGGCCTGGGGGTCACGGTGGTCATGCTTGCCGGGCCGCCGGTGGGCCTGCTGCTCGTACCGGTGCTGCTGGTGCTGGTCGTGCCGCCGCTCGCCTGGCTCGAACGCCGGCGGCTGCGGCTGGTGGACAGCGCGCCCCTGCCGGTGGTGCCTGACCGGCGCAGGCGCGAGGCCGGGGTCGCGGTCATGACGGTGTTCGCGATGTGGTGGATCGACCTGGTCATGCTGGGGTTCACGGTCGCGGGGCCGGTGTTGCTGATCCTGTCGCCCGTGGTCCAGCCGCAGGTCATCCCGGTCGTCGGGGTGGCGGCCGGCGTGGCGGGGGTGCTGCTGCTGCCGGTGGCGGCGTACACGGTCACGGCGTGGGGCGGGGCGCGGGGCGCGATGGTCAGGGCGGTGCTCGCGCCGGCCGGGTCCGAGCTGAGCGAGGTCATGCGGTCGCGGGCGCGCCTGGTGGACGCGTTCGAGATGGAGCGCCGCAGGATCGAGCGGGACCTGCACGACGGCGCTCAGCAGCGGCTGGTCGCGCTGTCGATGACGCTCGGCATCGCCAGGCTGGACGTGCCCGAGGACTCCCCGCTGGCCCGGATGCTCGGCGTGGCCCACGACGAGGCCAGGCAGGCGCTGGCCGAGCTGCGCGAGCTGATCCGGGGTGTGCACTCGCAGGTGCTCACCGACCGGGGGCTGGGCGCGGCGATCCGCGACGTGGCCGGACGTTCCCCGGTGCCCGTCGACGTGGACGCCGACGAACTGGGCCGGCTGCCCGGCCCCGTCGAGGTCACCGCGTACTACGTGGTCAGCGAGGCGCTGGCGAACGTGGCCAGGCACAGCGGCGCCACCAGGGCGGCGGTCACCGCCCGTACGGCGGCCGGCACGCTGGCCGTCGAGGTGCGCGACGACGGCGCGGGCGGCGCCGACCCGGCCAAGGGGACCGGGCTGACCGGCCTGGCCGACAGGCTGGCCGTGGTCGGGGGAAGATTGTCGTTGTCCAGCCCGCCGGGCGGGCCGACCCTGGTACGAGTGGAGATCCCGTGCGCGTCGTGATCGCTGAGGATGCCGTGTTGCTGCGCGAGGGGCTGGCCGGGCTGCTCGAACGTTTCGGCCACACCGTCGCGGCCTCGGTCGGCGACGCGGACGCACTGGTCGCCGCGGTCGCCGAGCACCGGCCGGAGGCCGTGGTGACCGACGTGCGGATGCCGCCGCACTTCACCGACGAGGGCCTGCGCGCCGCGCTCGACCTGCGCCGCCGTTTCCCGGAGCTGGCCGTGCTCGTGCTCAGCCAGTACGTCGAGCAGACGTACGCGGCCGAGCTGCTGGAGTCCGGCGACGGCGCGGGCGTCGGCTACCTGCTGAAGGACCGCATCGGCGACGTACGCGAGTTCGTCGACGCGCTCGACCGGGTGGCCGCGGGCGGCACGGTCGTGGACCCCGAGGTGGTCCGCCAGCTCCTGCGGCGGCGGCGCGACCCGCTGGCCAGGCTCACCCCGCGCGAGCAGGAGGTGCTGGGCCTGATCGCCGGAGGACGTTCGAACGCCTCGATCGCCAGGGAGCTGGTCGTCACCGAGGCCGCCGTGGCCAAGCACATCGCCGGCATCTTCACCAAGCTCGACCTGCCGCCGGAGGCCGACGGCCACCGCAGGGTCCTGGCCGTGCTGGCCTACCTGCAGGGATGACCGGCGGGAAGCCCGAAAAGTAGGGTTCGTTCCCATGAACGAGCGGTGGCAGGAGGTCGGCGACCGGGTTTACGTACGTCGCCATGAGTCCTTCGACATGAACACGGGCCTGATCGTGGGCGACGGGCACTGCCTGGTGCTCGACACCCGCAGCTCCCACCGGGAGGCGGCCGACCTGATCGACGCGATCCGTACGATCACCGGCCACCCATGGACGGTCGTGAACAGTCATTCGCATTTCGACCACTACTTCGGCAACGCGCTCTTCCGCCCCGGCGAGATCTGGAGCCACGTCCGGTGCGCCGAGGAGATCGACCTCTACGGCGGTCAGCACCGCGCGAACGTCATGGAACGCCTGTCCGACCGCCGCGCGGAGATCGAGGAGGTCACGATCGCCCCGCCCGACCACACCTTCACCACCTCCGCCAGCCTGGACATCGGTGGGCGCATCGTGCACTTACGGCATTTCGGGCTCGGGCACAGCAGCAACGACATCGTCCTGCACGTGCCGGACGCCGGCGTGGTGTTCGCCGGCGACCTGGTCGAGGAGGGCGCGCCACCGGCGTTCAGCGACTCCTACCCGCTCGACTGGCCGGCCACGACGGCCGCGATGCTCGCCGCGCTGCCCGAGCAGGTGTTCGTGCCGGGGCACGGCGCCGTGGTCGACCGGGCCTTCGTCCGGAACCAGCAGGCCGAGCTCGCCCTGGTTGCCGATCTGGCCGCTAAGGCCCACGTGGAGGGGTTGCGCGACTCGATCAGGCGGTTCCCGTACCCGGAGGAGGTGTCGAGGCAGGCGATCGAGCGCGCCTTCCTTCAGCTCGACGGGTAGGCTATATTGCAAGTTGCAATATGGAGGGTGGCAACATGGCGCAACGCAAGGGGCTGGTCGACCTGACCGTGCTCGCCCTGCTCACGGTGCACCCGAGCCACCCCTACGAGCTCCACCGCTTCATCATCGACACGCACAAGGACTACATCACCGGCCTGCCGCGCAGCCTCTACCACGCGGTCGAGCGGCTGGCCGCGGACGAGCTGATCGTCCCCGCCAAGACCGACCGCGAGGGCCGCCGGCCCGAGCGCACGGTCTACGAGATCACCGACGAGGGCCGCGAGGAGCTGGTCACCCGGCTCCGGCGGCTGCTGGAGCAGCCCGATCCCGACCGGCGCGTCTTCGTGGCCGCCATCTCGCTGATCGGCTGCCTGCCGCTGCCCGAGGCGCAGCGCGCGCTACGCGCCCGCGCCGCCACCCTCGAAGGGGTGCTCGCCGGGATGGAGGGTCACATCAAGGCCATGAACGACAGCGGCCTGCCCGAGATCCTCATGCTGGAGGTCGAGTGCGAGCAGGCGTTGCACACCGCCGAGCTCGCCTGGATCAGGAAGCTTCTCGACCGGCTCGACCAGGGCGAACTGACCTGGACCAGCACGGCCGAGAGGTGAGAGAAGGGCCGCCGGGATGCGCCAACACCCCGGCGGCCGGACATCCGAACACGGCGCCTGCCCTGCCCGGACCCGTAACTCCCAAGGATAGGCGCCGCGACGAAGGGAGCTGTGCCATGTCCGAGGAGATCACGCGTCTGCTGGAGCGGATGACGCAGACCTGGAACGCCGGCGACTCCGCCGGCTACGCCGGTCTGTTCACCGAAGACGCCGACTACATCACGTTCTTCGGCCTGCACCTGAAGGGCAGGCAGGCCATCGAGGAGACCCACCGCGCGCTGTTCAGGACCTCCGTCAAGCTGGCGGAGGGCGGCCCCGAGCCGATCGTCAGGCCGCTGACCGACGACGTCGCGCTGGTGATCGCGGGCGGCACGTCGTCGGTCGACGGCGTGCCCGACCCGAGCAGGACGTCCGTCATCTCGCTGACCGCGCTGCGCACGCCGGAAGGCTGGCGGTTCGCCTCCTTCCAGAACAGCCGGGTGAGCAAGCCGTGAGGAAGCGGCTGATCACCGAGGTGGCCGGGGTGGTCGGCGCCCCGGTCGAGCAGGTGTGGCAGGCCCTCGTGGGCTCGCCGCCCGGCCATCCGATGACCGTCGAGAAGAGCGGGCACACCGTCGCCTACCAGGGCGGCTGGTGGTACCGGGGCGAATGGACCGTGCTCCCGCACCCCGAGGGCTCCCGCGTGGAGCACCGCGTCTACGACGTGGCCGAGTGGGGACGCTGGGGCGTGGCCCTGGCCAACCGGCTCTTCATCGGGTTCGGGCGGCGGACGCGGGAGGCGTTCGCCGAGCGGATCGCCGCCATAGGAAAAGAATTGGGGTGTTTCGCCAGGCTGGCCTAGGCTGCTGGCCATGAGCCTGGCGTGGGAACCGCTGACCCCTGACGACGCGGAGGCGCTCACCGACCTCCTGGCCGCGATCGAGGCCGAGGACCACACCGGCGAGGTGCACGACCTCGACGACGTCAGGGAGCAGCTCGGCCACCACCTGATCGACCTGGCCGCGGGCACGCTCGCGGCCAGGGAGGGCGGCCGGATCGTCGCCTTCGGCTACCTGCCGGTCCGGCAGTCGGCCACCGAGTCCCATGTCATGCGGTTGTGGGGCGGCGTGCACCCGGCCCACCGCAGGCGCGGGCTCGGCCGCCGGCTCATCGACTGGAGCCTCGCCACGGCGCCGCCGCTGAGCGAGAAGGTGTTCCCCGGCGTCCCGCTGGAGATCCATCTGAACGCCCCCGACAGCAACCAGGGCCTCAAGGCGCTGGCCGAGGGGACGGGGTTCACCGCCGGCCGCTGGTTCGCCGAGATGGGCCGCCCGCTGTCGGGCGACCTGCCGGCCTTCACGCCGCCTCCCGGCGTGTCCATCGTGCCCTGGTCGCCCGACCTGGACGAAGGCGCCCGCAACGTACGCAACGAGTCGTTCCTCGACCACTGGGGCAGCGTCCCGCACACGCCCGAGAGCTGGCGGGACTACATCGTCGGCTCCCGCAACTTCCTGCCCGGCTCGTCGTACCTGGCCCTGTACGAGGACCGGGCGGTGGGCGTGCTCATCACCCACACCTTCGAGGGCTACAACGAGCAGTCGGGCGAACGCCGCGCCTGGATCCAGATCATCGGCACGCTCAGGGAGTGGCGCGGCAAGGGCGTGGCGAGCGCGCTGATCGCGCACGCCCTCGCCGCCTTCCGGGCCCAGGGGTTCGACACCACCGGGCTGGGTGTCGACGCCGACAACCCCACAGGAGCCGTCAGCGTCTACGCCCGCTCCGGCTTCGAGATCCTCCAGCGCAGCACGAACTACGTCCTGCCGGTCACGCCAGGCTGATCGTCCCCTTCGTCACCTTGATCTTTTTGCGGGCGAGCGGCAGCTTGGCGGGGCCGTTCACCACGGCGCCGGTCGAGGCGCTGAACCTGCTGCCGTGGCACGGGCAGTTGATCGTGCCACGGCTCACGCTCGCCACAGTGCAGCCCTGGTGGGTGCACTTGGCGCTGAAACACCGGTAGACGCCCTTCTTCGGCTGGGTGATCACGTACTTGCCCTTGACGATCCGGCCGCCGCCTACGGGAATGCTCTTCGTACTGGCCAGTAGGGGACCGGCCGCCTCCGTCTCCGCCTCGGCTGCCTTCGGCCAGAGGAAGAGCACGGCCGCCCCTGCGGCGCCACCTCGGGTGATCAATGCACGGCGTGTGAGCATGGTTGCCTCCTTCAACCATCCACACGTGCGAGGGTGGCCCGCGGTTCAGGTGATCCGCAGGGGAAATCTGGCCACGAAACCGGCCTCCGTGTACGTGAGCGTCCCGTCGTGCAGGTGGGCGATGTCCCTGGCGATGGGCAGGCCGAGCCCCGCGCCGCCGGCGTCCCTCGCCCTGGCCTCGTCCAGCCTGGTGAAGCGGCCGAAGACGGCCTCACGCTGCTCCGGCGGGATCCCGGGGCCGTCGTCCCGCACTTCGAGCACGGCTTCGCCCTCCTCGGCGCGCACCCGTACGCACACGGTCGAGGCGGCGTGCCGTACCGCGTTGTCGGCCAGGTTGGTCACCAGCCGGTCGAGGTGGGCGCGCGAGCCGTTCATCACCACGTCGGGCTCGATGTCCAGCTCCACCCGCACGTCGGGCCGCCGCCTGGCGCGCAGGGACTCCTCGGCCGCCACCTGGCCGAGGTCGAGCTCGTCGGTGCGCAGCGGCTCGCCGGCGTCCAGCTTGGCCAGCATGAGCAGGTCGGCGGCCAGCGACTGCAGGCGTTCGACGTCGGCCAGCGCCTCGCGGGTGAGCTCGCTCTGCTCGGCCAGCTCCAGCCGGGCGCGCAGGGTGGCGATGGGGCTGCGCAGCTCGTGCGCGGCGTCGGCGACGAACCGCTTGTGCCGGCCCACGGCCGTCTCCAGACGGTCGAGGGTGCCGTTCACGGTGACGGCCAGCGCCGCGATCTCGTCCTTCGAGCCCGGTACGGGGACCCGCTGGTGCAGGTCGCGGGCCGTGATGTCGGCCACCTTGGCCCTGATCGCGGCCACGGGGGCCAGCGCGCGGCCCACGGAGAACCAGGTCATTCCAGCCACCACAAGGAGCAAGGCGGGCACACCGGGCAGCAGGAGACCGTACAGGGCCCGTACGGCCTGCTCCACACCGTCCAGCGAGACCCGCGACCAGAGCGTGGCCGGGCCGGTCGGCGTGGTCACCTGAAGGCCGGCGACGGCGTAGTCCGCCGGCCGCGCCCACAGGGCGGTCGAATCGGTGGCACGGGTGGCCAGCACGAGGTCGGGGTCGCCGAGCCGGACCACGGACAGGTCGTCCAGCTTGACCGTGGCCGCCTCGGTGAGGCGGGCCGCGCTCGTGGACTTCTCGCTCGGCACGGTCCCCTTGGGCGCCGCCTCCACGACCCGCACCGTCTCCGCGTACGGCGCCGCGGCCTCGGCGCGCCTGGCCGCCTCCGCGCCCGCGTTGCCCTCCAGCGTGCCGCGCAACGCCACGACCAGCACCAGGACGGCGACGCCGAGCGCCAGGGCCACCACCAGCGTCGCCGCGAGCGTGGCCCGCAGCCGCACCGACGACAACCCGGCCGGCAGCGCCCTCATGCCCCCTCCAACCGGTAGCCCGCCCCCCGGACGGTCACCAGCGTCGTCCTGCCGAACGGCAGGTCGATCTTCCGGCGCAGGGCGCTGATGTAGACCTCGACGATGTTCGGGTCGCCGTCGTAGGAGAAGTCCCATGCCTGGGCCAGCAGCTCGCCCTTGGAGACCACCTCCCCGGCCCGGCGGGCGAGCGCGTGCAGCACCGCGAACTCCTTCGGCGTCAGCCCGATCCCGACCTCGCCCCTGCGGCAGCGCAGCCCCGCCGGGTCGATCACCAGGTCGCCGACCGTGATCGACACCGGCCGCTCGGTCCCGCCGCGCCGGACCAGGGCACGCAGCCTGGCCAGCAGCACCACGTACGAGAACGGCTTGGCCAGGTAGTCGTCGGCGCCGTTGTCGAGCGACTCGGCCTCGTCGTAGACGCCGTCCTTGGCGGTGAGCATCATGATCGGCGTCCAGTCGCCGGCCTCGCGCAGCCGGGAGCAGACCGTGTAGCCGTTCATTCTGGGCAACATCACGTCCAGGACGATCACGTCGTAGCTGTTCTCGGTCGCCATCCACAGGCCGTCGCGCCCGTCATGGGCCACGTCCACGGCGAAGCCCTCGCCCGCCAGGCCGCCCTTGATCAGGTCGGCCAGCCGCTCCTCGTCCTCCACCAGCAACACTCGCACGACGTCCAGAGTGCCTGAGCGAACCTAAAGCCAACCTGAAGATCATTTAGGGCGCGTTCAGGGTCGCTTCAGGTACGGGCGCGCACGATCGGGGCGTCGAAGAGATTCCACTGAGGAGAATGCATGTTCAAACGACGTCTCGCGGTCCTCGGCACGGTGGCGGTGCTCGCACTCGCGGGCCTCGGCGGCTCCGCCATGGCCGACGGAACCCCTGCTCCCGATGGCGCCACCGACGCCGTCGCCGTCACGACCGCGGCGACCTGCAAGACGCCGGACGGCAAGGAGGTCAAGCTCGCCGAGAGCGTGAGCGTGCGGGTGTTCCTCGCTCCGGGCGAGCGGGTGGACCTGGACGGCGGGGTGCCGGCCCTCAAGGGCGAGCCGAGCCGGACGGTCGAGATCGCCCCCTCCACCGAGGCCGCGCTCACGACGCCGGCCACGACCGTCCCCGACGGCGAGCCCGCGCCCACGACCCCGGACGCGGCCCTCCAGCAGGGCGAGGCCCTTCAGGTGGTTCCCGCGCAGCCCGCGACCGAGCTGCCGCCGAACGCCACGAAGATCGAGGACCTCGGCAAGGTCGTCAACATCGTCTGCGTGGCGGAGAAGCCCGCGGAGTAGTCCGCAGAGTAGGACTACGCGGGGAACGACGGGTGGGGGCCGAGCGCCCAGTACTCGTACAGGCCGTGGCCGACGAGCCCGTCGTACTCGAAGCGGCCGACGGCGTCCACCAGGCCCCACATCCTGGCGGCGTCGTCGGGCAGCCGGTACGTCACCCCCTGCACGACCGGCCCCGGGCCCTGGTACATGCCGTGCTTCCAGTCCGGCTCCAGCCCGTACCCGGTGCCGACCATCAGATGGACCGGCAGCAGCGGCGTGCAGCGCACCTCGAACGGCTTGCCGCCCGGCGGCGAGAACCCGATCACGGCCTCCACGACGTCACGGGTGCCCGGGGCGTAGACCGGGCGATAGTCGGGCCGGCCGAGCCATTCCTCCGCCCGCCCGTCCGACCAGACGCGGACGGCCTCCTCCAGCAGGCGCCGCCCCCGGTCGTCCTCCTGGACGATGCACAGGATGGCGTGGTCGTCGAACCTCATCGGCGCGTACAGCCAGTAGAACGTCCCGGGGTTGTTGGCCTGGATGCCGGGCGGCTCGGGCTCGCCGACCGGGCGGATGCCCCACGAACGATCTCTGGTGCCGAGCCAGCGGTCGGGGGTGACCGGGAACACCTGGTCGCCGACCGTGATGCTGCCCGACCAGCGGCCGGTCTGGGCCAGCCGTACCGAGTCGAACAGGACGCGCTCCTGCGAGCGCAGGAAGTGACGGGGTTCGAGGGTCGCCGGGATCGTGCCCTCCCAGTCGAGCTCGAAGGACAGGCCATGCTCGTTCGGCTCCAGGATCACGCGGAGCCGCTTGAGCCCTTCGACCACCTCGACGCGGAACGGGCCGATCTCGGTGTTCATCCGGTCGGCGCCCAGCTCGCGGGAGGCCCGTACGACGCGGTGCAGGTCGCCGTGGCGTACGCAGGCGAAGGCGTCGGTGACGCCGAGGTTGGGGTACTGGCCGAGGCCGACGATCAGCATGAGCTCGTCGGTGCCGGGGTGGCAGTTGAAGTAGTAGCGGTCGTAGAAGTTGCGGTCGGAGGTGGCGACGTGCCGCATGACCTGGGCGGCCTGGTGCACGGGGTGATCGTCGAGCGGTGACAGCGCCATGCTCGGGTTTGTAGCAAGCGCTTGGTAAGCCGTCAATGTCCGGCCGGGAACGCGAAGCGCGCCCCCGCTTCCGCGAGGGCGCGCTTCCCGGCCGGATCAGGGCATGTTGCGGGATGACTGGTCCGACTTGTTCTGTACGTTGCCCGCCATGCGGTCCGCCGACTGTGCGGTCCTGTCCGCCTTCTCGCTGACCCAGCGTGATGCATCGGAGGCAGAGTCCTTCATGTGCTCGGTCCACTGCTGGGCGTTGCGGCGATAGGCCATGTAGCCGATCGCGCCGACCGCAAGACCGGTCAGCAACAGCATCATCGGCCACTGCCGTGACCGTGACGGTTTCGGGTCGATTCTCCTGGCCGCCGAGGACAGCATCCTGCTGACCTTGGGGGCGACCTGATCCTCGAACCCGTGCGCAGCGGCGTCGAGCCGCGGCGCCGCCCAATAGCGGGCGTCTTCGATGCGCTGGGCGGTGGCCACCTTGGCCTGGTCCGCCATTGGCGCCATACGATGGCCGGTCTTGACGGCCTGGGCCTTCATTCGGCCCATCCACGTGACAGGTACCTCTATTGTCACGCGGCGTCTTCTCAGTGTCAGGGACACGACAACCTCCCCTGTCGTTGGGGCCCCGAGCCTGACCTTCCCTGGACAAGGCGGCTCAATCATGGCGGTCCGTGGGAGGATGGCTCCGGAGGCCGAACGGCCATTGTCCTCAAAACATCACAAAACAACCCTGTACATAGAGGGGGGCAGCTGTCTCGTGGCTGAGAAGCTGATCGCTAATCTGAAGACCAATCGCGGCGCTATCAAGGTGGAACTCTTCCCGAACCAGGCGCCGAAAACCGTACGGAACTTCGTCGAGCTCGCCGAAGGCACCCGTGAGTGGACGCATCCGGAAACGGGTGCGAAGAGCACCGACCGTTACTACGACGGCACCATCTTCCACCGGGTCATCTCCGGCTTCATGATCCAGGGCGGCGACCCGCTCGGTCAGGGCATCGGCGGCCCCGGCTACGAGTTCGACGACGAGATCCACCCGGACCTCTACTTCAACCGGCCCTACCTGCTGGCCATGGCCAACGCGGGCGTCCGGTTCGGCAAGGGCACCAACGGCTCGCAGTTCTTCATCACGGTCGTGCCCACGCCGCACCTCAACGGCAAGCACACGATCTTCGGTGAGGTCGTCGAGGGCCAGGAGATCATCGACGCCATCGCCAAGACCCAGACGGACCGGCGTGACAGGCCGGTCGAGGACGTCGTCCTGGAGTCGGTCACCATCGACCGCGTACAGGGCTGAGCGGATCCCGGTCGGGGCGGGCCACCCTCGGGTCCCGCCCCCTGGGGCCCTCAAGCCCCTGATCGACGGCACGCGGCGGTGTCCGGTACGTCATAGGCTCTGGGCATGACCAGCCAGCCGCCCAGCCCGCCCTCGCAGCCCGAGCAGCCCGCCGAGGCGGTCCCCACGTGCTACCGGCATCCCGGCAGGGAGACCTGGGTCCGCTGCCAGCGTTGTGACCGTCCCATCTGCCCCGACTGCATGCGCGACGCCGCCGTGGGCTTCCAGTGCCCCGAATGCGTCGCACAGGGCAACCAGGGCTTCCGTCAGGCCCGCTCCACCTTCGGCGGCGCCGTCGTCAGCACGCCCTACGTGACGTGGGCGATCCTGGCCCTCAACGTCCTGGTCTTCGGCGCCCAATACCTCGCGCCCTCCGTCACCGGCGCCCTGCAGATGTGGCCGGCCGGAGTGGCGGTCTTCGGCGACTACTACCGGCTGGTCAGCTCGGCGTTCGTGCACGCCGGCGTCTTCCACATCCTGTTCAACTGCTGGGCCCTCTACGTCATCGGCCCCTACCTCGAACGCGCCTTCGGCCACGTGCGCTTCGCGGCCATCTACCTCGTCAGCGCGGTCGGCGGCAGCACGCTCAGCCTGTGGCTCGACCCGCTCGGCCAGCCGACGGTGGGCGCGTCCGGAGCCATCTTCGGCCTGTTCGGCGCCGTCTTCGTGGTGGGCCGCAAGCTCAACATGGACGTACGCGGCATCGCCATGCTCATCGTGATCAACCTGGTGATCACCTTCGTGTTCCCCGGCATCAGCTGGACCGGGCACATCGGCGGCCTGATCACCGGCTCGCTGCTGGCGGGAGCGCTGGCCTACGCCCCCAAGAACAACAGGACCCTGTGGCAGGTGCTGGCGGTCGCGGGAGCGCTGGCCGTGCTAGCCGTGCTCGTGATGGCTCGGACCTCGGCGATCCTGAGCGCCATCTGACTTCCCCAGGCTGTGGAAAAGACTGTGGAAAAAACTAACGCCAGCGGGTGGAAAGAACCACACCGAAGATGATGAAAACAAACCCGATCAGCAGGTTCCAGTTCTGGAGGTCGCTGAAGAAGGGCGCCTGCGGAGCGACGTAGTAAATCGCGATCCACAGGATGCCGATGATCCAGGACACCACCATGGTGGGCGCCAGCCAGCGCGGGCTGACCTTGACCTGCTGGGACTTCTGCGGCGGCGTGTAAACCGCCTTCTTGCGAGCCTTGGACTTGGGCACTGGGTAACTCCTGCTGAGGGCCTGGGCTTCCGGATCGTCCACAGGCTCTTCGTTAAGCGTAGTTGAAGCGTGCCCCAGGATAGTCGCCACGCGCACGACATGGCGATCCCCCACGTCGGGAGATGTCATGAATACGCTGACGACATGCGGTCCACTCTCCGGGCTGTGGGGGAGCTGAGCATCACCGCAGGCCTGGTCCTCATGTTGTTCTGCGCGTACCTGCTCTGGGGCACCGGCGCCTACACCAAGAGCCAGCAACTGCTGCTCCAGCGCGAGCTGGCCGCCGACAAGGCGGAGCGCGACCGCGGCCGTGTCGACAGGATCGAGCTGGGCAAGGCCGTCGCCCTGCTGAGCATCCCCAGACTCGGCCGCGACTACCACTACGCCATCGTCGAGGGCGTGGACGCCGAGCACCTGAAGAAGGGCCCGGGACACTACCCCGACAGCGCCATGCCCGGCCAGATCGGCAACTTCGTGGTCTCCGGCCACCGGACCACGTACGCGGCCCCCTTCAAGGAGCTCGACGAGCTCGAACGCGGCGACGAGATCGTCGTCGACGCCCGCGAGGCCCGCTACACCTACCGTGTGACCTCACAGGACGTCGTGGAACCCACCGAGGTGGACGTACTGGCCCCTGTGCCCGGCAAACCCGACATCCGTCCCATCCGCGCCTACATCACGCTCTCCACCTGCCACCCCGAATACTCCGCCGCCCAACGCCTCATCGTGTACGGCGTGCTCAAGAAGACCGAGCTGCGTAAGGAATGACATGTACGGCTGGATCTGGCGCAAGCTGCCCGGCGACACCCGCGCCAAGCTGCTGGCGGCCGCCCTGCTGGTCGTGGTCGCGGGGGTCGTACTCTGGTATGCCGTGTTCCCGCTCCTGGAGCCCGCGGTGACGCTTGACGAGGTGACCGTAAGAAGATGACCCGCGTGCTGGTCGTGGACAACCACGACAGCTTCGTCCACACGATCGTCCAATACCTGCGCGTCCTGGGCGCCGACTGCGACGTGCGCCCCCGCGACGTCGTGGACGTGCGCGACGCCGACGGCTTCGACGGCGTGCTCGTCAGTCCTGGGCCGGGGACACCCGAGGCGGCCGGCGTGAGCGTGCCCCTGGTGCTGCGCGCGGCCGAACGCGGCACGCCCCTGCTCGGCGTCTGCCTCGGCCACCAGGCCATCGCGGTCGCCTTCGGCGCCACCGTGGCCCGCGCGCCCGAGCTGGTCCACGGCCGTACCAGCGCCGTGCTGCACGACGGCAAGGGCGTCTTCGAGGGCCTGCCGTCGCCGGTCATGATGACCCGCTACCACTCGCTCGCCGTGCTGCCGGAGACCGTCCCGGAGGTCCTCGACGTGACCGCCCGTACCGACGACGGGGTCATCATGGGGCTGCGGCACCGCCGGGCGCCCGTCGAGGGCATCCAGTTCCACCCCGAGTCGGTGCTGTCCGAGCACGGTCACCGGCTCTTGCTGAATTGGCTGCGCGGAATCGTGTAACACCCGCCTCGCGCAGAGCGACTACCAAGTGAGCGCCCCCGCCGTTGCCCCCGAGCGGCGGGGGCGTTCTTTCATGCCGAGGGCCGCCCATCCCCCTGTGGGAGATGAGCGGCCCGTCGTGCTGTGTCAGCCGTTGAGCCCGTCGTCGCCGATCGGGTTGTCCTCGGTCGGCTCGTCGGACGGGAAGTCCGTCTGGTCGTCGGTCGGCTGTTCGGTCGGCTGCTCGGTGGCGGGCGGCGGGGCCGTGTCGTCGGGGCCGGTGGACACCACGATCGTGATCGTCGTGTTCGGCTGCAGCTTCTGGCCGGCGGGCGGGTTCTGCTGGATGACCGTGCCCTCGGCCTGGTCGCTGGCCTGCGGCGAGACCTTCACCTTGAAGCCGGCGCCCCTGAGCGTGGCGGTGGCGTCCTCCTTGGTGTAGCCGGTCACGTCGGGCAGCTCGGTCAGCTCGAACGGCACGTAGAGGGTGACGGAGCCACCCTTCTCGATCTCGGTGCCGGCCGCCGGCTTGGTCTCGAAGACCTTGCCCTGGGGCTTGGAGGACTGCTTGGTCTTGATCGTGCCCCGCAGCCCGGCATCGTCGAGGGCCTTCATCGCGTCCTCGGTGCTCATGCCGATCAGGCCGTCAGGAACGGCGACCTTCTCCTTGCCCTTGGAGACGAACAACTTGACCGTGTCGCCCTTGTTGGCCTTCTCGCCCTCCGCGGGCTCGGTCCTGATGACCGTGCCCTTGTCGAACTCGTCGCTGGGCTCCTGGACCACCTCGTACTTCAGCTCCAGCTCGGTGAGCTTGCGCTGGGCCGAATCCTGCTTCTGCGTGGCCAGGGCGGGGATGACGATCCCCGCGTCGGCAGGCGTGCTCTTGGTGCCGAACACCAGGTAGCCGACCGTGACGAAGGCGCCGATGATCAGCAGCGGGACGATGATCCACAACGCGGTCTTGAGCCCGTTGCCACCACCGCCGGAGGCCCTGCGCCGCCCCACGCGGGTGCCGCCGTCGCCGTCGCCGTACTCGTACGGCGGGATCGCGCCGGTGCGCTGCGTGGCCGGACCCTGGCCCGCCTGGGTGGCGGTCATCATGCGGGTGCCCTGGTTGAAGTTCCCGGTCATCGCCATCGTCTGGGCGTCGACCGGCATGCCGGACATGGCCCGCTGGATGTCGGCCCGCATCTCGCCCGAGTTCTGGTAGCGGTGGGCCGGATCCTTGGCCATGGCCTTGAGCACGATCGCGTCGGCCCACGCCGGGATCTCGCGGTCGATCTGCGAGGGCGGGATCGGCTCTTCGCGGACGTGCTGGTAGGCGATGGCCACGGGGGAGTCGCCGGTGAACGGCGGCTGGCCGGTGAGCAGCTCGTAGAGCACGCAGCCGGTGGAGTAGATGTCGCTGCGGGCGTCGACGCGCTCGCCGCGGGCCTGCTCGGGCGACAGGTATTGGGCGGTCCCTATCACCTGCGCCGTCTGGGTCATGGTGGCGGCCGAGTCGGCCATCGCGCGCGCGATGCCGAAGTCCATCACCTTGACGTCGCCGGCGCGCGTGATCATCACGTTGGCCGGCTTGATGTCACGGTGGACGATGCCGCCGCGGTGGCTGTAGTCGAGCGCGCGCAGGATGCCGTCGACCAGCTCGGCCGCCCGTTCGGGCAGCAGCCGGCGGTCCTGGCGCAGCAGGTCGCGCAGCGTCCTGCCGTCGACGTACTCCATCACGATGTAGGGCACGGGGGTGCCGTCGGTGACGTCTTCGCCGGTGTCGTAGACGGCGACGACGGCGGGGTGGTTCAGTGAGGCCGCCGACTGCGCCTCGCGGCGGAAGCGGGCCTGGAAGGTGTGATCGCGCGCAAGGTCGGAGCGGAGGGTCTTGATCGCGACTATGCGGTCCAGCCGGATGTCTCGGGCGCGATACACCTCGGCCATGCCGCCGCGCCCGACGACACCGTCGAGCTCGTAACGACCTCCGAGTAGCCGAGGCTGAGTCATTTCCTGCACTGTCCCTTACCGTTCATCTTGGGTACCGGCCTGCTCGGGGGGCCGCCGGTGTCCATCATCGACCCCGTAGCGCATCACGTCTCCTCCTTCGGCGGGTTTGTGCCACCCGGGTCCGGCGAAGCGGTTGGTGTCGGAGTTGTCGGTGTTCTGCTTGGCGTTGGGGTGGTGGGGGTGGGAGTCGGGGTACGGGTGGTCGGGGTTGGCTTCGGCGTCGGCTTCTTCGTAGGAGTAGCCGACTTGCTTACCGTAGCCGACCGCGAGGGTACCGGCCGCGTCGACTTCACCGGAAGCGCGGGAGGTCGGCGCGTGTGCTTCTTCGTCCGCGTGGGCTTGAGCAGCTCGGGGGGATCCAGCGGGGTCTGGCTGGGCTCGATGATCTCCGGCGGGAGCGGCAGCGCCGCATCGCGGTTGGCGAACGTGATGGCGCTCAGGCCCACCGCGGCCACGCAGCCGGCCGTCGCGACCAACGCCAGCGTGCGCGCGGTGCCCTGGCTGCGGCCCGGCGGGCCGGGCGGGTGCTGGACCGTCGTCGCCGGGTCGAGGCTGTCGGTCGTCCGCTGGTCCTCCGTGGCCGGCTCGCGCACCCGGAAACCACCGGGATCGGTGAACATGCTCAGGTCGGCGCCCTGCTCGACCCCCTCGGCCAGCGACTGCCGCAGCACGTACGCCCGGTCGGCCGCCTCCAGCGCAGAGGAGGGACGCATGCCCGGCTCCTTGGCCAGCAGCGACATGACCAGATCGCGCACCGGGGCGGGAACGTCCGGGCCGAGCGGCGGCGGCTGCTCGTTGAGGTGCAGCAGCGCGATGGCCACCTGGCTGTCGGCCCGGAACGGCGTGTGGCCCGCCAGGCACTCGTAGGCCACCACGCCGAGCGAGTAGAGGTCGGTCGCGGGCGTGAGCGGGAAACCCTGGGCCTGCTCGGGGCTGACGTACTGGGCCGTGCCGAGGACGGTGCCGGTCTGCGTCACCGGCGCGGCCTCCAGGGCGCGGGCGATGCCGAAGTCGGTCACCTTGATCGTGCCCTCGCGGGTCACCAGCAGGTTGCCCGGCTTGACGTCCCTGTGGATGATCCCGGAGGAGTGGGCCGCGTGCAGCGCCTTGGCGGTCTGGTGCACCACGTCGAGCGCCACCTCGGGCCCGAGAGCGCCGTTGCGCCCCAGGATGGCCGACAGCGGCTCGCCGTGGACGAGTTCCATCACCAGGTAGGCCAGGTCGCTCTGCTCGCCGTAGTCGAAGATCTGGGCCACCCCGGGGTCGGCCAGGGCGGCGGTGAGTCGCGCCTCGTTGCGGAAGCGCTCGCGGAACGTGGGGTCGGCGTGCATGTGACTGCGCAGGATCTTGACCGCGACCTCGCGGCCCAGAAGCTCGTCACGGGCGCGCCACACCTCTCCCATACCGCCCGTGGCGATGCGGGAGAGCAGAAGATAGCGGTTACGGAGCCGCATGACCCAGCACGTTACCGTCACTCACTTGTTCAGCACCGCCTCCAGCACAGCCTTTGCGATCGGGGCGGCGGTGTGGCCGCCCGTGGCCTCCGCGCCGACGTTGGCCGCGCCCGACTCGACGATGACCGCCAGCGCCACCTTCGGGTTCTCGGCGGGCGCGAAGGAGATGAACCAGGCGTGCGGCGGCGCGCCGTCGGCGGTCTCCGCGGTGCCGGTCTTGCCGCCCACCTGGACACCCGGCACCTGCGCGAGGTTGGCCGTGCCGTTGTTGACCACGCTGACCATCATGTCGCGCAGCTTGCTCGCCGTCTCGGAGCTGACCGCCTCGGTCAGCTCCTCGGGCTTGGCCTCCTCCATGACATCGTTCTTGGAGTCGGTGATCTTGTTCACCAGGTACGGCTTCATGACCTTGCCGTCGTTGGCGATGCCGGCCGCGATCATGGCCATCTGCAGGGGCGTCATCCGGTTGTCGCGCTGGCCGATCGAGGCCATCGCGAGCGCGGCGTCGTCGTACTTGCTGCCGAAGTCGCTCTGGGCCACCGACATCGGCACGCCGATCTGCTTGCCCATGCCGAACTTCTCGGTCTGCTCGTTGAGCTTGTCGTAGCCCAGCTGCATGCCGATCTTGGCGAACGGCGTGTTGCAGGACTTCTCCAGCGCGTACACGAGCTGCACCTGGCCGGCGCCGCAGGCCGCGCCGCCGTAGTTGGGCAGGCTGATGTTCGTGTTGGGCAGCGGCAGCCGCTGCGGCGCGTCGACCGTGGTGTCGCCGCCGCGCGAGGAGTCGTCCTCCAGGTACGCCGCCGCCGTCACCACCTTGAACGTCGACCCCGGCGGGTACGTCTGGGCGATGGCCCGGTTGAGCAGCGGCTGGTTCTTGTCCTTGTCCAGCTCGTTGTAGCGGGAGAACACCGTGCCCTTGTCGGTGCCCGACAGCTCGGCGGGGTCGAAGGTGGGCAGCGACACCATCGCCAGGATCCCGCCCGTCCGCGGGTCGAGCGCCACCAGCGCGCCGCGCTTGCCGCTGGCGCGCAGCGCGTCGTAGGCCGCCTTCTGGGCCTTGGGGTTGATCGTGAGGTCGACGTTCGCGCCCCTGGTCGGCTCGCCCGTGAACAGGTCGATGCTCCGCCGCAGCAGCAGGTCGGCGCTGGAGCCGTCGAGCAGCTTGTTCTCGGCCCCCTCGATCGCGCTCGCGCTCTCGGGCGAGAAATAGCCCGTGACGTGCGCGTAGAGCTTCCCGTCGGTGTACTTCCTGATGAACCTGAAGTTCTTGTTGTCGGTCTCCATCGACTGGGCGATCACCTTGCCGCCGGCGGTGATCCGGCCGCGTTCGACGGCGTAGCGCTCATAGTAGTTGCGGCGGTTGCTCGGGTTGGAGCGGTAGTCGTCGGCCCGGACCGCCTGGAGGATGTTCACGTTGATCATCAGAAGCGCGAACATGACCAGACAGGCCACGGCCGCGCGCTTCAGAGTGCTGTTCATCGCTGGAACACCTGGGTGAGTCCTTCGTTCTGGATCGCCTGGGGCGGGGGCCGTCGCGCCGCGTCTGACATGCGTACCAGGAGCGCGATAAGGATCCAGTTAGCCAGCAAGGCCGAGCCGCCCTGCGACATGAACGGGGTGACCAGGCCGGTCAGCGGGATGAGGTTCGTCACGCCGCCGACGATGATGAACACCTGCCAGGCGAGGATGAACGACAGGCCGCCGGCCAGCAGCTTCGAGAACGGGTCGCGGGCCACGAGCGAGGTGCGCAGGCCGCGTTCGACCAGCAGGGCGTAGAGCATGAGCAGCGCCATCAGGCCGGTCAGCCCGAGCTCCTCGCCGGTCGCGGCGAAGATGAAGTCGGAGAAGCTCAGCGGGATCAGGTCGGGGTGCCCCTGGCCGAGCCCGGTGCCGAGGATGCCGCCCGCGCCGAACCCGAACAGCCCCTGCATGATCTGGTAGCTCTTGCTGCACATCGGGTCGCCCGGCGGGTCCTCCAGGCAGACGGGGGCCGTGCCGAAGAAGACCGGGTTGCTCGGGTCGAGCCAGGCGGCGAAACGCGCGCCGACGTGGTCGAAGATCTGCCCGGCGAGGAAGGCGCCGCCGACGAACAGCAGGATGCCGATGAGCACCCACGAGGTGCGCTGGGTGGCGACGTAGAGCATCGCGATGAACGTGCCGAACAGCAGCAGCGAGGTGCCGAGGTCCTTCTCGAAGACCAGGACCAGCAGGCTGAGCACCCAGGTGGCGAGGACCGGGCCGAGGTCTCTGGCCCGCGGCAGGTCGATGAAGAGCAACCGCCGCCCGGCCAGCGCCAGTACGTCACGTTTGGCCACCAGATAGCCGGCGAAGAAGACCACCAGCGCCAGCTTGGCGAACTCGCCCGGCTGGATGGAGAAACCGCCGATGCGGACCCAGATCTTCGCGCCCTGCACCTCGCTCAGCGAGCCGGGCAGCAGCGCGGGGATCGCCAGCAGCACCAGCCCCACCGCGCCCGCCGTGTACGTCAGGCGTTGCAGCATGCGATGGTCGCGCACCACGATCAACGTGATCGAGAACATCACGACGCCGACCCCGGTCCACATGATCTGGTTGGCCGTGGAGGCGCCCTTCATGCCGGCCGATTCGAGCCGGTAGATCATCACCAGGCCGAGGCCGTTGATCAGCGTCACCAGCGGCAGGATCAGCGGGTCGGCCCACGGCGCGAACTTGGCCAGCACCAGGTAGGCGGCCAGCATCAGGCCGCCGAGGCCCAGTCCGTAGGCCAGCATGCCGGCGGGCACCTTGCCGTCGACGGCCAGCCCCACGTTGGCGTAGGCGCCCATGATGATCAGCACCGCCATGGCGAGCAGGACCAGCTGGGCCATCCGCCGTTTGGCAGGCATCGGGGCGGGGGTCGCGAGCATTTCTGCCATTTATCGCGATTTCGTCTTGGTGGCGGTGGGAGTGGGAGACGTGTCCGACGTGGAGGTCGCGTCGCCCGTGTCGTCCTGGGAGAACTTCAGTCCGTTTATCTTCGTCACGCCTTCGTCGACGTCGGTGACGGGGATGCCGCTCTTGATCAGGGCCTGGTCCGCCGGGGACAGCTTGGAGAGCGGACGGCCCGTGCTCTTCTCCACATGGAAGAACTGGAACGGCCCGACCTCCTGCTTGATCCCCTGGAAGATGACCACCTCGTCGCCCCTAGCACCGACGAAGAACTGGTCCTGGGTCCACTGATATCCAAGGTAACCGCCGGCGCCCACGGCGACGGCGCCGATCCCGAGCACGGTGACCAGCACGGGCCACACACGACGACGCTTCCCCGGACGCCGGGCCGCCTGCGCGACCGGCTCGTCGAAGTCGTCACCGGTGATCGCCGGCTGGGGTGCGGTCACCGCGCTCACTCGCCCCGGCGAGGTCTCCTGGTCGCCTCCTCGCAGCCTGGTCATGCCCGCGGCGCCGACCACCGCGGCCTCCACCGGCACCTGCTGGCCCTCGGCGAGCTCCACCACGTCGGCGAGCACGCACGTGATGTTGTCGGGCCCACCGCCCCGGTTGGCCAGGTCGATGAGCTGGCGGACGACCTCTTCGGGATCGTCGATGTTGGTGAGCGTGGCGTGCAGTGTCTCCGCGCTCACCACGCCCGACAGGCCGTCGGAACAGAGCAGGTAACGATCGCCGACCTGTGCCTCGCGCAGCGTGAGGTCTGGATCGACCTCGCCGCTGCCGTCGAGCGCGCGCAGCAGGATCGAGCGTTGCGGGTGCGTGGCCGCCTCTTCGGGCGTGATGCGCCCGTCGTCGACGAGTTGTTGCACCAGTGTGTGGTCATGGGTGATCTGGTAGAGCTCGCCGCGTCTCAGGAGATAGGCGCGCGAGTCGCCCACGTGCACCAGGGCGACCTGGGTGCCGTTCCAGAGCATGGCGGTGAGCGTCGTGCCCATGCCTTTGAGGCTGGGATCCCGCCCGACCATCTCGTGCAGCCTGCGGTTGGCGTCGCGTACCGCTGCCTCGATGGCGTTGAGCAGGTCACCCCCCTGTTGGGCCTCTTCCAGCGAGGCCATGGCGGCGATGGCGACGGAACTCGCCACCTCGCCGTGTGCGTGCCCGCCCATGCCGTCGGCGACGGCCAGCAGGCGGCCGCTAGCGTACGCCGAGTCCTCGTTCCCTTCGCGGAGGAGGCCGACGTCCGAGCGGGCGGCGTAGCGGAGTGCGATGGTCATTTGCGCAATTCAATGACTGTCTTGCCGACGCGGATCGGAACACCGAGCGGCACCGGGGTCGGACGGGTGACTTTCAAGCGGTCGAGATACGTGCCGTTGGTCGAACCGAGATCTTCCACGATCCACTGACCGTCCTGAGGGAAGAGCCGGGCATGCCGGCTGGATGCGTAGTCGTCGGTGACTACCAGCGTGGCGTCGTTCGCCCGGCCAATGGTGATGGGCGTCTCCGTGAGGTTAATGGTGGTGCCCTGCAACGGGCCACCGGTAACGATGAGCTGGCGTGGCTCGCCCTTCTTGCTCTTGGGCTTGGCCACCGGTTTGGCGGGCTTCACGGCTTTACGTGGGCCCGCGGGAGCCGTGCGTGAACCGAACAAGTCAGTCCGGATCACGCCGACTGCGGCAATGACGAAAAACCACAGCACCGCCAGGAAGGCGAGCCGGATCAGCAGCAGCGTGAGCTCGGACATGGACCGTCTGTCTACCCCTAATCGCGCCGGAACACCAGAGTCGTACGCCCCAGGGTCACTCGCGTGCCGTTCTGGAGCTCGATTCTGCGTACCGGCTGGCCGTTGACGAAGGTGCCGTTCGTCGAACCGAGATCGACGAGGGCCACGAGCTGGCCCTCGACGCGGAGTTCCGCGTGGTGCCGCGAGACTCCCGGATCGACGAGACGAAGATCGCAGTCGGTGCCCCTGCCTAGCAAGGTCACCGGAGTGGTGAGCTCGTAGGAGCGGTCGCCCTGCGGGTCGTCCTGAGTGGAGACGAGCAGCCTGGGCCGCCCGTTGAAGGCCCCGGGCCTGGACGGGGGCAGGTCGCTCGCCGGCTGGCGGATCTCGTCCTGCTCGACCGTCGCGCCCCGGATGACGCCGGACCGGATGCGGAACAGGCCCACAGCCAGGTCTCCGGCGGTCTCGAAGCGCACCCGGACCGGTCCCACGAAGGAGTAGCCCTGTTCCTTGGCGTACTCCCTGGCGAGGTTGGCCAGCTCGTGGCTGATGCTGTCGGCGTAGACCTCAAGCCTCTCGCTGTCGGTCGTGGACAGCTCCACCACGAAGTCGTTGGGCACGAGCGTGCGGCCCTGCGCGACGATCGCCGCCCGCTCATCCATCTCCCGCTGAACCGCGCTGGCGACCTCGACCGGCTGAAGGTCAGATTTGAACGCCCGCGCAAAGGCCCCCTCAACCAAGCCTTCGAGCCTTCGCTCGAAGCGCTGAAGGACTCCCACCGGGTACCTCCCTTCTTCCCTGCATATGATCGCGGCCCCAGACGCTTCCGGCGCCCGGTTTCCGCTCGTCCCACGTGGCGGTCTCGTGGCGCTCGTTGCCAGTCGCGCCCAGCTCCTCCGCTCCCGTGTCTTATGCGATCGTATCCGGGTTCAGTACCAGTGGCTGTTCCGTGCTACTGTTTCTCCGCACCCACAAACGGGCGGGTGGCGGAACGGCAGACGCGCACGGTTCAGGTCCGTGTGTCCGAAAGGACGTGAGGGTTCAAATCCCTCCTCGCCCACTCTGTGACTAGGGGATCCTTGGTCGCTGGCCTTAAGGCCGGCTCCCTCGGGTCCCTTCGTCATATCTGCCCGGGGGATGACCCCCGGACCCCCAGGGGGACAAGCGTTCCGGGGGATTCTCCCCCGGACCCCCATTACGGTGGTTACTCGTTTCGCGGGTCTGGCCCACAGTTGCGTACGTCGCCTTGCTTCGCAAGAGTCCACCGATTTTCTTTGTGACACCGCCTCGCGCCTCTCGGACTCTAGAACGTGGCGCTTGCAGAGGGCTTTCTGGTGGCTTGCGTGATTTAGGTCACATTGGTTCCTGGGGCGGGTTCGGGTGATTCTTAGGGCTACGGCAAACTGTGGCCGCTGGGTTCTGTTCAGGGGAGTTGCCGCTCATGGATGAGTCGATGGTTCAACTGCTCACACCCGCCGGGGAGCGCGTGGAGCATCCGGAATATCCGCTTGTCGTCTCGGATGATGAGATTCGGGATTTGTATCGGGATCTCGTGGTCGTCCGGCGGATCGATTCCGAGGCTGTCGCGCTCGCGCGGCAGGGGGAGCTGGGGCTCTGGACGTCCCTGCTCGGCCAGGAGGCCGCCCAGGTCGGCTCCGGGCGCGCCGTCGGCGACCTGGACGCCGTCTTCCCCTCCTACCGCGAGCACGGGGTCGCCTACTGCCGCGGGATGGACCCGCTCGACGTCGTCGCCATGTGGCGGGGCGTCAACCATGGCGGCTGGGACCCGGCCGAGCACAACTTCTTCCTCTACACGATCGTGATCGGCACGCAGGCGCTGCACGCCACCGGATACGCGATGGGGATGCAGCGCGACGGCGTCATCGGCACCGACAAGGCCGGGGCGACCATCGCCTACTTCGGCGACGGCGCGACCTCCCAGGGCGACGTGAACGAGGCGTTCGTCTTCGCGGGGGCCTGCCACGCGCCGATCGTCTTCTTCTGCCAGAACAACCAATGGGCCATCTCCGAGCCGCAGGAACGTCAGTCGCGGATCCCGCTGTACCGCAGGGCGGAGGGCTTCGGGTTCCCCGGCGTACGGGTCGACGGCAACGACGTGCTCGCCTGCCTCGCGGTCACCCGCAAGGCGCTGGCGGACGCCAGGTCAGGGCAGGGGCCCACGCTCGTCGAGGCGTTCACGTACCGGATGGGGGCGCACACCACCTCCGACGACCCCACCCGTTACCGGGCCAAGGACGACGTGGAGGCGTGGCGGCGGCGCGACCCCATCGAGCGGGTCAAGGCGTACCTGAGCGCGGCGGGCACCGGCGATGACTTCTTCCAGGAGGTCGAGGCCGATGCCGCCAAGATCGGGGCCGAGCTGCGGAGGCGCTGCCTCGAACTGCCCGACCCCGTTCCCTCGGCGATGTTCGAACACGTCTACGCCGAGCCCCACTCGCTGATCGAGGCCGAGCGGGCCCAGCACGCCGCCTACCTCGACGGGTTCGCCGCAGGGGAGTAGGCGCGCGAGGCGGCCTTGGTGTCCAGGAGCTCGCCCAGGAGGTCCGTGAGGCTCACCATGCCGATGACCGCACCGCCCTGGCCGGTGACCAGAGCCAGGTGCGCGCGGGCCTCCTGAAGGGCCGTCACGGCCTCGGGGACCTGCGTGACGCACGCGAGCCTGGGCAGCGGCCTGGACAGCTCGCCGGCCGTACGCGTGGGCTGCAGGAGGGCGTCGCGGGCGTGCAGGACGCCCTCGATCCCTCCGGGGCCGCCCACCAGCAGCCGCAGATGGCCGCTCCCGGCCGCCCTGGCCCTGATCTGGGCCGCCCCGGCGGTCGGCGGCACCTTCACGGCCTGGTCGATCGGCACCATCAGGCGTTCGATGCCCTCGGCCTGCAGCCGCAGCGCGCGGGTGAGCAGGTCGTGCTCCTCGCGGTCGAGCAGGCCCATCCGGCCCGACTCGCCCACCAGCATCGCGAGCTGGCGCGGCGTCCTGGTGGTGGCCAGCTCGTCGCGCGGCTGCACGCCGAACAGCCTCAGTATGAAGTTGGTCAGCGCGTTCAGCGACGACAGCAGCGGGCGCATGAGCTGCGTGAACCCGCGGAACGGCAGCGTCAGCACCAGCGCGGCCCGCTCGGGGTGCGTCAGCGCCCACGACTTGGGCGCCATCTCGCCCACCACCATGTGCAGGAACGTCACCAGCGCCAGCGCGATCGTCAGCGCGATCGGCATGCGCAGCGACTCCGGCACGCCGACGGCGGCGAAGACCGGCTCCAGGAAGTGCTCGATGGCCGGCTCGGTGACCTGGCCCAGGCCCAGCGTGCACAGCGTGATGCCGAGCTGCGCGCCGGCCAGCATGAGCGAGAGCTGCCGCCCGCCGCCCACGGCCGACTTGGCGGCGATCCTGACCAGGCGGTTGCCGCCCGAGGCCATCTCCTCAAGGCGGTGCCGCCTGGCGGAGACGAACGCGAACTCGGCGGCCACGAACAACGCGTTGAAGAACAGCAGCGCGAGGCTGACGAGGATCATCGTCATCGGGACGCCTCCGCGTGCTGCACGGGCGCGAGCCGCACCCATTCGGGCACCCGGCGGTTGAGCGACATGACGGTCAGCTCGGCCAGGTGCTCGGCCGCGTCGTCGGCGAACGGGTCGGAGTCGCCCTCGATCGGCACGGTCACCACGTCGCCGGGGTCGGGCATCCGGCCCAGCCTGGCCAGCACCAGGCCGGCCAGCGTGTCGTAGTCGTCGCTCTCCGGCAGGGCGACGCCGGTGGCGCGCTCGACCTCGTCGAGCCTGAGCCAGCCGGGCACCTCCCAGACGCCGTCGGGCCGTTCGACGGCGCCCGCGGGTTCGGGGTCGTTCTCGTCGACGAGCTCGCCGACCAGCTCCTCGGCCAGGTCCTCGACGGTCAGTACGCCGGCCAGGCCGCCGTACTCGTCGATGACGCAGACGATGTCGTCCTTGGCCGCGCGCATCCGGTCGAGGACGGCGGGCAGCGGCACCGAGTCGGGCACCAGCAGCGCGGGGCGCGTGATGCTGCCGATCAGGCCCTCGTCCAGGCCGGACTCCAGCAGCTCGCGTACGCCGGTCACGCCCACGACGTCGCCGTCGTTGGCGAGCACCGGGTAGCGGGAGTGGCCGCGTTCGCGCATGACCTCCAGCAGGTCGGAGATGGGCTGCGAGTCGCGCAGGGCCACCACGCGCGGGCGCGGCACCATGATCTCCTCGGCGCTGTGGTCGCCGAACTCAAGGGCGCGTTCCAGCAGCTCCGAGAGTCTGGGAGGCAGTTCGCCGGCCTGGGTCGACTCCTCGATGATCCGGGAGAGCTCCTCAGGGGTGGCGCCGTGCTCGACCTCCTCGATTGGCTCGATGCCGACCCGCCGGAGCAGTCCGGTGGCGGCCGAGTCGAACAGCTTGACCACCGGTCCCACGACTGCCAGGTACACCAGCGTGGACCCGGCGAGGAACTTGGCCACCACTTCGGGCCTGGCGATGCCGAGGTTCTTCGGCGCCAGCTCGCCGAGCACCATCTGCACCACGGTCGCCACGAACACACCGGCGGCCACGGAGACTCCCGTGATCGCGGCGTCGGGCAGGCCCGTGGTGTCGAGCCAGGGCCGTACGAGGACGGCGATGGCGGGCTCGGCCAGGAAGTCGACGAGCAGTGCCGTGACGGTGATGCCGAGCTGCGCGCCCGAGAGCATGAAGGACAGCCGCGAGGTCACCCTGAGCGCCTTTTCGGCCGCGGCGTCACCGGCGGCGGCCTGCTCGCGCAGGAGGCCCCGGTCGGCGGCGACGAAGGCGAACTCCTGGGCGACGAAGTATCCAGTGGCGGCGGTGAGGAGGAAAAGGGCCAGCAGGCCGAGATAGGCGCTCACCAGAGTGAGCCTTCAGAGGAACCCGTGCCTGAGCACGGGCGAAGACTCCACGAGTCCGGAGCGGACACGATCATCCCTTCGATAGAGGTCGTCCATAACGCTAACGACGCAGGCCGCGTCTATGTTTCCGGAGTGACTCTCAGCCAGTTGTGCGTACTTCTCCGTGGGAGAAACTTGGTGAGATGTCTTCACTGACAGGGGGTTGGACGTAGCGTCTATGGCATACCGAAGGGAAGAAGGCGAAGTGTCTGAGGACGACCGGACGCGGGCCATGCGCTCGCCGGGCGACGGCCGCCCGCTGCCACCAAGGCCCGGGGACGGTCCGCGCTCAGGCGGCGCACCCGCCCACCGGGTACCGCCGGGCGTGCCGAACGCGCCTACACACAAGTTGCCCGCCTACTCCGACGAGCAGCCGCCGCCTCCTCCGCCGCCCAAGTCGGGGAAGGTCTACGGGCGGGAGCGGGCCGGGAACAGCCCGGTCAAACCACTCAGGTCGGCCGGCGAGTCCGCGCCGAAGGAGCCGCGCGAGCCGCGCGGCCCGCGCGGGCCCAGAGGGCCGCGGATGCGCGGCAAGACGGTACTCAAGATCATCGCGGGCGTGGTCGCGCTGCTCCTGGTGGCCGCCGTGGGCCTGTTCTTCTGGATCGACTCCCGGCTGGCGGGCATCGACGGCGTGCTCGACGAGTACGAGGGCCGGCCCGCGGACACCCCGGGAACCAATTGGCTGCTGGTCGGCTCCGACAGCCGCAAGGGCCTGTCTGCGGCCGACCGCAAGAAGCTGGCCACCGGGCGCGCGGTCGGGCAGCGCACCGACTCGATGATGCTGCTGCACATCTCCGACAACGGCGACAAGCCCACTCTGGTCAGCCTCCCGCGCGACTCGGCCGTGACCATCCCGGGCCGGGGGCGCGACAAGCTCAACGCGGCGTACGCGTCCGGCGGGCCGAAGCTGCTGGTCCGTACGGTCGAGACCGTCACCGGCCTGCACGTCGACAACTACATGGAGATCGGCTTCGCCGGTTTCGTGGACATCGTGGACGCGGTCGGCGGCGTCGAGATCAACGTACGCGCCGACGTCGACGACCCCAAGGCCGGGCTCAAGCTGAAGAAGGGCAAGCAGGTGCTCAACGGCGCCCAGGCCCTCGGTTACGTACGCACCCGCAAGGGCGGCGCGCTGCCGGACTTCGAGCGCACCAAGCGGCAGCGGCAGTTCCTCGGCGCGGTGGTGAAGAAGGCCGCCAGCCCCGGGGTGCTGATCAACCCGTTCACGTCGATCCCGCTGGCCATGAGCGCCACGGACGCCGTCGAGGTCGACTCCAGTACCGGCGCGTTCGACATGCTCTCGCTGGGGCTGGCGATGGGCGACAGCCCGGTCACGACGGTGGTGCCGTTCGGCGGGAACGAGGTCGTCGCAGGCGGTGGCGCGGCGGTCAAGTGGGACCGGGTCAAGGCCCTGGCCCTCTTCGACGCTCTGAAGGCCGACAAGCCCGTGCCGAAGGACGTCGTGGACGCCGGCTGACCCGTTCCGCTTCCGCGAGGCGCGCCGCCTGGGCGCGCCTCGCGGCATTCGATGGGTGCCTCAGCTTGTGGCGGCGACGACCGCGGCGGTGGAGGCGGTGACGGCGATGGCCGCGTTGATGGCGGCGATCGTCTTGGCGACCGCCGCGCCCGCCCATTCCCCCTCGGCGATCTCCTTGACCCGCGCGCGGTCGGCACCGGGGAACGCCTTGCGGTCGAGCTTCGCCGCGTGCATGATCGCGATCAGCATGGCCGTCCTGACGTCGGGCTCGGCGCCCGCGAGAGCGGCTGTCACGCGCTCCCGTACGTCGGCCTCCACGCTGGGGTCGGCCTCCGGCCAGCGGGTGGTCGGGAAGATGCCCAGGACCTTGCCGTGCTCCTCGGTCAGCACGCCCGCCCCGGCGAGCCGGGTCAGCAGGCGCTTGCGCAGTTTGGCCGACTGCACCCGCTGCACCCACCAGGCGGGCTTCCTGGCCTTGCCGTCCTCGGCCATGCGGGCGAGGGTGGCGTCGAGCTCCTCGTCGCCCAGCGGGGTACGGTCCTTGACCGTCACCTTGTCGTCGGCCAGCTCCACGCGACCGGCGGCGGCCAGCTCGGCGAGGATCGCGCCGCCGAGCGCGGGATCGAGCTGCGTCACCCCGATGAGCTGCTTGCCTTCGTCCTCGCTGTAGGCGAGGAGGAGGAGTTCTTCGGCGATCGTCACGGTCATGTCCCGACACTAACCTCCCAGCATGACCATCTCGGAAAAACTTCACGCGATCGGCCGCCCGCTGCTCCAGGCGCAGCTCGACCACCCCACGGTGGCCGGGATCGCGCGCGGCGACCTGGCGGAGCCGGTCTTCAGGTCCTGGCTGGAGCAGGACTACCTGTTCCTGCACGACTACGTGCGGGTGTTCGCCAAGCTGGCCTGGCAGGCGCCGGCCGCGCATCTGGGGGACCTGGTCGACTTGGCGCACACCACCTATCACGACGAGTTGAGCCTGCACAGGTCGTTGTCGGCCGAGTTCGGGGCCGATCTCGACGGGGCGGTGAAGGGGCCGGCCTGCGCGGCGTACACGGCGTTCCTGTTGGAGTCGGCGGGGTCCTATGGAGAAGGCTTGGCGGCGCTTTATCCCTGCATGTGGGGATATTCGAGTCTTGGGAAGCTGCTTGCGGAGAACCCGCCCGCCGCGCCGCGGTACCGGGCGTGGGTGGACACGTACGCCGATCCGGGGTTCGCGGCGCTGACCGTACGGATCGGGCAGATGATCGACGAGGCCGACCCCGACCCCGTACGGGCGGAGGCGATGTTCACCGAGGGCATGGCGCACGAGCTCGCCTTCTGGGACGTGCCGTAGTCGTGTGACAGTCCGGCGTGCGCCATACCCTGGTGGCATGCCGGAACTTCCCGAAGTGGAGTCGCTCACCGACTTCCTGCGCGAGCGGGCGGTCGGTCGTTCGATCGCGGGCGTGGACGTCGTCGCCTTCCAGGCGCTCAAGACGTTCGACCCGCCGGTCACCGCGCTCGGCGGGCTCACCGTCACTGGCGTGTCGAGGCACGGCAAGTTCCTCGACCTCGACTGCGACGGCCTGCATCTGATCATCCATCTGGCCCGCGCCGGCTGGCTGCGCTGGCGTGACGACCTGACCGGCGCGCGGCCGGTGCGTCCCGGCAAGGGCCCGCTGGCCGCCCGCGTACGGCTGGCGCCCGACGACGACGGCCTGGCCCCCGGCTTCGAGCTGACGGAGGCCGGCACGCAGAAGCGCCTGGCCGTCTACGTCACCGACCGGCCGGAGGACGTCCCCGGCATCGCCGCGCTCGGCCCCGACCCGCTCGACGACGCCTTCACCGTCGAGGCGCTCAAGCGGATCGTGGGCGGCAACCGTACCCAGATCAAGGGCCTGCTGCGCGACCAGAAGGTGATCGCCGGGATCGGGAACGCCTACTCCGACGAGGTGCTGCACGTCGCGAAGATGTCGCCGTTCAAGATCGCGTCGTCGCTGACCGACGCGCAGATCGCCGACCTGCACGAGGCCATCGTGACGACGTTGCGCGACGCCGTTGAGCGGGCGCACGGCCTGGCGGCCAAGGACCTCAAGGCGGAGAAGAAGTCCGGGCTGCGCGTGCACAACCGGGCGGGCCAGCCGTGCGACGTGTGCGGCGACACGATCCGCGAGGTGTCGTTCGCCGACTCCGCCCTCCAGTACTGCCCGACCTGCCAGACGGGCGGCAAGCCGCTGGCCGACCGGCGCATGTCGCGCCTGCTCAAGTAGGGGCAGGGGCACGAGATGATGGAGGCATGACCGTTCCTGAGATCGAGGCCAACGCCGTTCCCGACGACGCCTATCTGCTCGACGTCCGCGAGCAGGACGAATGGCTCGCCGGCCACGCCCCCGAGGCCGTGCACATCCCCATGTCGCAGATCCAGGGCCGGGTCGAGGAGGTGCCCGCCGACCGCACGGTCTACGTCGTGTGCCGGGTGGGCGGCCGGTCGATGCAGGTCACGGCGTGGCTCAACCAGCTCGGGCGCGACGCCGTCAACGTGGGCGGCGGCATGCAGTCGTGGGAGTCCGCGCACCGTCCGATGGTCAGCGAGACCGGGCAGCAACCGTTCGTGGCCTGAATGTCCCACTGTGGCGGTTCTGCCGCCATTGAGGCATGATGAGGGCGCCAACTGCATAGTCGCGGGAGCTCGGGGTGCCGGGCTGAGAGGGCAGCAACACAGCCGCTGCCGACCGCCTGAACCTGTCCGGATAATGCCGGCGTAGGGAGTGTGCGATGACGCATGTCGTCGACGAAGTTCCGCTGACCCTTGACGGCGCGCCCCCCAAGACCCTGGGTGTGCTCGACCAGGGCGCCCTCTGGGCCAACCTCGGTGTCAGCCTCCTCGGCTTCTCCGGCGCGCTCATCCTGATCGACCCCTTGGGCGGCGCGCCGCTCAGCCTGGTGGCCGCGCTCGCCGCCGCCGTGGTCGGCAGCCTCATCGGCACCGCCATGGTGGGCCTGTCGGCCATCCCCGGCACGCAGACCGGGCGGCCGGCGATGGTGCTGCTGCGCGGGCTGTTCGGGGCCAAGATGTCGTACGTCCCGTCCGTGCTGAACATCGTGCAGATGCTCGGCTGGGGCGCCTTCGAGCTCTGGGTGATCGCCAAGGCCGCTACCGCGATCTTCGGGGACGTCCCGTACCAGGTGTGGGTGGTGGCGGCGGGAGTGCTGACCACCGCGCTCGCCGTCTGGCCGCTCGGGTCGATCAGGCTCCTGCGCCGGTACGTGACCGCGGGCGTGATCGTGTCGCTGATCTGGTTCACCGTGTCGTTCCTCGGCGAGGCGCCGACGTACACGGGCGGGTCCTGGACGGCCTTCGCCCCGGCCGTCGACTACGTGATCGCCCTGTCGGTGTCATGGGTGCCGATGGCCGCCGACTTCGCCAGGCACTCGCGTTCCAGCCGGGCCGCCTTCACCGGCGTCGTCGGCGGCTACACCGTCGCACAGGTCGCCTGCCTGGCCCTCGGCGTGTACGCGGTGGCCATCGCCGGCACGCAGGCGGTCACGGCCGACGGCATGGCCGTGTTCCAGCCGTTCGTCGCGGCGCCGCTGGGCGCGCTGTTCTTCGGCATCCTCGTGCTGCGCGAGACCGACCAGTCCTTCGCCAACGTCTACTCCACCACGGTCTCGCTGCAGAACCTGTGGCCGAAGGTGGACCGGCGGGTCGTCTCGACCGCGATCGGCGTGCTCACCACGGCGATCGCCCTGGTCGTGGACGTCACGTCCTACGGCGCCTTCCTCGGCGTGATCGGCGCGGTGTTCGTGCCGATGTTCGCGGTGCTGGCCGTCGACTACTTCGTGCTCGGCGGCGCCGCCCGCTGGAACACCGACGAGGACGCGCCCTCGCGCTGGCTGATGCTGGTGCCGTGGGCGCTCGGCTTCGCCGCGTACTGGTTCACCACCTCGACGCCCACGGTCGCCGGATGGGACGCGTTCTGGGCCGGGGCCCGCGACGCGGTCGGCTTCACCCGGGAGACGTGGATGAACGGCGCGCTCGGCGGCGCGCTGGTCGCCGCGCTGGTGACGCTGCTCATCGGCGCCCTCACCGGCGCCCGGCGCCGCTCAGCGGCCCGCTGAGACGCGGCGTTCGACGTTGAGCAGGTGCTGCTTGGCGGCCACGCCTCCGGCGTAGTCGCCGAGGTCGCCGTCCTCGCGGACCACCCGATGACAGGGCACGATCACGCACACGGGGTTGGCGCCGACCGCGTTGCCGACCGCCCGCAACGCGCGCGGTCGGCCGATGCTCGCGCCGATCGCCTCGTACGTCGTGGTCGTGCCGTACGGGACGGCCATGGTCTTCTGCAACACGGTACGGGCGAACGACGTGGCCAGCGCGAGGTCGACCGGCGTGGTGAACGTGCGCAGGCGGCCGGAGAAGTACGCGTCGAGCTCCCGGCGCACCGGGTCGAGCCGGCGCGCGTCGGGCCCGATGAACGTGCCGACCTCCTTCGCGACCCGCTCGTACACGGTGTTCTCGGCCTCGAAACTGCAGGCCGCGATGCCCTTGGCGGTCACCGCGAGTATCAGCCTGCCGACGGCGCCGTCGTAGGTGCCGAACGCGACGTCGGGCGGGCCCTCACCCTTGTAAGTGCTGGAGGTCACTCTCAGCAGGGCATCGAGGTCACTGCTCGACATGCCTCTCACCTGTTTCAGCCACCGGAATCTTCGTGAGCGCAGCGTATCGGACGGATCGCCCGACGGACCCATCACGCCACGTGCACTATGGAGGTGTGGGGGACGCATGGGCAGGCAGTGATGAGGAGATCGCACGCGCCGTGCTGGCCGGCTCCCCCAACGCCGTCGTGGCGCTCGACCGCGACCAGAGCGTGCTGGTCTGGAACGCGGCGGCCGAGCAGCTCTTCGGCTGGACTGCCGAGGAGATGCTGGGACGCCGGGCCCCGATCGTGCCCGACGAGCTGACCGCCGAGCACAACGCGGTGCTGGAGCGCGTACGCACCGGGGTGCAGGTGTCGGTCCGCACCAAGCGCGTCCACAAGGACGGCCGGGCCCTCGACCTGCGGGTGGACATCAACGCCCTGCGCCTGGGCAACTCCGTGGTCGGTTACGTCTGCGCCCACCATCCCGCCCAGGCCGACGAGATGGCCGGGCTGCGCATGGAACGCCGGGCCAGGCTGGTGCGCCGGCTCACGGACGTGGTGGGCGACATCAACTCCGAGCGGGAGCTGCCGGCCGTGCTCGACCGGATCTCGGCCAGCCTCACCGAGCTGACGGGCGCGGACGCGGGCGGGTTCGTGCTGATCGAGGGGGAACGGCTGCGGCTGGTCAGCACGTACCTGCTGCCGGAGACGCTCAGGGGCACCACCACCGACCTGCGTACGAGCCTGGTGGACAAGCTCTTACGTACGGGCAAGACCGTGATGCTGGAGTCCCAGGGGCTCGGCGACCTCGTGTGGGCGCAGCTCAACGGGCTGCACACGATCGCGCTCGGCCTGGCCGCCGTCGGCGGCAGGCCCTACGGCGCCCTCTACGCGCTGTTCGCCCGCCGCATCCCGGGCCCTTTGGAGCTGGAGCTGCTCGAACTGCTGGCCGGGCACGCCGGCATCGCGGTCGGCAACGCGGTCGCCTACCAGGAGGCGGTCCGCCAGCGGGCGCACGAGCGGGCCGTGTTCGACGCCAGCGCCGACGGCATCGCCGTGCTGGACGACGCCGGGCAGGTCGTGCGCTGGAACCCCGCCGCGGCCGAGCTGACCGCCTTCCCCGCCGACGTGGTGATCGGCGGGCCGCCGCCGTTCCCGCTGCCCAGCCCGGGGGAGAAGCTCACGTTCCAGATGGAGAACGGGCGCTGGCTCGACGTGGTGAGCGCGAAGATCGAGGAGACCGGCGAGGTCGTGATCGACTTCCGCGACGTCACCAGGGCCAAGGAGCTGGAGGAGGCCAAAGACCTCTTCCTGGCCACGACCAGCCACGAACTGCGTACCCCGATCACGATCGTGCGGGGCTTCGCCGGCACGCTGGACGCCCGCTGGGACAAGCTGAGCGACGCCGAGCGGCGTTCGGCCGTGCACACGATCGCCGAACGGGCCGGGTCGCTGGGGCAGCTCATGGACCACCTGCTGCTCGGGGCCAGGGCGGGCGCGGAGGAGCTGGCGGTGCGGATCGAGGCGTTCGACCTCGGGGCCCGGATCCACGCGGCCACGCTCGGCCTCCCGGTGTTGTCCGACCGGCATCGCGTCGAGGTGGTCATCCCCGAAGGATTGCCGCCGGTGCTGGGAGATGCCCTGGCAACCGACATAGTTTTGGGGCAATTGCTGGAGAATGCGTTTAAATACTCGCCAATGGGTGGATTGATCTGTGTTGAGGCGTGGCCCGAAGACGACAGCGTGGTCGTGGTCGTGGATGACGAGGGGGTCGGAATCGCGCCGCCTGACCGGGAACGGATCTTTGAGCGCTTCGTCCAGGTGGACAGTGGGGACCGGAGGCGCTTTGGTGGAGTGGGGCTCGGGCTCTACATCGTGCGCAGTCTGGCCAGGGCACAAGGGGGAGATGTGAGTGCTCATGCGAGGCCAGGAGGGGGTACCCGCATGAGGCTGGTTCTGAGACGTGCTTCCCCTATCGGATCCGACACACCGATGCGGTAACGAGGTGGTCACAGTTGAGCTGATCTATCGTCCAATGTGTACAAGCTGTGATCGAGATGCGGTTTCTGGGATTGGCTAACGGGGCATTTCGGTCGTACCGGGGAGTGTTCCCGCGGGGGGCACAGGGAACGGGGAGGTGGGTGTGTCAAGCGTGGTGCTGCTGCCGTACGCGCCGTCCAGCGTCGCCGTCGCCCGCCAGCGTCTGAGCACTGACCTGCAGGACAGTGGGGTCTACACCGCCGCGATCGACGATGCGGTGCTGGTGGTGAGCGAGTTGCTGAGCAACGCGCTGCGGCACGCGCATCCGCTGCCTTCAGGCATGGTTAGGGTCGCCTGGCTGCGCAGCGACGATCACATCGAGGTGGCTGTGAGCGACGGGGGTGCGGCGACGGAGCCGCGGGCGGGCCGCCCGACCCTGTCCTCGCTCGGGGGCCGGGGGCTGGGAATCGTCGAATACGTGGCCGAGAGCTGGGGGGTTCGTCACGACGGTGACACGACGACCGTGTGGGCCATCCTGCCCGCTCCCAACGGCGCGTCGGTGAACGGGCAGGTCGCGGCCCTGAAGGAGGCCGGTTAGGCGGTCCGGGCCGCCAGCGCGGCCCGTTCGGTGACGGCCCACGCCGTCGAGACCAGGAGGTACAGGCCGGCCGCCAGGGGGAGCACGAACGCGGCCAGCACGGAGCCGTACGGCAGCAGCGGCGTGATCTTCCGCAGCAACTCCGGCTGCTCCTCCGAGACCTTGATCGAACGTGCCGACAACCATGCCAGCAGCACCAATCCCGCGATCAGGATCACGAAGACCGAAACCGGCCAACTGATCAGACCGAAATGGGTGACGACACCCGCGAACTGCTGCCCCAGCGGCGCCCCGAAAAGGGTGTGACCGGCCAGCGCGGTCGGATGCGTGGCCACCCTGAACATCAGCCACATGAACGGCAATTGCGCCAGCATCGGCAAGATCCCCGCGAACGGCGACGTGCCTTCCTTGGCGTAGAGCGCGGTCAGTTCCTTGGACAACCGCTCGGGATCGCGCCCGTGGCGCTTCTGCAGCTCCCGCAGCTTCGGCGCGAGCCGCTGCCTGACCTTGTTCGTACGGGCCTGGCGGACGTTGAGCGGCAGCAGGATCAGGCGTACGGCGAGGGTGAACAGCACGATGGCGAGCGCGGCGTCGCCCCCGGACAAACCGATGACGAACGTGACAAGTGAATCGATCATGAGCCCTTCAGACCTTCGGACATGAGGGTGGACCAGGGCTCATACGTGATGACGAGCCCCGCTTGACGGGAAGCGGGGCTCGGCTAAGGCGCTCGTGGACGCGGGCGTCCGGCCGCGTCGGGATCGCGCAGCCGCTGGAAGGCCGTGCGGCGCGCGTAGGTCAGCGGGGAGCCCGGAGGCTCGCCGCCGACGGTGGGCAGCAACGTGGCCGCCCACGTGGCCAGGAGGAGGATCGCCACCATGGTGATCCCCACCAGCCACGGGTCGAACAGGAACAGCGTCACTGTGACGAACGGGACTTACCGACGAGGGTGACCGCGACGAAGACGATCAGAGCCACGACCCCGATGATCAGAGCGATCTTGAACAGACCCGCCAGCAGGGGCAGGAGGAAGGTGAACAGCACGAAGAGGCCGAGAACGGCCCCTAAAACGAGCATGACGACTCTACTCATGAGGCCACCGTACGTCCTCGGTGGGTGATCCGCGAGGCTTACGAACTCATGACGTACATGTCGCCCACGTGGGGCTCAGCCGTACGGTGAGACGGTGAACACGCGCATCCTTGTGGTGGACGACGATCCGACCGTCTCGGAGGTCGTGGCGCGTTATCTGGAGCGCGACGGGCACGAGGTCGAGTGCGTGGGCGACGGCGCCGAGGCGTTGCGCAGGGCGCTGGCCGATCCGCCCGACCTCATGGTGCTCGACCTGATGTTGCCCAGGATCGACGGGCTCCAGGTGTGCAGGAAGCTCAGGGAGCGCTGGCCGGTCCCGGTGATCATGCTGACCGCGCTCGGCGAGGAGATCGACCGGGTGGTGGGTCTGGAGACCGGGGCCGACGACTACGTGACCAAGCCGTTCAGTCCCCGGGAGCTGGCGTTGCGCGTCCAGTCGGTCCTGCGCAGGGCCCGGGGGGCGTCCGTCACTGCCGGGACCGGCGTGCTGCGCGACGGCGACCTCGTCGTCGACGTCGGGGCCCACGACGTACGGCTGGGCGGCGACCAGGTGATGCTGACGGCCAGGGAGTTCGACCTGCTGGCCTACCTCATGCGCAACCCGCGGCAGGCGTTCAGCCGGTCGGCGCTGCTCGACCAGGTGTGGGGGTGGTCGTTCGGCGACTCCTCGACGGTGACCGTGCACGTGCGGCGGCTGCGCGAGAAGGTCGAGGCGGACCCGACCGAGCCGCGGCGGATCGTCACGGTCTGGGGCGTGGGATACCGCTACGAGCCGCTGGAGGGGGCGGGGTGATCACTCCGTCGCCCTGCCTGGGGGAGACGTGCCCGGAGGTCATGGTGTCCGTGAGCGAGCTGCCCGTGGTCGTGGCCGTCTCGGCCGGGCTGGGGCTGCTGGTCGCGGCCGCGGGCCTGTGGGTGATGGGACGGCTGCGGACCAGGTCGATCGGGGTGATGCTGGCCGTCGTCGTGGTGGTCGCCGTCGCGGCGACGCTGGCGGGCGTGGTCGCCATCACGATGAGGATGATCATCGAGGGGGCGGTCAAGGACTTCGTGCTCAGCGTGGTCGCCGTGGGCGGGCTGGTGGGGCTCGGGGTCGCGTTCGTGCTGGCGAAGCGGGTGGTGGGCGAGAGCAGGCGGCTGGTGGCGGCCGTACGCGACGTGCCGTTCAGGGCGCCCCTGGGGCTGCCGGCCGAGCTGCAGGAGATCGCGAGCACCCTTGAGGAGGCGTACGCGCGGGAACGCGCGCTCGAAGGCGCGCGGCGGGAACTGGTCGCCTGGGTGAGCCACGACCTGCGCACGCCGCTCGCGGGCCTGAGGGCCATGGCAGAGGCCCTGGAGGACCGGGTGGTGGCCGACCCGGCGACGGTCGGGCGCTATCACGGGCAGATCAAGCTGGAGGTCGAACGGCTCTCGGCCATGGTGGACGACCTGTTCGAGTTGTCGCGGATCCACGCGGGCGCGCTGCGGCTCTCACGGGCCAGGATCGGGCTCGCCAACCTGGTCGCGGACACGCTGGCCGGGGTCGAGCCGCTGGCCAGGGCCAAGGGGGTGGTGCTCACGGCGGAGGCGGCGGGGGCCGTGCCCGTGGAGGCCGACGCGGCCGCGCTGGGCCGGGCCCTGCGGAACCTGGTCGTCAACGCCGTCCGGCACACGCCTTCGGACCGGGCCGTGGTGCTGCGGGCCGGTGTGGACGAGGCGGGGATGGCCTGTCTGTCGGTGGCCGATGGTTGCGGGGGGATTCCCGAGGAGGATCTGCCTCGGGTGTTCGAGGTGGCGTTCCGGGGGGAGGCCGCGCGTACGCCCACCGCCGACGGCGGCGCCGGGCTCGGGCTGGCGATCGCCCAGGGGATCGTCGAGGCGCATGATGGGATGATCGGGGTGGTCAACGAAGGGCCGGGGTGCCGGTTCGAGATCCGGTTGCCCCTGGTGCCCGGAAGCTGACGTTCCCGCACTGTGTCCTGCCTCGATTCACCGCTCTGGTCACGCAGCCTGGTGTGCTGCCTCGGTGTGCCTTGCCCGCCTTGGCTCGGCCGCTTCGGAGGGCGCCTTGGGTGGGCCGCCTGGTTCAGGCGGTTTCGGGGAGCGCGGCGTCACGTTGACCGAACGACTCCGACATCGCCCGAAACGTCGGGCAGGGCCAGCGCCACATGCAGCTCCGGCATCGCAGGATCGGGTTGGCGGTGTCGCTCGTGATGCCCCCCGCGTCGCGCGGCTGGTGCAGGTCGAGCAGCCGCAGCCCGAGCTCGGAGAACCTGAGCAGGTCGGCGCGGGCGCCGGCCAGGAAGTCGAGGTCCTCGCTGGCGAGCCTGGTGCGGATCGGGACGTAGCCCTCGTGGTTCAGCAGACTGCGCAGCCGCGCTGCCTCGTCATGCCATGAAGCCGCCTTTTCTGTACGTATGAGGATGGTCTCCAGACGTTCTCGGAGACCCTGGCGCTGTGGATCTTCAGGTTTCTCTGCATTCATCGATACGAGGCCCGAACGGCGGGCCTCAGCCCCTCCTTCTCCATGAAGCGGTGCCGGTTCCGGTGTCACGCTGTCAAGCTTCGCGTACTCTCCGTTTTGATGGAGCCCAAACGGAGGACAAAAACCTGTCGTTCCCCTCTCGGCGTGACAACGTGACCGGAAGCCTCCGCGCCGCTAGCCTGCCCATGTGGAGCTCAAGGTCTCGACTCGATCACATGCCGGGTGCGCACTCGTTGCCATCACCGGAGAAATCGACCTCTATACGGCGCCTCACCTGCAGGCCGAGTTCACTCGGCTGCTGCAGGACGGGCCCAGCCGGGTGGTCATCGACATGTCCGCCGTGGATTTCTGCGACTCCACGGGGATGAACGTGCTGCTCTCGGCGCTCAAGCGCATGAAAGAGCGGGGAGGCGTGCTGGAAGTGGCCGCGCCGCGTCCTGCCGTCCGGAAGATCCTGCAGGTGACGGGGCTCGTCTCGGTGTTCACCGTGCATGACGAGGTGCCGCAGGAGTTCCTCATCACCGAGGGATCATGACGCAAGGGGACACGGCGGTCGTCATCCCCGCGGCGAACGAGGGCGACCGCATCGCCGCCACCGTCGCCGCCGCGGCCGGCCTGCCCGGTGTCGATCTCGTCGTGGTCGTCGACGACGGCTCGACGGACCAGACCGGCAGGGTGGCGCGGGCGGCGGGTGCGCGGGTGGTCCGGCACAGCCGCAACCGGGGCAAGGCCGCGGCCATGGAGACGGGTGCGGAGGCCGTACGCCTCCTCGACGAGGACCGTACCCCTCGCCACCTGCTCTTCCTCGACGCCGACCTGGGTGACACGGCGGGCGCCGCGGCGCCGCTGATGGAGCCCGTACGCGCCGGTGCGGCCGACATGACGATCGCGGTCTTCGGCACGCGGGTGAAGCTCGGCGGCCACGGCTTAGTCGTGCGCGTGTCCAAGGACGGCATCCGCCGCGCCACCGGCTTCGAGGCCACCCAGCCGCTCAACGGCCAGCGCTGCCTGACCAGGGCCGCCTTCGAGGCCGCCCGGCCGCTGGCGCACGGGTTCGGTGTGGAGATGGCGCTGACGATCGACCTGTTGCGCAAGGGGTTCAGGGTCACCGAGGTCGAGGTGGAGATGTCCCACCGGGCCACGGGCAACGACTGGCGGGCCCAGTTGCATCGGGCTCGGCAGCTCCGGGACGTGGCGCTGGCTCTGGCGACTCGGGAGCCGGTGGTGGTTGAAAATCTTGGCAAACTCCGCCCTAAGCGGTGATTTTGGGCTGCGGGTTATCCACAGGGGTGGGTGATCCGGGGCTGGGGTTGTGGTGAGTGTGCTGGAATTTGCGGGTGACTTCGGAGAGGCGCCGCAAACAGGCCCAAGACCTGCCCTTCAGGGCGGGATCGCCATGTCTTCCGAGGTCGGCCGCCGACGAGCGGCTGGTCGGCGGGGTGCTGGGGCGGCTCGCGGTCCCGGGGCTGGTGATGATCGCGGTCTCGGTGCTGCTGACGATCACGATCGGGTTGCTCGGGCCTTCGCCCATGGTTCCGGCGCTGGGCGGGCCCGCGTGGCAGCCGTCGTACTCGTTCGACGCCCGTCCTGATCCGTACCTGGTGATCGTGCTGGCCGCCGCCGCGATCGTGGTCGGGGGGCTGGGGTTGCTGGCGGCGCTGGCGGCCGTCCCGCGTGATCGGCTCCGGCCGGATCCGCGTCTTCTGGTGCTGTTCGGGTGCCTCGCCGCGGGGGTGCTCGCGTTCCTGCCGCCCTCGGGGTCCGGCGACCATCTCAACTACGCCGCCTATGGGCGCATGGTCACGCTGGGGCTGAACCCGTACACGCACGGCGCCGACGACCTGCCGGGAGATCCCATCGCCGACGCGGTCGAGCGGCCGTGGCGCGAGGAGCCCAGCGTCTACGGCCCTGTGGCCACGGCCCTCCAGGCGCTGGCGAGCTGGATCGGCGGCGACTCGCTCCGGCTGGCCATCTTCGTGCTGGCGGTGTTCAACGCCGCCGCCTTCATCGTCACGGCCCTGCTCGTCGACCGCTTCACCAGGCACGACCCGGTCCGGCGCCGGCGGGCGGCCCTGTTGTGGGCGGCCAACCCGCTCCTGCTCTACCACCTGGTCGCGGGCATGCACGCCGACACCCTCGCCATCGCCTGCATGGTGGCCGCGCTGCTGGCCAGGGCACGTCCCCTGGCATCGGGCCTGCTGCTCGGGCTGGGGGTGGCGACGAAGCTCAACGCGGGCCTGGTGGCGCTGGGGCCGGCGTGGGAGCTGCGCCGGCGTCCGGGGCGGCTCGCCGTCATGGCGGCCGCCGCGCTCGCCGTGGTGATCGCCGGTTACGCGATCGTCGGCCCCGAGGCGATCACGCCGGTGACCACGACCAGCAAGGCGATCTCACACGTGTCGTTCTGGAAGCTGGTGCAGGGGTGGCTCTGGGCCCTGGTGGGGACGGGGAGCGCGTACCGGGGGGAGATCCAGGTCGGTGCCCTCGTGGTGCTGGGCCTCGTCGCGTGGTCGCTGCTGCGGCTGGCCGCCAGGCGTGCCGCGGCGGGCCAGGCCGCGTCCGGGGGGCTGGAGGCGCCGGTCGTGGCGGCGGCGCTCGTCGTGGCCTACCTGTTCGCCACGCCGTACATCCTGCCCTGGTACGACGGGCTGGCGTTCGGGATGCTCGTCCTGGTGGGGGCCTCCGCCGTGGACGGGTTCATGGTCGTACACCTGCTGGTCCTGTCCCTGGCGTACCTGCCCGCCCGGGTGGACGGGCAGCCGCAGGGGCTCGAATGGCTCAGTGGCGTGGTCAGGCCTCAGATCGCGTGGGCGCTGCTGGCGTTGACCGTTGCTCTGACGGTGTGGGCGTGGCGAGCTGGAGGGCGCGTACGCAGGCCGCCAGCGTCAGCGGCACCGCCACCGTGAGCGCCATGGCCGGGATGGCGATGCCCGAGTCGTTCATGAGGAAGCCGATGAAGGCGCACGTCAGCGTCCCGAACAGGCCGGCCCTGAGCGGCGGGGCCAGCGCGTACGCCTGACCGAGCGCCGAGGCGCCCCACCGCGAGGGCCGGGCCAGCACCAGGAACAGGAAGGCCAGCGCGACCAGCGAGAGGAGGGTCAGTGACCAGTTGCCCACGGTTACGCCGATCATGGCCGTCAGCTTGCGCCCGACGACGGTCCACGCCTGGCCGTCGATGACCTGCTGCACGAAGGTGCCCAGGTGGGTTCGCCTGTCGGCGGGACGCATCCAGTCGAAGACCGAGATGCCGGCGATCAGCACGACCGCGACCACTCCCACCAGGAGCAGTTTCAGCACCGACACGCGCTTGCCCGACAGCAGGATGAGGAAGACCGCCGCACCGATGACGAACGCCGGAACACCGCCGAAGTCGGCCCCCCACGAGGGCGAACCATCCGCGAAGACGGCGAACGCCGCGTACAGGGCGCACAGCGTCACGACCACGGTCCTGGAGACGCCTCTGCCGAGCAGCCACTGTGCCACTCCGGCCAGGCCGAGAATCGTGCCGGTGGCGTAGACGGCGAAGGCGATGTTGCTGAAGCCGTAGAAACGTCCTCCGGTCACGGGTTCGTAGCCGGTGACGGCGTTCACCTGGAGTGCCGAGCCGGTCATCACGTCGATGAGGAGGGCGAGCGAGGTGATGGAGGCGACCACGGTGAGCGGGCCGAGCACGTGCGAGCGCCACGGACCGGCGAAGGCGAGGGCGGTGATCAGGGCGGCTATGGCCAGGATCGTCACGATCACCGACACCATCGGCATCGGCAGGCTCCACCAGGGCACGAGCTGGGCCAGGAAGGTGGAGACGGCGATGGCGCCGCTGACGGTCGCCACCACCTGAACCGCCACCAGCAGCCTTGAGGCGCCCGCCGGCGCGCCGCTCGGGGGCGGGATCGAGGGCGAGGCCGGGGGCGGTGTGGGGGTGCGGTCGTCCGGCGGGGTTTCCCCGGCCGGGGAGGCGGTGGCGGGCGTACCGGGGTGGTCGTCCTCGGAGGAGGGCGTGCTGGGGGTGTCGTCGCCGGTGGACGGGGTTTCCGGGACGCGGGCCGAGCGGCGGCGGAGTGCCAGGGCGGCGAAGGCGTAGAAGAGGAGCTGGACGCTCACCAAGACGGTGAAGAAGGGGCCGCGTACGTCTTTGAGCACCTGGCTGGCCAGGTCGCCGTCGGCGAGCCGCGTCACCGTGCCGGCGGCCGACGCGGGGGCGTTGCCGTCGGGCTGCCAGGGGCGGCCGACGACACCCTGGGGGGCGGTCAGGCCCAGGACCTGGATGGCGGTGGCGGTGAGGTCGGTGATGGTGACCAGGCCGTCCTGGCGGGTGGAGGAGGCGGTGAGGTAGCCGTGCGGGTACGGCTGCCCGTCCGGGGACGGGCCCGTGGCGATGGCGGCGTGGAGGTGGGCGTTGGGGCTGATGTCGGAGATGCCGGCGAGCAGGAGGGTGGTGCTCGGCGGCAGCTCGCCGACCAGGGCGGCGATCTGCTGGTCCGCGCGGGTCGCGGCGGCCTGGCGTTCGGGGGCCGGGAGGGAGGTCGGGATGCCGTACTCGTCGAGGGGGGTGCGGGCCCAGGCGGTGGCGAGGTCGGCGGCTTCGAAGACGATCAGGTTGTAGGGGGTCAGGTCGTTCAGGGTGTCGAGGGTGGGGGCGTATTTGGCGACTTTTCCGGTCTTGTCGGCGGCGGCGAGGGCGGCGCCGGGGCCGATCGCCGCCACCTTGCCCCCGCTGTCGGTCACCAGCTGGCCGAGCGTGCCCAGTTGGGCGGCGTAACCGGTGTCGGACTGGAAGGCCACCAGGTCCTGCCAGCCGGGGACGGTGGCGCCCTCTCCGGCCGGTCGGGGGCTCTGCGGGAGGGGGCAGCCTCGGCCGGGGGTTCCGGCGCGCTGGCCTGCGGAGATGGTCAGCCAACCGGCCATGGGGCAGGTGATGCCACGGTCAGGGGGCGGTACGGCGCGGGTGGACAGCGAGGCGGAGCCGCCCTGGGTGACGAGTTTCCACAGGGTGGGGGTGCCTGACTCGCTGAAGTCGCTCCACTGGAGACCGGGGACGCCGACGAGAGCCACCCGGCCCGCCGGGCCGCGGGACGCCGTGCCCGGTGTGGCGGCGGGTGTGGCTGCGGGCGTGGCGGCGGCGGGCGTGGCGGGGAGAAGGGCGGTCGCGAGGAGGAGACCGAGGAGCAGGGTGAGGAGCAGGGTGAGGAGCAGGGTGACGTGCGGGCGACGTGCTCGGCGTGCTGCGGCTCCAGGACGGGGGGTTGCGGGCGCGTACGCGGGGCGGGCGTGATGCTCTCGGTGCTCGGCCCCGAGCGTGGCGGATGGCATGTACGGAACCCCCAGTGTCTGCGCCCTCGATCAACAGCCACGGTAACGTGCCACATCGTGACAAGAGGCGAGGTGCAGGTGATCCGGCGGCAGTGGTGGGCGTGGGTGGTCGTGGCGCTCGTCGTCGCGGCGGCGGCGGCGCCCCTGGTGCACACATGGCTGACCAACCCGGACGATCAGCGGCTCGTCGACCTCGACGTCTACCGTACCGGCGGGCAGATGTTGCTCGACGGGCGCCCGGTGTACGAGTTCTTCACGCCCGCGCCCCAATTGTTGCCCTTCACCTACCCGCCCATCGCGGCGATGCTGGCCGTGCTGCTGGCCGAGATGTCCTGGGGCACCGCCCAATGGGTGTGGACGGCCGGGATCTTCGTGGCTCTGGCCGTCACGGTCTGGTTCTCCTTCCGCCAGGCGTTGCGGTCGTACGTGCCGTGGGTGTTCGCGCTGCTCATGGTGGCCTGCACGTACCTGATGCCGATCCGCGACCAGGTGCGGTTCGGGCAGGTGGACATCCTGCTGGTCACCCTGTGCCTGGTGGACTGCGTGGCGCGGCGGCCCTGGTGGCCACGCGGATTCATGATCGGACTGGCCACGGCGGTGAAGCTGACGCCGGGCGTCTTCCTGATCTATCTGCTGATCACCAAGCAGTGGCGGACGTTCTTCATGGCGTCCTTCGTGGCGGCGGCGCTGACGTTGCTGCCGTTCGTGGTGATCCCGCAGGACGCGTCCGACTTCTGGTTCTCGGCGCTGCTCGATCCGGAACGGCTGGGGGCGAACAGGGCCACGACGAACCAGTCGATCCGGGGCATGCTGCTGCGGCTGTACATGCCGGAGTCGCTGACGTTCGTGATCTGGGCCGTGGTCGTGGCGGCCGTGGCCTGGTACGGGTTCCGGGGGGCGCGGGCGGCGTACCAGGCGAAGGACCAGCTCACGGCGGTCGCGCTCACGGGGCTCATGGCGGTGCTGCTCTCGCCCGTCGCCTGGATCCACCATCTGGCCTGGGTGGTCGTGGTGCTCGGGGCGATCGTCGGTGACGGGCGCGATCCAGTCAGGTTGCGGGTGGCCGCGGGGGTTTGGCTGTTCTACGTGGTTCCCGTCCCCTGGTGGGGGGTTTCGCTGATCGCCGCCCAGATCCCGGGGGTGAGCCTGGTGCTGGGGAAGATCGTCCAGAACGGTTTCGGGCTGGGGGCGCTGGTTCTGGTCTGGTTGCTCGTCTCGTGGTTGCCAAAACGGCGGCAACTGGCCTGACCGAGGCATTACGCTCTGTGTTGTGTTCATTACCGCTTGGGTTGTCGTGGGTGTGGTGGCCGGGGCGAGCGGCGTGCTCATCGGCTACATGGGCCTCAGGCAGGCCAGGAACGCCGTCGACGACTGCCTGCGGCGGCTGGCCAGGCAGGCGGGCGAGGGCGGCGGTGACCTGAAGGCCATCAGGGACGTGGCCGTGTGCCGCTACGACGCGCTCGCCGAGATGACCGGCAGGCTCTCGTTCTCGGTCGCCATGATCAACGGGTTGGGCGACGGCATCGTACTGACCTCGATCAACGGGACGAGTGAGACCCGCACGTACGTGCGGCCGGTGGTGGGCGGCAAGGGGCAGCAGCCGCTCTCGCCGGAGGAGGAGCAGGCGGTACGGGCGGCCCGGCTGGGCCTCGGGCCGCTGGTTCCGTCGCGGGTTCTGAAGGGATAGCCGCAGGTCTTGGCGCGACTTCGGAGTGTGGTCGGACGGTCGCGGTACGCGGTCGGTGAAAAGGCGGCGTGATGCGCCCACCTGCGGATACTCTGGAAGCATGCCCAGACTCGCCTATCTCGGACCGGAAGGGACCTTCACCGAAGAGGCCCTGAGGCTCCTCGACCCGATCGCCGAGCGCCTGCCCTGCGCCACGGTCAGCGCGGCGCTCAACGCCGCCCGTTCCGGTGACGCCGACGGCGCCGTCGTGCCGCTGGAGAACTCCATCGAGGGCGCGATCACCACGACGCTCGACGAGTTCGCCTGGGGCGAGCCGTTGATGATCACGGCCGAGCTGCTGCTCCCGGTCCAGTTCTCGCTGCTGGCCAGGCCCGACACCGAGATCGTGCACATCAAGCGGGTCTACACGCATCCCGCGGCCATCACGCAGTGCCGCGCCTTCATCGCCCGCGAGCTGCCCGACGCCGTGGTGGTCGCCGCGCCTTCGACGGCGGCCGCGGCCCAGGAGGTCTCGCTGCCCGGGGCGCCGTACGACGCGGCCATCGCCGCGCGCATCGCCGGTGAGCACTACGGGCTGGTCGGGCTGGCCGACGACATCGGTGACCGGTCCGACACGGTGACCAGGTTCATCAAGGTGAGCCGTCCGGGGCCGCTGCCGGAGGCGACCGGGTCCGACCGCACCACGCTGGTCGTCTTCCTCGCCGATGACCATCCGGGTGCGCTTCTGGAGATGCTGACCGAGTTCTCCGTGCGCGGGGTCAACCTGACGCGCATCGAGTCGCGCCCCACGGGTGACGGGATCGGGCGCTACTTCTTCCACTTCGACTTCGAGGGGCATGTCGCCGACGCGCGGGTCGGCGAGGCCATCGCCGGGCTTCACCGGATCTGCGGTGAAGTGCGCTTCCTCGGCAGCTATCCGCGGGCTGACGGGGTCGCGCCGCAGCTCAAGAGGGGCACGGCCGACACGGAGTTCGCCGATGCCGCCGACTGGCTGGCCCGCGTCAGAGCCGGCAAGGTCTGACCCACCTACGCGACACCGGGGCAGCGCGGGCGCGTCTGTGACGCGCCCGGGAATCGCACGCTACCGGCGGGTGAGAGTGCCCCGGTTGCGGCTGTGCCCGCCTGCGACGGCCCAGGAATCGGAGGGGCGGGAGGAATACGGGGGGCGGGGTGGGGGCGGGCGCCGGTAGCCTTTTCCTTGTGATTGACCTGCGTACCCTTCGTGAGGATCCCGACCGGCTACGGGCGTCGCAGCGTGCCCGCGGTGAGGACGACTCCGTCGTCGACACGCTGCTCGACCTCGACGAGCGCCACCGATCCGCGCTGACCTCGTTCGAGTCGATGCGCGCTGAGCAAAAGAGCATGGGCAAGTCGGTCTCCAAGGCGCAGGGCGAGGAGAAGGCCGCGCTGCTCCAGCGGGCCAAGGACCTCGCGAGCCAGGTCAAGGCCGCCGAGTCCGAGGCGGAGAAGCTGGCCGCCGAGCTCGACGAGCTCATGCAGACGGTGCCCAACCTCGTCGAGGAAGGCGCCCCTGCGGGCGGCGAGGACGACTACGTCGTGCTGGAGACGTTCGGCGAGCCGCGCGCGTTCGACTTCGAGCCGAAGGACCACCTGGAGCTGGGCGAGGCGCTCGGCGCGATCGACATGGAGCGCGGCGCCAAGGTGTCGGGCTCGCGGTTCTTCTTCCTCAAGGGCGTCGGCGCCCGGCTTCAGCTCGGCCTGCTCAACATGGCGATGCAGCAGGCGATCGAGGCCGGGTTCACGCCGATGATCACGCCGGTGCTGGTCAAGCCGGAGACCATGCAGGGCACGGGTTTCCACGTGGCCCACGACAAGGAGATCTACCGCCTGCCCGAGGACGACCTCTACCTGGTCGGCACCTCCGAGGTGGCGCTGGCCGGCTACCACGCCAACGAGATCGTGAGCGCCGACGAGCTGCCGCTGCGCTACGCGGGCTGGTCGTCGTGCTTCCGCCGCGAGGCCGGCTCGTACGGCAAGGACACCCGGGGCATCATCAGGGTCCACCAGTTCGACAAGGTGGAGATGTTCTCCTACGTCCGTCCCGAGGACGCGCACGAGGAGCACCAGCGGCTGCTGGCCTGGGAGAAGGAGATGCTGTCCAAGATCGAGGTCCCCTACCGGATCATCGACACGGCAGCGGGCGACCTCGGCATGTCGGCGGCGCGCAAGTTCGACTGCGAGGCGTGGATCCCCACCCAGGGGCGCTACCGCGAGCTGACCTCGACCTCCAACTGCACCCAGTTCCAGTCCCGCAGGCTCGCCGTCCGTTTTCGGGACAAGGACGGCAAGCCGCAGCATCTGGCCACGCTCAACGGCACCCTGGCCACCACCCGGTGGATCGTGGCGATCCTGGAGAACCACCAGCAGGCCGACGGCTCGGTGGTGGTTCCCAAGGCGCTGCGTCCCTACGTGGGGCTCGACGTGCTGGAGCCGGCCAAGTAGGCATGGCGGCGGGCGTCGACCGCGATGACGGTGACGCCCGCGAGCACGATCACGCTCGTCAACACGATCGCGAGCACGACGGCGGTCCCGTAGGTCGCCGGTGTGCCGAGCGACCAGCCGTAGAAGGGCGTGTAGACGGTCGCGTAGACCAGGGGCGCGGCGACCACGCCGGTCGCCGCGCTCACCGGCTTCGCCTTGGCGTCGCAGGCCAGCACCAGGCACACGATGCCCGCCACCAGCGCCACGATCCAGCCGAAGAAGGCGGTGAGGTCGACGAGCGCGACCGTCCGGGATCCGCTGTCCAGCGCGGCGTACATGGCCAGCGAGCCGACCGCCGCCGACGCCAGGTAGACGCCCTGGTACTTGCGCATCCCGGCCCCGACGGCGCCCAGCAGCATGCACGCGGCCAGGAAGAGCGCGATGCCGTGCTCGGGGCTCAGGTCCACCTGGTCGGAAGCGGCGGCGGGATCGGCGGCGGGCGCGGTGCCGAGCGTGTCGGACCAGCCGAGCCGGCGCCACCCGCCCGAGACGTCCCGGATCAGGATGCCGTCCACGCCGTTGGCGACGATCACGACGTGCCCGCCCGGCCGCGCCTGGACCGCCAGGTCGTACGACCGCAGCCTGCCCACCTCGTTCTCGTCGTACGTCCTGGTCAGCCGCTCGTGGGCGTCGGGTGACGGGGGCCACGCCGGTCGCCAGGCCCGGCCGCCGTCGTCGGACTGTTCCACGCCCAGCCGGTCCGGCCGTACGCGGTAGCAGCGGGTCGCCTGTCCGGGCACGCACTGGGCGCCCATCGACGTCGCGCCCGAGTACGTGAACGTCCCGTCGGTCCAGGTCGTACCGCCGTCGTCGGAGACGCGCGAGGCCGATCCGTCGCCGGCCGTGTGTACGACGATCTTTCCCGTGCCGGTCACCTCGACGGATACGGCGGCCCGCGGTTCGGCGGCCGCGGACGTGGCGGTCACCGCCAGGACGGCGAGCGGCACGGTGACCATGATCCGCCACCTCCGCGAGTCCGTCGTGGCGCTGCGCCGGCGTACCCACCAGGCCAGGGCGAGGGCGGGCAGGGCGATCAGGTCCGTGGGGTCGGCCAGGACGCGCGAGGGCCCGGCCACGAGCCCCCAGGCTTGGGAGGCGAGCTCTGCGCCCGTCTCCGTGGTCTTCACGAGCGTGAACAGCAGCCCGGTCAGGACGATGGCCGCCAGGTCGGCGCGGCGCCGGAAGAGCAGCGCCACCAGCGCGGGGGCCACGACGAGCCCGGCGACGTCACTGAGCTTGCCGGTGAGGAAGCCGGGCCAGAGCTGTTTGAACAGGTGGTCGTTGAGCAAGAGCACGATGACCCCGGCCATGGTCACGGGGTGACATAACCACGCATACCTCATGAACGGGTGGACGGCGCGGAACGGAGGGAAGTTCGGACGGCGGCACGGTCCGTGACTAATTCGTGAGACTCCACAGCACTAATTCGTGAGACTCCACAGCGCGGCCACCAGCGGCCGGCGAAGGTCGGCCCGGCGCACGCACAGGCCGATGGACAAGGACGCCGGCGGCGGATCGGCGGGCACGATCGCCAGCCGATCGCGTACGGCCCCCGCGTCCAGCACGATGCGCGGCACGATTCCTGTGCCGTATCCCAGCGCGACCAGCGTCAGCAACGCCTCGTGCCCGTCGGCCTCGGCCGCCAGCCCGTACGGCCCCCGCCGCCGGAACCACCGGTCCGCGGCCTCCCGCACCAGCCCGCGCCGGGGCAGGACGAACGGCCCGGCGAGCCCGTCGTCGCGGCGGTCGCGCGCGGTCACGAAGACCAGGTCGGTGCTCGTCACGGTCCGGCTGGCCAGGGATTCCGGCAGCCGCGCCGGGACGACCGCCACGGCGGCGTCGGCCTCGCCCTCGTCGACCCTGGCCAGCGCGGCCTCGGCGTCGCCCGTACGCAGGTCGACGCGGACCTGCGGATGGGCCCGGCGGAACGGCGCCAGCAGGTCGGGCAGCAGCGCGTGACAGGCCGTCACGGTGGCGAACACGGTCAGCCGGCCCGTGAGCTCCACCGGGTCGGGATCGGCGCGCCGGTAGGCGTCCCACAGGCCGAGAGCGGAGAGGGCGTACTCGCGGAAGCGGTGTCCCTCGGCCGTGAGCGAAACCCCGCCCGGCCCGCGGTCGAGCAGCCGGTGGCCCACCCGCGACTCAAGTCGCTGGACCATGCGGGTGAGCGTGGCGGGGCTGACGTGGCAGTCCAGGCTCGTACGGCCGAAGTTCAGCGTGCGGGCCAGGTGGAGGAAGATCCGCAACTCGCGATCATCGGCCACGACCAGCACCTTTCATTCTTTGCAACGCTCCGATGCGAATGTTGCGCTTGCCGCAACATCACAGCTCAGCCTACAACTCCTGCTATGAGCAATTCCTTCACCTCCGCGGTGTTCGAGACCGAGACGATGGACGTCCCCGGCGGCACGGAGACGATCCTGCGTGGCGGCCGGCACCTGTTCCCGCTGCTGCCCGAAGCCTTCGGGGGCGTGCGCAGGATCGGGGTGATCGGCTGGGGGCCGCAGGCCCGCGCCCAGAGCCGCAACCTGCGCGACTCGCTGGCCGGCACCGGCATCCGGGTCAGCGTGGGGCTGCGTCCCGGCTCGGCCTCGGCCGCCGACGCGCGTGCCCACGGCTTCACCGAGCAGGACGGCACCCTCGGCGACTGGCTCGACGTCGTGGCGGAGAGCGACCTGGTCATCCTGCTCATCGCGGACGCCGCCCTGGCCGCGCACCACGAGGAGATCTTCGCCGCCCTGCGGCCCGGCGCCACGATCGGCCTGTCGCACGGCTTCCTGCTCGGCCACCTGCGCGCCACCGGCGGCACGTTCCCCGACGGGCACGGCGTCATCGCGGTCTGCCCCAAGGGCATGGGCGACTCCGTCCGCCGCCTCTACGAGCAGGGCGCCGAGGTCAACGGCGCGGGCATCAACAGCAGCTTCGCCGTACACGCCGACCCGGACGGCCGGGCGGTGGACCGCGCCCTCGCCTGGTCGGTGGCGCTCGGCTCGCCGTACACGTTCCAGACGTCCCTGGAGCGCGAGTACATGTCGGACATCGTGGGAGAGCGGGCGATCCTGCTGGGGGCCGTACACGGCCTTGTGGAGGCCCTGTACGGCCATTACAGGCTCGAAGGGGACGACCCCGTCACCGCGTACGAGCGATCGTGCGAGAACATCACCGGGCCCATCGCGCGTACCATCTCGGCCGACGGCCTGCGCGCGGTCCGCGAACGCCTCGACCCGGACGGGCGCGACACCTTCGACCGCGCCTACAACGCCGCGTACGGCCCGGCCCGCGACCTGGTCGCCGAGATCTACGACGAGGTCGCCGACGGAACCGAGCTGCGCAGCGTCATCCTCGCCGAACGGCGGCTGGCCGCGCGCCCGATGAGCGGGATCGGCGGCTCGCCCATGTGGGCGGCCGGGGACGCGGTCCGGGCCAGGCGCGGCGAGCGCACGCTGCCCGTCGATCCCTTCACCGCCGGGATGTTCGTGGCCACGATGATGGCGCAGGTGGACGAGTTCGCCGAGCGCGGGCACCCGTGGTCGGAGATCGTCAACGAGTCGGTGATCGAGGCCGTGGACTCGCTGCTGCCGTACATGCACGCGCGGGACGTGGCGTACATGGTGGACAACTGCTCGCGTACGGCGCGGCTGGGGGCGCGGCGGTGGGGGCCGCGTTTCCAGGCGGCCTACGAGCAGCTCGCCTTCCCCGCCAAGCCGGCGGGCCAGGAGGTGAACGGATTCACCGATCACCCCGTGCACGAGGCTCTGGCGGCGGCGGCCCGCCTGCGCCCATCGGTGGACATCCACGTGGCCTGACAAGCCCGCGCGGGTATGCCTGACAAGCAAAAGACCGGAGTCCGCTGGAATGCGGACCCCGGTCTTCTTGCGAACTACGAACTACAGGTCAGAGGGCACGGACCTGGGAGGCCTGCGGCCCCTTCTGTCCCTGCGTGATCTCGAACTCGACCCGCTGGCCGTCTTCAAGGCTGCGGTAGCCGTTGCCGACGATCTCGGAGAAGTGCACGAACACGTCCGGCGCACCGCCGTCCGGGGCGATGAAGCCGAAGCCCTTCTCGGCGTTGAACCACTTGACGGTTCCCTGAGCCATAAAAGCTCTCCCTCAGGATGTGAATCTATGGGATCCACACCTCGTGGATCCCGGTGTGTCGTACAGCAAGCACCCGGGGTGGCTCAGACAAAGTCATGCTGGTTTTCACTACGGGATCAGCTAATACAACGCCATCACATCTAACACCATTCTGGCGCGTTGGTGTTCCCGTCCCTACGAAGATTTCTGTCAGGCGGCATCACCGGGCAAACTGGAACCTGTTATGCAGAGCCTTCCTTCGCCGCGTCTTGTGGCCACCGACCTCGACGGCACCGCCCTGCGCGCCGACGGAACCGTGTCTCCCCGGACGGCTGCGGCCTTCGCGAAAGTCGAGGAATCCGGGGCCGTGCTCATCTTCGTGACCGGACGTCCGCCCCGGTGGATGGGCGGGGTGGCGGGGGCCGTACGGCACCGTGGCCTGGCCATCTGCGCCAACGGCGCTCTGGTCTACGATCTCCATACCGAACGGATAGTTGAATCTCACCTGATCGACGTCGACGTACTCGCGGAAGTCGTCGCTCAGCTACGAGCGAACGTGTCCGATCTCGCATTTTCGGTCGAGTATGAAGGTGGTTTTGCGCATGAGTCCGATTTCCGGCTGGGCGGGCTGGATCGCAAGGCAACCGGAGTCGTCCGGATTGACCGGGACGCACTGACTGACCGACCCTGCGCCAAGTTGCTGGCCCTGCATCCGGACATGGACGCCGACGAACTGCACGCGACCGTGCACGACCTGGTGGGGCATCTGGTGACCGCGACCCATTCCAGCCATGGCGGACTGGTCGAGATGAGCGCCCAGGGCGTGACGAAGGCCACGGCGCTGGCCACGCTGGCCGGCAGGCACGAGGTCAAGTCCACCGAAGTGATCGCCTTCGGGGACATGCCGAACGACCTGCCCATGCTGAGCTGGGCAGGCACGTCGTACGCCGTCGCGAACGCCCATCCCGACGTGCTGGCGGCGGTCGATCACGTGACCGCGTCCAACGACGAGGACGGCGTCGCTCAGGTGTTGGAACGGCTTTACAGGTAGGGGCCCGACCCGCTCGGCGGCCGATGGCCCTCGTCACCCTGCGGCACGCCGGGCAGCGCCCTGCGCATCTGCTCCAGCTGCGCCCGTGCGGCCATCTGCTGGGCGAACAGGGTGGTCTGGATACCGTGGAACAAACCCTCCAGCCAGCCCACGAGCTGGGCATGCGCGATGCGCAGCTCGGCCTCGCTGGGCGGGGTGCCGTTGTCGTCGGTGAACGGGAGCGACAGTCGCTCCAGCTCGTCGACCAGCTCGGGCGCCAAACCGTCCTCAAGCTCCTTGATGGAGGACTCGTGGATCTCCTTCAAACGCTTGCGGCTGGCCTCGTCGAGCGGGGCCGCGCGGACCTCCTCAAGAAGCTGCCTGATCATGCTGCCGATCCGCATCACCTTGGCAGGCTGCTCGACCAGGTTGGTCACCGAGCGCTCTTCGTCACCGCTATCGCCCTGACCTTGGAAGTCGGGGCCCACCACCACGATGTGAGGGGTGTTGTTGTCCTCAGCATTCATAACACTCACCGTACTAGCAGGATCTTGCCGACGTGCTCTCCCGAATCCAACATTCGGTGTGCATCGGCCGCCTGGGACATGGGCACCTTCGCGTACACAACGGGACGTACGGCGCCCGCCTCGACCAGCGGCCACACGTTGTCCACGACGCTGCGGACGATGACGCCCTTCTCGTCGACCGGACGCGAGCGCAGCGTGGTGCCGTGGACGGTCGCGCGCTTGGTCAGCAGCGCACCGAGGTCGAGCTCGGCCTTCCTGCCGCCCTGGAGGCCGATGATCACCAGCCGGCCGCCGGTCCGCAGCGCCCGGACGTTGTCCGCCAGGTATTTGGCGCCCATGATGTCGAGGATCACGTCGGCCTCCACCCTGTCGGCGAAGTCCTCCTCGCGGTAGTTGACGACCTCGTCCGCGCCCAGCTTCCTGACCTGCTCGGCCTTCGCCTCCGAGCCGACCGTGGCCGCCACCCGCGAGCCGAGCGCCTTGGCGAGCTGCACCGCGAACGTGCCGATGCCGCTGGCCCCGCCGTGCACCAGTAGCGTCTCGCCGCGGCGCAGCCGGCCGATCATGAACACGTTCGACCACACCGTGCAGGCCACCTCGGGCAGCCCGGCGGTCTCGGCCAGCGGCAGCCCCTCGGGCGCCGGCATGACCTGCTGCCAGGGGACCGCCACGCGCTCGGCGTAACCGCCGCCCGCGAGCAGCGCGCACACCTCGTCACCGGCCTTGAACTGCTCGACGTCCGCCCCCACCGCGGCCACCACGCCCGACACCTCCAGCCCCGGGTACAGGGGCGCGCCGGGAGGCGGGTCGTAGAAGCCCATCCGCTGGTGGACGTCGGCGCGGTTCACCGCCGAGGCGGCCACGTCGATGAGCACGTCCCCCGGCCCGACGGACGGATCGGGCACCTCGTGCCACTCCAGGACCTCGGGTCCGCCTGGGGCGGTGATCTCAATGGCTCGCATGCGATCCACGGTAGCGGGGCAAAGAAGTTGTGGGTTGCCGAGCTGCGCAGGAACGCGTGGCGTTAATCTGCAAAGTATTTGCTGCCCCTTTAGACCCACCCGAGGGGGAACACGGTGGCAAGACACGATCGAGAAGAATCTCTCGAGGAACAGCTGGCCTGGCTGGACGCGATCAAGGAGACGGAGGAGACCCCCGTCTCCGTCGGAGCCCCGATCGCGGCCGCGGACGAGCCGGTCGCCTCGCCGTACCCCAAGGACCCCTGGTCGCTCGTCCCGGCCCAGCACGACACACCGACCCCGCCGCTGTTCCGCGCCGCCGTCGACTCCGTGTACGGCTCCGCAGCGGCCGAGGAGCTGCCCGCGGAGGAGAGCGAGGCCGGGGAGTGGCTGGACCGGGTCGGCACGCAGGATAGCGGTACGGGGCAGGAGAGCGCCGCGGGCGAGCCCGCCGTGCCGCCCGCGAGCCTGGGACGTTCCGACGATCCCTTCCTGGCGCCGCTCAAGCCGCTGCCACGCCCTGACGACACCGACAGCTACTCGTTGTCGTTCACGCCGCCGGAGCAGCCGTTCACGACGTCGCCCGAGCCGGCCGAGAGCGCGGCGAAGGGCACGGAGAGGGGCACGGAGAAGGACGCGACGAAGAGTGCGGAGGACGCCGAGGAGGCCGAGGAGCCCGGCTGGCCGTCCCTCGCCGATTGGTCGCGGCCCACCGAGCAGCCGTCCGGCGAGACGTTGCCGATGATCACCGAGCTGCCCAAGGCGTTCGGCGAGCCGGCCCGTACCGAACCGGACCCCGAGCCGGATGAGCGGGCGACGGTGGAGGAGGAGACGGCCGACGAGCGTCCGCGCTGGGACGAACGGCCGCAATGGTCGGAAAGCTCCTTCCGGGGGGGCCGCCCCCAGTGGCCCGACCCCGTGCACACCGACCCCGCGCCGCCGTCCGAGCCCGCACCGCCGTCCGACCTCGCACTGCCGTCCGATCCCGTACTGCCGTCCGACCCCAAGCCCGAGTCCGGGCCCAGGATCGACTTCGCCTTCCAGGCCGACACCGCTCCGAGGATCGCCCCTCCCTTCCAGACCGGCCCCGCGCCCGGGGAGGCCGCGCGGGACGAGCGTCCGCAGTGGAGCGACCGCCAGGAGTGGCGGCCGGCCGAGCGCGAGATCCCGCCCCCGCGCGAGCGGCATCGCCGTCCGGCGCCGATCCCCGTGTTCACCGCGCCCCCGAGGCCGCCGCTCACCGGCAGGCCGACCGCTGACAGCCTCGACCCCGAGTCGCTGCTGCGAGGCAGGCGCAACGCGCCCGCCAAGGGCTGGCGGCGGCTGGTCTACAAGGCGTCCGGTGGCTGGATCAAGCCGGGCGAGGCCCCGGAGGTACGCCGCCGCCGCGAGCTGGTGACCAGGGCGCGCACCCCCGTGACCACCGGGCACCACCGCGTGGCCGTACTGAGTCTGAAGGGCGGCGTGGGCAAGACCACGACCACGGTCGGCCTCGGCGCGACGCTCGCGCAGATGCGCGGCGACCGCGTCATCGCCGTGGACGCCAACCCCGACAGGGGCACGCTGTCCGACAAACTGGTGCTGGAGACCTCGGCCACCGTCCGCGACCTGCTCAACGAGCGCGACCAGGTCAAGAGGTACGTGGACATCAGGGCGTTCACCTCGCAGGCGCCCTCGCGGCTGGAGGTGCTGGCCTCCGACCGCGACCCGTCGGTCTCCGAGGCGTTCAGCGGCTCCGACTACCAGGCCGTCTCGCAGGTGCTGGAGAACTTCTACTCCATCTGCATCACCGACTGCGGCACCGGCCTGCTCCACTCCGCCATGGGCGGCGTGCTCGGGCTCGCCGACCAGATCGTGCTGGTCAGCAGCCCCTCCGTGGACGGCGCCAGGGCGGCCTCGGCCACCCTCGACTGGCTGGAGGCCCACCACTACGCCGACCTGGTGAAGAACGCGACCGTGGTGTTGTGCAGCGTCCGGCCGCGGTCGAAGTCGGCGGTGGACATCAGAAAGCTGGAGGCCCATTTCGCCGCCAGGTGCCGCGCGGTGATCCGGGTGCCGTACGACCCGCACCTGGAGGAGGGCGCGGAGATCGACCTCGACCGCCTCCAGGAGGCGACCAGGGAGTCCTACCTGCAGCTCGCCGCCAGCGTGGGCGACGGGTTCGCGGGGGTGCGCGAGTGAGCGGAGGGTGTGGGATTCGAACCCACGAGGCCATCGCTGACCTGGCCGCTTTCAAGGCGGCTGCACTCGTCCACTATGCGAACCCTCCTGTGCGGAAACCACGATAGCGGCTGTGGTGACAGGGGGCACGTTCAGGCGGCGACGGATCTCGACACACGCCTCCGGGGCACGGTTGGGCCGCGGGTCAGCGGTCGAGCTGTGACAGCAGCCAGCGGGGGCCCTCGGTCTCGGCCCCCAGCTCGGCGACCCGTTCCCTGAGCCGCCGGTCGGCCGTGACCACGAGCACGCGCTCCCACGGCTTCGCCCGGCGTACGACGTCGACGATGGCGTCGTCGCCGCTGCCCGTGGCCGCCACCACCTGCAGCCCGGTGATCTCGGGGGTGCTCCTGGCCGCGCCCTCCACGACCGCGACCACCCGCGGGAACCACTGCGACAACACCGGGTGCCTGAGCCTGAGCTCGGCCACCTCGGTGAGCAGGCGCGTGGCCGCGCCCACCCGGTCGTTCCACCAGCCGTGCTCGGCACGCGCGCCGATGATGTTGGCGACGTCGAGCACGATCGTCTCGGGACGGATGGCGCCCTGCACCTGCTCCCACGTGGCGGCGAACCCGGGATGCAGCTTCTGGCCGGTCACCTCGGGCAGCGGCAGCCAGCGCAGCTCGGTGCTCTCGCTGTTGGCGGGCTCGGCCGGCATCAGCTCGGCCGACTCGGCGATCACCGTCTCGAAGGACCAGCCGCCGTGGTCGTCGAGGTAGACGCCCTGTACGCGGAACCGGTCGCCGCCGAGCGTGGCCTCCTCGTGGGCCTCGCGCAGCGCGCTCGCGACGGCGTCCTCGTGGCTGTCGCGGGCGCCGCCGGGCAGGCCCCAGGTGCCGCCGTGGTGGCTCCACAGCGCACGCTTCTGCATGAGCACGTGGGGCACGCCGAGGGGGTCGTGGTGGACGAGGAGCAGGCCCGATGCTCCGTGGATGCCCCAATGTCTGTGTCCGAGCCCGCATTCGGCCCAGCCGTCGCCGTCCTTAGCCGCCATGAGGGGATTCTCTCAGCCTCCGCCCTTACTGAAATGTTGCAGGTCCTTGGTGCCGGCCCAGTAGCCGCCCCACTCCCAGCCCACTTGGGCGAAGGCCTTGACGACCTTGTCTCCAGGGTTTACCACACCTTTACCCTGCATTGGACGCTTCGTGTACCTCTTGGCATTTTGGTGCGCTGTCCCACCGCTTGCGGTGACATATGGGTTCTCGCGTGGATTGATGTCAATCGCTTGGCCGTACGCATGGTTCGACCAATTGCTCGACCCGGTCGCGCGGCGGCAGTTGAATGCCGAGGTGTTGTCGGCGTCGATGGAGGCGTAGTCGTCGCCTTTGAAGACGTCCACGAGCTTCATCTGCCGGATGGGCCAGCGCCAGTCGTACAGTTTCCGGAAGACGGTCTGGATGTCGTCGGTGACCGTCTTGCGGACGACCAGCTCGCCGGTGTGCGGTTTGTCGTCGAAACCCCAGTACGACATCGTGATCAGCCTGAGGTCCTGGTACGAGACCGGGCAACCGGGCCGCCACGAGTACGGCAACTGCTCGCGCGTCACCTTCGTGACCTTCGCCGTGAACGGCGGCGGAGCCGTCGGGCTCGGCGTCGCCGAGGTCTCGGGCGTGGCCGCCTCGGACGACGCCTCGGATGACGGCGCGGACGTGGGCGTGGCGCCGGACGAGGCGACAGGCTTCTGCCCTGCGCACGAAACGGACGCGAGCACCACGAACGCCATGGCGGCTGTACGTTTCATCTGGCCACCATATGCGACGTCGTGCCAGGTCAGGGGACTATCAGCACGGTACGGCGAGCCCGTTTCGCCAGGCCGACGGCCACCGAGCCGGTCAGGGCGTGCCAGGAGGAGCGCGACCTGCCGACCACGATGGCGTCGGCGCGGTACGAGCTGGCGAGTGTCTCCAGCTCGCGTGCGGTGTCCCCGCGGACGCTCACGAACTGCCAGGGCACGCCGGCGCCCTTCAGCTCGTCCCGGAGGTCGTCCGTGAGGTCGGCCGCGGAGTCGGGGATGATCGGGGAGCCGGCGAAGAACCACAGGGTGGTGCTGTTGATCGGCTCGACGAAGGCGACGAGCAGTGTGGCGCCGTCCCGCCGGGCCAGCCCGGCCGCGTACGCGAGCGCGTTGCGGCTGGGGGCCGACCCGTCGAAGCCGACCACCAGCAGCCCGGCGCCGTCCTTGCCGATCTCGAACTGCCCCGCCGGGAGCCGGCCCTCCAGTGGCTCCCGGCCGGGGTCTGTGCTACCGCTGAACACGGCATGACTCGCGTCAGAGGTCTGCGTGCTTGCCGCGGCGGGCCAGCTCGCGCAGGGAGTCGGCGGCGTAGATCATCAGGGCGACGAACGAGACGGCGGCGAGCCCGCCACCGACCCACAGGTCGTTGACCGTCGCGTCCACGTACGAGGCGCCCCGGGACTGGTAGCCGACCGCGAACGGCGCGGCGACCAGCCACAGTCCGCTCAGGAACAGCAGGACGAGGGCGGAGACGCCCAGCTTGGCCTTCATCGTGACTCCTCCAGACCCACCAGGGTGGCCTTGCCGTTCTGGCGGTGCTCACCGCCGCGGCTCGGGTTGTTCATGTCCTCACGCAGTGCCTCCACGAGCGGGGCGAGCAGGCTCGCGAGCTCGGCGGAGGAGGCCTGCGGCGCGGCGGGCACGGGCTCGGGCTCCGGCTCCACGCGCTGCTTGACGGCCACCAGGCCACGGACCACGAGCTCCTCGTGGATGGCCAGGACGAAGCCGATGACGCCCACGAGACCGAAGACGGTCACGCCGAGGCCCGAGAAGAACTCGGACGTGGTGGGGCCGGTCCAGTCGGCGTTCTCGGGCTGCGTGCCGAGGGCGAAGGGGGCGATCATCAGCCACAGGCCGGCCATGACCGCGAGGGCCGCCGCTACGGCGCCCACGAACTTGCGAATCATTGTGAGACTCCTCCGGATACGAGGTCTTGCTGCGCCGGCGTGGCCTGCGCGATCAGGGCGCGCGAGGTGGGCCGGAGCACGTTCTGTGCGACCGTCCAGGCGCGTTCGCGCTCGGGGCGGCCGTCGGGCGGCGCCATCCTGGCGACCGCGGAGAGCAGCGCGGAGGGCTGGCCGTTCGACCGCTCGACGCGCTGGGCGATGAGTTCCAGGAGCAGCCCGGCCAGGACGAGGTCGTCCTTGCCCAGGGGCTTGGGTCCGGCGGGCATCGTCGTGCCGCGCAGCGGGAGCTCCTTCAGGAACAGTGCCGCGATGAACCCGAGCAGGGCGATCGGCACGCCGACCAGGAACACCGTCTCCAGAGCCCGGGTGAAGGACTCCAGGATGATGCCCTTGATGGGCTCGGGCAGGTGCTGGATCGCCGCGGGGCTGCCCAGCTTCTGGCCGGTGCTCGGCAGGTGGATGTGGGCCTTGGCGACCAGGTCGGCCATCTCACTGGCCTGCCGGTTGGTCAGGATCGCGCCGAAGCCCGCGACGCCCATGGCGCCGCCGAGTGAGCGGAAGAACGAGACGCCGGCCGTGGTCGAGGCCATGTCGCGCAGCTCGGAGCCGTTCTGGGCGGCCAGGATGAGCATCTGCATGGACAGGCCGAGCCCGATGCCCAGTACGGCCACGTCGAACCCGATGAGCCATTCGCCGGAGTCGACGTGCAGCCTGGACAGCAGGAACAGGCCGACGGCCACGATCAGGAGGCCCATGACCGGGAAGATCTTCCACTTGCCGGTGTTCGTGACGATCTTGCCGGAGACCACGCCCGAGAGGAACAGCGCCACCACCATGGGCAGCGTCATCAGGCCGGAGTTCGTCGGGCTCAGGCCCTTGACGATCTGCAGGTACTGGGGCAGGTAGATCATCGCGCCGAACATGGCCATGCCGACGAACAGCGAGGCCGCGCTGGTGAGCACGAACGTGCGGTTCCTGAACAAGCGCGGGGGCAGGATCGGGTTGCGGGCCGTACGCTCGGCGAGCACCGCCAGGGCCAGCATGAGCACGGCGAACGCGCCCAGGAAGTACGTCCAGAACGAGTTCCACTCGAACTCGTTGCCGCCCAGCGTCAGCAGCAACATCAGCGAGGCCGCGCTGGCCGTGATGGTCGTCGCGCCCCAGATGTCGATCGAGGTGTTCCGCTTGACCTTGGGCAGCCGCAGCACCTTCTGCACCACCGCGAACGCGACAATGGCGAACGGCACCACGACGTAGAAGCACCAGCGCCAGCCGAGCCAGTCGGTGTCCACGATGAACCCGCCGAGCAGCGGTCCGGCGACCGTGGAGATGCCGAAGACGGCCCCCATGTAACCGGAGTACCGGCCGCGCTCACGCGGCGAGACGATGTCGCCCAGGATCACCTGCGCGAGGGCTGACAAACCACCCACACCCAGGCCCTGTACGGCACGTGCCGCGATGAGCTGTCCCATGTTCTGGGACAGTCCGGCCACCAGTGAGGCCGCCACGAACAGACCGAGAGCGGTCTGGAAAAGCAGTTTCCGGCCGAACAGGTCGGACAGTTTGCCCCACAACGGTGTCGAGACCGTCATCGTCAGCATGGTGGCGCTGGCCACCCATGAGTACTGGTCCTGGCCGCCCAGTTCCCCCACGATCGTCGGCAACGCCGTACCCACCACGGACGTGGAAATCATCGACGTCAGCATGGCGAGCATGAGCCCGGACATGACTTCGAGGATTTCGCGGTGGGTGTACTGCCTTCGCGCGGGAGGTGCGGCCTGTGCCTGGGCTACCAAGACACCACATCCCCTTCGTACGCACTTATCCAAAGTTGAGTATACGCATGTTTACTAGCCGCGCGGCAAGTGGCTTTATTCCTGAGTAGAGTTCGGGACATGGACGCCCCGACGACGGACGCCCGGCCGCGCGGACGCGAGGCCACCCGCAAACGCATCCTCGACGCCGCCCGCGTGCTGTTCGGCGAGCACGGATACGAGCAGGTCACCGTACGGATGATCGCCGCGGCCGCGGAGGCCAACATCGCCCTGGTCGGTCGCTATTTCGGGTCCAAGGCCGGGCTTTTCGGCGCGGTGCTCGAAGGCGAGCCGACGTTCGTGGCCATGCTCGCCGGCGACCGCGCGACCCTGCCGCGCCGGCTGGCCGAGTACGCGGCCGAGCGCATGCAAGACGACCCCGAGAGCCCGATCCTGCGCACCCTCGAACGTTCGGCCGGCCACCCCGAGATCCAGGACGTCGTACGCGAACGCCTCCGCGTGGCCGTGCTCGACCCGCTGGCCGCCCAGCTCGACGGCCCACACGTCCAGGCGCGGGCCAGGATGGCGACGGCCGTGTTCCTGGGCATCGGCGCCATGCGCCGCCGCCTCGGCCCGGAGCGGCCCACGGCCGCCGACGTCGAACGGCTGACGGCGGTGTTCGAGGCGTGCCTGGCGGAGTGAAACTTTCATCCCCGTGACCGGCTGTGGCCTGGGCAAAGCCCGTGGCCCCCGATCGGCCGCCTTTCAGTGAGGGACAGGGGCTACCTACGATCCAAGACAGCCGTGGGAGCGCTCCCACTCCCACCCTACGGACGGAGTAACCTCATGTCTCGCAGAAGGCCCGCGCTCGCGGTGCTCCTCGCCGCCACCGCCATGGCCGCGGCGGGGGCGGTCGTCCTCGCCTCGTCCACCGCCCAGGCCGCCGACTCCGCGTTCTACGTGGACCCCACGACGAACGCCGCCAAATGGGTCGCCGCCAACCCGGGCGACAGCCGTACGCCGGTGATCAGGGACCGGATCGCCGCCGTGCCGCAGGGCCGGTGGTTCGCCAGCTACAACCCCGCGACCGTGCGCGGCCAGGTGGACTCCTACGTCGGGGCCGCCGCGGCGGCCGGCAAGATCCCGATCGTCGTCGTGTACGACATGCCCAACCGCGACTGCGGCGGCGCGAGCGCGGGCGGCGCGCCCGACCACGCCTCCTACCGGGCCTGGATCGACCAGATCGCGGCCGGGCTCGGCGGACGTCCGGCGACCGTCGTCCTCGAACCCGACGGGCTGGCCATCATGACCAACTGCATGAACGCCGCCCAGCAGGCCGAGGTGAAGGCGTCCATGGCGTACGCGGGCAAGAAGTTCAAGGCGACGTCGTCGCAGGTCAAGGTGTACTTCGACATCGGTCACGACGCTTGGCTGTCGGCCTCGGAGGCCGCGTCCAGGCTGAACGGCGCCGACGTCGGGGGCAGCGCCGACGGCATCGCGCTCAACACCTCCAACTACCGCGCCACCCCGGGCCTGGTGTCGTACGCCAAGAGCATCATCGCGGCGACCGGCGTCTCCGGGCTGAAGGCGGTCATCGACACCAGCCGCAACGGCAACGGCCCCGCGGGCAGTGAGTGGTGCGACCCCGCCGGCCGGGCCACCGGCATCTGGAGCACCACGAACACGGGTGACGCGGCGATCGACGCCTACCTGTGGGTCAAGCCGCCGGGCGAGGCCGACGGGTGCATCGCGGGGGCGGGGCAGTTCGTGCCGCAGCGGGCGTACGACCTGGCCATGGCCGCGCCCTCACCCACCGCCACCCCGACCGTCACCCCGACGGTGAGCCCGACCGTCACGCCCACAGTGACCCCGACGGTGACCCCGACCACGGGACCCGCGGGCTGCTCGGCCGCCTACAAGGTGACCAGCCAGTGGCAGGGCGGCTTCCAGGGCGAGATCACGGTGAAGAACACCGGCTCGGCGCCGACCGCAGGCTGGAAGGTCCAGTGGACGTTCCCCTCCGGCCAGACGATCACCCAGCTCTGGAACGGCAACCTGTCCGGCAACGCCACCGTGACGAACCTGAGCTGGAACGGCGCCCTGGCCGGCGGCGCGACGACCACGTTCGGCTTCCTCGCCAACGGCAACGCCGCGACCAGCACCCCGTCCGCGCTGGCCTGCACCGCGTCCTGACGCCGCCCACGTATCCCTCGCCCCCGCGTGCCCGCGCGGGGGCGTCCGGGGAAATAAGCGGAGCCCCGCTACGGTTGCACTGCCCGATGGCCACCGTCCAGGCGAAAGGGCTCGTTCCCCATGACTTTTCCACTCTCCATCCTTGACCTGGCGCACATCGGCGAGGGAGAGACGGCGAGCGAGAGCCTGGCCGCCAGCGTGGGCCTGGCCCAGCGGGCCGAAGAGCTGGGATACCACCGCATCTGGTACGCCGAGCACCACAACATGCCGAGCATCGCCTCCTCGGCCACCAGCGTGCTCATCGCCCATGTGGCCGCCCACACCCGGACGATCCGCCTCGGAGCGGGCGGCATCATGCTGCCCAACCACTCCCCGCTGACCATCGCCGAGCAGTTCGGCACCCTGGAGACCCTCCACCCCGGACGCATCGACCTCGGCCTCGGCCGCGCCCCCGGCAGCGACCAGCAGACCATGCGCGCCCTGCGGCGCACCCCCGGCGCCGCCGACTCCTTCCCCGAGGACGTCCTCGAACTGCAGGGCTACCTGGCCGGCGAGTCCCGCATCCCCGGCGTCGACGCCACGCCCGGCAAGGGCACGAACGTGCCGCTCTACATCCTCGGCTCGTCGCTGTTCGGCGCCCAGCTCGCCGCCGCGCTCGGGCTTCCGTACGCGTTCGCCTCGCACTTCGCGCCCGACGCGCTGGAGCAGGCGGTCGCGCTCTACCGGCGCGAGTTCAGGCCGTCGGCGCAGCTCGCCGAGCCGTACGTGATCGCCGGGGTGAACGTGATCGCCGCCGACACGAGCGAGGAGGCGCAGGAGCAGTTGCTGACGGCCAAGCGCTACCGGGTGAGCCGGTTCCTCGGACGCGGGCGCACGTTCACGCCGGAGGAGGCCGACACGGTGCTCGAATCGCCGGCCGGGCAGCAGATCCTGCAGATGATGCGCTACTCGGCGGTCGGCACGCCGGCCGAGGTGGAGGACTACCTCACCCGCTTCGCCGGGCACGCGCACGCCGACGAGCTGATCGTGGTCTCCTCCGCGCCCGACAGGAAGGCGTGGCTGCGCTCCATCGAGCTGCTGGCCGCCGTCCACGGCCTGTGACCGGCCGGCCCTAGTCGGCCGAGCGCTGCGGCCCCAGCCGGTGGGGCCCGGTCAGGTCGGACGGCGGCGCCGGCGACAGGCCCGCGTCCACGAGCTGCGAACGCAGCACGAGCACCGTGCGTTCGAGGGCGCGGATCTGGGCCTGCAACCGGCGGATCTGGTCGCGCATGGCGACCGAGCTGGACTGCTCGGTGACCAGCTCGGCCCCGAGCTGGCTGGCCTGGCCCTGCATCCTGCTCATCTGCTTCTCCATCTGCGCCAGGGCGTCCTCGTAGATCGTCTTGGCGCGGATGAAGGCTTCGGCGTCGACCTTGGAGCGTTCGACCTCGGCCTGGTGCTCGACCTGGAGCAGGGCGCTCTGCTGGGACTTCTTGCTGGCGTCGGTCGCCGACCGGAAGGCCAGATAGGCCACGCCGAGCGGCACGATGCCGACGCCGAGCTGGACCAGGATGTCACTCAGGCCGGACATGAGGGCCTCCCAACGGGCGGATCACCCCTGTGTAGGTGACGCCGTCGTCGCTGTGCCAGACGTTGACGGTCAGGCCGATCGCGAACTCGCTGCCGTCGCGATGGAGGCCGACCAGCGGGATGATGCGGCCGGACAACTCGGAACGGCCGCTGGAGAGCACCCGGGCCAGCCCGTCGGCATGGCGGGTGCGGAAGCGCGGCGGCATCAGGATCGTCAGCGACCTGCCGACCGCCTCGTCGGTGTCCCAGCCGAACATGGCCTCGGCCTGGGGGTTCCACGACTGGATCGTGCCCGAGGCGTCGGCCACGATGACGGCCGTGGACGCCGGTCTGCGGCTGCCCGGCAGGCGGTCGAGCACGACGGCCTCGGGCCAGGTGGCGATCAGCGCGATCCAGCCGCCGAAGGCCAGCCAGACCGCCCCGCCGACCCAGCCGCGCGGGTTGTCGCCGGTGAAGGTCGAGATCAAATAGATCAGCCCGTACGACAGGAGCAGCGCGGTCGCGGCGGCGAAGGCCACCCGGTCGGAACGCATGAACGCCTGCGTCAGGCAGAGCATGCCGAGCGCGCACCAGACCACGGCCCAGGCGGACAGCGGCGCGACGACGGCCAGCGAGGCGTAGCCGGGGGTGGCGCGCTGGCCGTCGGGCACGAACGCCAGCGAGGCGGCGATGGCCAGGCTCACCAGGCCGACGAAGGTCAGGGAGGCGCCCCGCCTCCCGACGCGGCGGAGGACCCGGGTGATGGTACGGCGAAGCCGGGGCGTACCGACAACGTGTCCATTACTCACAGTGGCCAGATTAATGCATTTAGTTAGCCTTCGATGAGACTAACGTGCTCGTGGGCCGCTCCGGCGTGGCTCGGTGGCCAGAAACGGTACAGAAACGGTGCGAATTGTTGGGCGCCTGTCGGTGCCTGTCCGAGATCTCCCCTGGAGGCCGGGTCGGTAGGCTCCGGGGCATGGGTGTTGAGGTGGAGATCGTGCGTGAGGTCGATCAGGAGCTGGTGGACGCCTTCGAGGTGTTGTTGCCCCAGCTTTCCGCGTCCGCCGGGCCGCTGGACCACGCGGCGCTCGACCGGGTCGTACGGAACGAGGCGATCACCATGCTGACCGCCCGCCTGGACGGCCGGATCGTCGGGACGCTGACCCTGGTGGTGTTCCCGGTGGCGACCGGCATGCGGGCCCGCATCGAGGACGTGGTGGTCGACGCCGCCGCCAGAGGACGCGGGATCGCCGCCGAGCTGACCCGGCACGCGCTGCGCCTGGCCGGGCAGGCGGAGGCGCGTACGGTCGACCTCACCTCCCGCCCCGACCGCGCGGCCGCGAACCGCCTGTACGAACGCCTCGGCTTCCGAACCAGAAACTCGACGGTCTACCGCTTCACCGGCGACCGCTAACGCCCTCACACCTGACCGACAGACGCCTGATGGTCTGCTCCGGATCCTCTTCCCCGGTGTGCAGGACGATCGTCGCCAGGGTGTGATTCCCCGGGGCGCGCACCCACTCGGCGAGGAAGTCGTGCCCGTCCGCGCTGATCCAGTCGGTGCCCTTCGCGGCGAGGCTGCGTCGCCGCAGGACCTCGACCGAGCGCTCCTCGTCAGGGGAGGGCAGCACGAGCACCACGTGATCGACGGGGCGAAGGGCGGCCCGGACGCGGTCGAACAGGTCGGAGCGCGTGTAGTGGCTGTGGCCCGCCCCGAACGAGACGATCGCGTCCGGGTGGTCGGCCACCACGCGTTCCACGGCATGGGCGCGTGCCGGTTCCCATTCCCGCTCGGCCGCGACCCTGCCCACCTCCCGGATCCGGGCGCGTAGCCGGTCCATGGTCCACCCCACCTCGGCGTAGTAGCTCTCGCCGAGCGCGTCGATGTCCACGAAGGCTCTGCCGGTCGCGGTGGCCAGCCCGTCGCCCAAGGTGGTCTTGCCCGCCGCGGCGGGGCCGATGAGGATCATCCATGGTGGTCTGCGCATGCGTCCATCCTGCTCGGCAATTCGGTGAAACCTGGTCGAGGGTGGCGTGAAACCGGGGTCCGCGACAGTTGGGGCATGAGCATCACAGAACTCGGACGCACCGAAGGCCGTCCGGCCCCGGTCGGGGACACCGAGCTGGCCGTGCGCGCGGAAGGGCTGGTGAAGACGTTCGGCTCGCATCGGGCCGTCGACGGCATCGACCTGGACGTACGCGCCGGCGAGATCTTCGGCGTGCTCGGCCCGAACGGCGCCGGCAAGACCACCACACTCCGCATGCTGGCCACCCTGCTGAAGATCGACGCCGGACGGGCCGAGATCTTCGGGGTCGACGTGGCCGGCAACCCCCACGTGATCCGCCAGCTCGTCGGCGTCACCGGCCAGTACGCCTCCGTGGACGAGAACCTGACCGCCCGCGAGAACCTCTGGCTCTTCAGCCGTCTCCAGGGCATCGCCAAGCCGCGCGCCCGGCGCATCGGCACGGAACTGCTGGGCCAGTTCGGCCTGGAGGACGCGGCCGACAAGCCGATCGCGCAGTTCTCCGGTGGCATGCGCCGCCGCCTCGACCTGGCGGTCAGCCTGATCACCAGGCCACCGCTGATCTTCCTGGACGAGCCGACCACGGGCCTCGACCCGCGCACCCGCGGCCAGATGTGGGACGCCATCCGCGACCTGGTCGCCGACGGCTGCACACTGCTGCTGACCACCCAATACCTGGACGAGGCCGACCAGCTCGCCGACCGCGTCGCCGTCATCGACCACGGCCGCAAGGTCGCCGAGGGCACCCCCGACGAGCTGAAGAGCGCCGTGGGCAACTCGACCCTGCAACTGCTGCTCGCCGAGCCGGACGAGGTGCCGGCCGCCGTGGAGATCGTACGGCGGGTGCTCGGCTCCGACCCGGTGCTCAGCCCGGAGCAGGGCCGGCTCAATGTCGCCCTCGACCAGGCCGACCTGGCCGCCGACGTACTGATCGCGCTGCGTACCGCCGGGGTGTCGATCTCCTCGGTGAGCGTGGCCAAGCCCAGCCTGGACGAGGTGTTCCTCGTACTGACCGGCCACGGGACGGACGCGGACGACGCGACCGGCACGGAGGAGAACCGATGAGCACCATGATCGCACCCACCCGCGAGAGGGTCCGGGCCGCCGACCGCGTGGAGGCCGCCCGGCGGCGCGTGTCCATGGGGGAGACCGTCGGCCAGACCCTGTCGATGGCCTGGCGGGCGCTGAAGAAGATGCGCCGCAACCCGGAGCAGTTCTTCGACGTGGCGTTCCAGCCCATCCTGTTCACCGCGATGTTCGCCTTCGTCTTCGGCGGCGCGATCGCCGGTGACGTGCAGAGCTACCTCCCGCTGATGATTCCCGGCATCCTCGCCCAGACCGTGCTGACGACGTGCATGGCCACGGGCACGCAACTGCGCGAGGACATGGAGAAGGGCGTCTTCGACCGGTTCAAGTCGCTGCCGATCGCCCGGATCGCGCCGCTCGCCGGACCGATGGTGGCCGACCTGCTGCGTTACACGATCGCGGCCACCCTGACCTTCGGCATGGGCCTGGTGATGGGCTACCGTCCGGGCGGCGGGGTGGGCGGCGTGCTGGCCGCGGTCCTGCTGGCGATCTGCACGGGCTGGTCGCTGGCGTGGATCTTCACCTGGGTCGGCACGATCGCCCGGAGCGCCCAGGCCGTGCAGGGCATCTCGATGATGATCCTGTTCCCGTTGACGTTCCTGTCGAACGCGTTCGTCCCCGTCGAGACCCTGCCCGGCTGGCTGGCCGCGTTCGTCCGGGTCAACCCGGTCTCACACCTGGTCACGGCCACGCGGGACCTCGCCAACCACGCCCTCGTCAGCGGCGAGGTGGCCTGGACGCTGCTCGCGTGCGCGATCGTCATCGCGGTCTTCGCGCCGCTGTCCGTACGCAGCTACAAGCGGCACATGTGAGCCCCGGCGATGACGGCCGAAGACCTGCCCGACGTGCCGCCGTGCCTCGTCGAGCAGGTCGACGGCACGCCGGTCGCGGTACTCGGCGCGTACGGCGGCGAGCAGGCCCGGGGCGGCCCGCTCGGCGTACGGTTCGATCCGCTCGAAGCTCATGCTCAGCATGGCGTTGCTGTACGCGAACCGTTCGGCCAGCACCAGCAGCCCGATCGCGTCGCGCGGAGCCATGGCCTCCCGCAGCAGCCCCCAGGCGCCCAGCGCGAACAACATCGCCCCGCACACCGGGAAGTCGAGGACGGGGTTGTCCACGTCCAGCACGTCGTAGCGCTGGACGGCGGCGTACAGCTCCTCGCCGTACCGGATGTCCTGCGGCCCGGCGTGGTAGGCGTACGCCGTCAGGGTGACCGCCTCCGTGACGATCATCCATGGCGTGTACTCCACCGGCGGCAGCCCGGGCAGGCGCAGGTCGCGGGCGCGTTCGACGGCCCTGCGGTACTCCGCGAGCGCGGCGGCCGTGTCGCCCCGGGCGAGGGCGAGCTCGGCCGCGCACATCGAGCCCATCGACACCCCGCCGAGCACCGCCTCGTTGTCGTTGATCCGGGTGATGCGGGCCAGCTCGGCCTCGGCGGTGTCGAGGTCGCCGTCGGCCAGCGCGGCGAGCAGCAGGACCGCGTGGAGCTGGGTCTCGTCCTCGACCGCGCCGAGCCGGCTCAGCACCGGGATCGCCGTCCGCGCGTGCCGGACCGCCCGCGGGCGGTCACCGAGCTGCATGGAAAGGTGGGCCAGCACGGTGTGCGCGATCGCGCCGAACCAGGGCCCCTCGTCGCCGCGGAGCATCACCAGGGTCTGCTCGGCGGCCTCGGTCGCCTCCTTCACCTCTCCCGCGTTCTCCAGGAAGTGCACGCTCGCCTGCGTCGCGGCCAGGGCCACGTCGTGGTCGGGGCTCCGGCGCAGCTCGGCCAGCAGCCGATGGGCGTCCGCCTGGTCTATCGCGAGCACCACCCTGCCCATGGCCGCCACGCGGGGGTCGGTCTCGCCGGTCTCGGGCAGCTCGCGCAGGAGCTCGTGCAGCGGGTCGCGGGTGCGGTCGGTCATGACGATGTTGTTCATCAGCGCGATCAGCATGGCGGCCCTGGTCACCTCGACGAGGTGCGGCGGCGGCTTCCAGTCGGTGACGACCTGGCTGATCGCCTCCCGGTGGACGAGGATGCGCGAGTGGTCGCCGCGGATCGACCACAGCGAGCCCACGCCGGCCAGCAACTGCATCGTCAGGACGGGATCGACCTCGGCGAGGGCCTGCCGGAGCAGGTCGGCGAGGTTGCCCTCCTCGGCGCGCAGCGCGTCCACCGCGTCGTACTGGGCTGGGCTGAACATCATGTGGGCGTGTTCGAGCGCGTACGCCGTCGCCCACTCCCGCTGCGCCGTCCGGGCCGACGCCTGCTCGCCGGCCTCCTTCAGCCGCATCTGCCCGAACTCCCTGACGGTCTCCAGCATCCGGTAACGCAGGCCGTACGCCGTCTCGCGCACGCTCAGCATCGACTGCTCGGTCAGCGCGTCCACGACGTGGAGGGCGTCCGGGCCGAGCACGTGTTCGGCCGCGGCCAGGGTGAAACCGTCGCCGAACAGCGACAACCAGCGCAACGCCTGCCGTTCGGGCTCGTCCAGCAGGTTCCAGGACCAGCCGATCACCGCGAGCAGCGTCTGGTGGCGGTCGGGGGCCGTACGGTTGCCGCCGCGCAGCAGGGCGAACCGGTCGGCCAGGCGCCGCGCGATCTCCTCCACCGACATGATCCGTACCTTGGCCGCGGCCAGCTCGATCGCCAGCGGCAGCCCGTCGAGGCGGGCGACGACGTCACCGACGATCTCCTCGTCGATCCGCACCCCGGCGCGGGCGGCGGTGGCACGCTGGCGGAACAGCTCGACCGCGTCGTCCGGGAGCAGCTCACCGAGCAGGTAGGCGCGTTCGGCGGGGATGGACAGAGGGGCGCGCGAGGTGATGAGCACCCGCAGGTCGCGGGTCGTCACGGTCAGGAACGCCACCAGGTCGGCGACGGCCTCGATCACGTGCTCGCAGTTGTCCAGGATCAGCAGCGCCGGAGCCTGGTCGAGATGCTGGGCGATCCGGGCGCGTACGTCGGAGCGCTGTTCGGCGGTCAGGACACGCCGGGCGCTGACCGAGTCGCGCACCCCGAGCGCCGAGCCCACCTCGCCCACCACGCCCTCCGGCGAGGACACGCCGACGAGCTCGATGAAGTGGGCGACGGGCTGGGCGGCGTTCCGGCCGACGACGTGAGCCAGCCTCGTCTTGCCCAGGCCGCCGGGGCCGATGATGGAGACGACCCGGTTGGTCTGCAACAGGGCGTGCACGGCGTGGATGTCGTATTCGCGGCCGAGCAGCGAGGAGCCGTCGAACAGGATGCCCGTGCGCACCGGGCGGTCCGCGGCGAGGAGTTCGGCGTACACGCGGGCCAGCTCGGGGCCCGGTTCGGTGCCGAGCCGGTTGATCAGGTCGGAGCGGTGGCGTTCGTAGCGCTCCAGCGCGGCGGCGGCGCCGCGTACGGCGGCCTCGCTGCGCAGCAGGCAGGTGAGCAGCTCCTCGTCCTGCGGCCGGTCGGCCGCGGCCGCCTCCAGCAGCGGCAGCGCGCCCTCGTGCGCGCCGCTCCGGCTCCAGGCGATCGCCGCCACCCGCCGGGCCTCGGCCGCCTGCCGCGCGGCGCCGCCGCGCAGCTCGGCGAGCGCGCCCGTGGCGCCGTCGGGGCCGCCGGCCACGAGGCCCATGGCCTCTTCGGCACGGCTGCGCGCCAGCGCCGTGTCGTCCTCGCCCAGCGCGGCCCGCGCCTGCTCCACCAGCGTGCCGAGCAGCAGTACGTCGACCTGGGCGGCGGGCAGCCCGAGCCGGTAGCCGCGCGGGATGCGCTCCACGACGTCGGGGCAGGTCGCCGCCCTGGTCCGTGAGACGACCACCTGGAGCGCCTTGGTCGGGTTGGCCGGCGCCTCGTCCGGCCACAACTCCTCGACCAGCCGCTCGTCGCTGACCCCCGCCCGCCCGCGCATGGCGAGCACGGCCAGCAGGGTGTGCGCGCGATCGCCCACCACGCGCGACCCCTGCCAGCGAACGCCGTCGAGCAGGACCAGTACGGGAGACACACCCTCAGCTTACGGACGATTCACCGGCGCGCGGGCCCGGCCGGAGCGTGCTCACACGGCCTTGACCCGCCCGGTCTCGAAGGGGTGAAGCTGCTGGATCACCGCCACGATGTCCGGCGCCGGAGGCACGCCGAGCTCACGCAGCAGGATCCCGCTGAACTTCTCGTACTGGCGCAGCGCGCTGCCGGGGTCGCCGCGGCGGGCGTGGATCTCCAGGAGGATGCGGTTCGCGCTCTCCGACCACGGCTCGGTCTGCCCTGCTGTTCGGTTCCGTTCGGCCAGAGCAGTCCGGCCGTCTGCGAGCGGGGCATCGGCCCCGTGATCGCCAGCGACGCGATCATCGTGGCACCCTTCAAGAGCCGTGATTACGATGAGGCGCGGATCGGCTTCGAAGCGTGCCCGAGGCGGACGGCGAGGTGGAGGTGCTGGTCGTCGGCGGCGGGCCGGTCGGGCTCACCGCCCGTGCGCTGCTGGATCGCTGGGGCGTGCGGGTCCTGCTGGTCGAAAGGCACCCCGAGCCGTCGCCGTTCCCACGGGCCCGGCTGGTCAACGTACGCTCGATGGAGATCTTCCGCCGACTCGGGCTCGCCGCCGAGATCACCGCCGACGCGTTCGCCCCCGAGTACGGCCGCATCCGCTTCCGTGACACCGTGCAGGACCACGACTTCGCCACGGCGGCGATGGCCGGGATCGACGCGCTGGTGCCCGAGAGCCCCGTGACCGGCGTGATCACTTCGCAGGACCGTCTGGAACCCGTTCTGCTCGCCGGTGCGACGTCACCGGCGCGCTTCGGGGTCGAGCTCGCCGACCTGGCCGAGGCGGACGGCGGCGTCGTGGCCCTGCTCGCCGGCCCCCGGCCCGGTGAGCGCACCCGCCTCCGCGCCCGTTACGTGCTCGCCGCCGCTGGTGCGCCCACCAGCCCGCCGGCCTCTACTTCACCGCGCACGGCCTGTTCGCGCCGCTGTACCCGGAAGGCGGCTGGGTCTGGTTCGTCCCCACGCCGCGCGACGCCGGGCCCGCCGACTGGCCCGCCCTCCTCACGCGCGCCCTCGGCGGCGGCGTACAGGCCGAGGTCGTACGGATCCAGCACTGGGAGATGAACGCGTTCGTCGCCGAGCGCTTCCGGCACGGCCGGATCCTGCTGACCGGCGACGCCGCGCACGCGATGCCCATCGTCGGCGGCCTGGGCATGAACACCGGCATCGCCTCTGGCTCACCCGCGACCGCTCGACGCTGGACACGTTCGGCGAATGGTTCACCGTGCTCACTCCGGACCCCGCCGCATGGTCACGTCAGGAGCCGTGGCCGCTGCACGTCGAGCCCCTTCCCGCCGAGCACGCCGACCTCTGCGGCCTCACCTCGCGCGGCGCCCTGCTCGTCCGCCCCGACGGCCACATCGCCGCCCACTGGCCCGACCACCCACCGACCGACACCACCCTCCGATCCGCCCTCACCACGATCACCGCCCTGCCGGGCCACAGCTGACAACCGGACGGCGGCTTCCGTCACTCAGCCGGTCGCCAGATCCTCGAAACCCAGCTTCAGCCAGCGGCGGCCTACGACGACGTGAAGCTCACTGCCTCGGCCCACCCTGGTCGCCGTTCGTGGAACCGGCTGTCCATCGGGCATGACCAGCCGGGCGGGACGATCCGCCAAGAGCGTTTCTCCCTGAATGCTCCCCGTGACCACCCTGTTCCGGTGCTCGCCGTATCCGCCGACGAGCACCACCCGGTCGTCGGCGACAACGAGCGCACGAGCGCCCTCCACCTCCGTGGACCAGCCGGCGATCGCGTCAGCTCGGACCCGCACGATCGGGAAGTCCATGTAGTAGTAGGCCCACGCTTCATCCCCGGTCACGTTCAATGCGTAGCAATCGGAGATCGCATCGAACTCGCCGTCGTACGGGTAACGCCACGCGGGATCCAGGTCGGGCCGAAAGCGGATCAGCCCGGGAGAACCGATGGGAGCCGGACCGTCTTCCTCTCCCCATCCGTGGTTTCCGTAGACGCCTTCGTCGAAATAGCTCACCCATATGTCGCCGGAAAGCGTCGTCTGAACGTCGGCAATTCCGTCTCCCAGCACGCCCGCCCGCAGGAGCTTTCCATCGGCGTCGTGGACGGCGGCATTGGACTCGGCCACCCCGTCACGCCAATGGCACCGCGCTCCCACCAAGAGCACGCCCCCGTCCGGCAGCGGCTGGACATGGCTGTGCGCGAGTGATTGCTCGGCGATGGAAACCGTCCTCACCAAATGAGGCCGGTACGTGGAGACATGCGCCGAGACCGGCGCGGCCGTGCGTGAATCGGCAAAAGATGCCCAGTCGGGGACGACAGTCACTGCGGTGAGCGCCTCGGCGTTCTCCCGCGTCGCCCACATGACGAGCAGTTCTCCCTCGGGACCCGCCGTCGCATTCACCAGTTCCGCGCCCTCGAATGGCGGAGTCAAATCCGCATGGTGCCGCAGCCGCACGGCAGCCGCCTTCTGCTTTTTCCCGCTCCGGCGTCGCATGGGGAAAACAGTATTCGTCGCGTGGCCGAATCACGACCGAAATATCAGGCGGCGCTCGCATCGAGTGGCGCGATTGCGCCTTGAGGGTCCGCGCATTCGCTGCCCGTGCTCAGCGGCCGGTGAAGACGTCGATCCAGAAGCGCTGGCGTTCGCCGTCCACCCCCATCAGGTAGGTGGCCTTGAGCTTGGGCGGAAGCAGGGGAGCTAGGCGGGCGGCGGTGCTCCGATGGGCGCGGAGCTGCGAGAGCTCGGCGTTGGCCAGGACGCGGTGCACGACGTCGCTCGCGTCCGTGCCCTCCGGGCCCTCGTCCGCCGCCCGGCGCAGCCGCTCGGCCCAGCCGTCCAGGTCATCGGCCAGCTCGCGGAGCCCGGTCACCTGCCGGTCGGCGAGCCTGGCCTCCAGGTCGGCGAGCGGGACGGGCGCGTACTCCCCGTCGCCCAGGTAGATCTTCGCCATCTCCAGCGGCAGCCCGCGTCCGTGCAGCTTGATCAGGCGTTCCAGGGTGCGCTTGGTGAGCCAGGCACGCCCTTCGTCGTCGATGTCGTTCTTCCACCACTCCAGTACGGTTTCGGCGACCGTACCGTAGCGCGCGATCAGCCACTCGTTCGCCGGGATGTCGTCCGGGCCGATGTCCAGGGAGACGGTGAAGCGGGACGCCTGCGCGATCGTGTTGCGCGCCACCAGCAACCTGCGACCCAGATGGTACGGCGGGTTCTGCAGCGCGACCTGCGCCTTGAGCCCTTCGATGCGCCGACCGGCCAGCGACCACTCCTGGGTGACCTCCATGAGCCTGGCGAAGGCCGATCTGTCCTTGGGCCGGTTGTACTCGTCCCACACGATCGCCTTGGGCTCCGGGCCGACGAAGATCCCGGCGAGCAGGTTGTCGAGCGTGCCGTCGGGGGTGGGGAGCGGCACCCAGAGGTCCTCGACGTTGGTGACGGGCAGCGAGAAGTAGATCGGATCGCGGCCCAGCTCCTCCCGTACGACCTCCTTGACCACCTCGGTCTTGCCGCACCCCGGCGGGCCCTGGATCAGCACGGCCCAGCGCCGCCGTAGCGCCTCGCGGACGACCCGCCGGACCGCGTCGGGCAGGTGGCCGGGGGCGGGCACGTCCGCGCCCGCCCGGCGCAGCTCCGCGACGATCTGCTCCAGGACGCGCGGCGCCTCGTCCGGGCCGGGCGTGCCGTCGGCTCGCGGTACGGCCAGGCGCAGCCGCTCGCCGTTGACCAGAGGCAGACCCCAGTGCGGCGGCAGGCCGGCCAGCGCGCAGTCGAGCACGTGCTCCAGGGTGCGCGGGGAGAACCGTTGGCGCAGCTCGGGCGGCAAAGTGGCCCAGACGCGGAAGACCCCGGACAGGTCGGTGCCGCGGAACTTGCGGGAGAGCGCCTGCCGCCAGGCCGTGTCGGCCGCGGTGATCCGCAGCGTGGTCATACGGTCGAGGATCGCGAGGTCGGTACGGCGTGCGGCCGTCTCGTCCGGTGACTCGTTGTCGGTGAGGAAGACGCCCGCGCAGCCGAGCGCACGCAGGTCGTGCTCGCCCAGCGTCCACGAGGAGGCGATCTGCATGAGCTGCGACTGGATGGTGTCGCCGGCCTGCAGGGAGTCGTCGATGAGCAGGACGAATGGGCGGCCGGGCTTGAGCCGGCTCATGATGAGCTGGCGCAGGACGAGCCGGCCGTTCTGCCGTACGGGGGCGTTGACGAGCAGGTCGTCCGGGGTCAGGTTGGCGGCGGGCACGTACACCAGCCGGTATCTGTCCCTGAGGTGGGAGAAGAACGTCGAGGTCTTGCCGATGCCGTGCTCGCCGAAGACCTGGCCGGTCATGCCCAGATCGATCATCGCGTCGATGAAGTCGGCCAGCTTCGACGTCACCTGTGTTCCTCCCATGGATCCCAGTAGAGCGGGACAGACCCAGCAATATCATCAGATTTGTGCGCGACGATGATCTGCAGGCGTGCCTGAGAGTGCTCTCCGAACTGGCCGAGGCGCCTGCGGGGGATCCCGATCTCGTGCGCGTCCAGCACGCGGTCGGCACCTTCGTCAGGAGGACCCGGCACAACGAGCGGGCCGGGAAACGGCGGCGGCTCACGGAACGGGACGCGGCCGCGCTCGCCGGCGGGACCGCTCCGCCCGCCACGGCCCGCGTCGCCGGCCCGGCGGGAGAAACTGTCGCCCTGCCGGCCGCACCCTCGCGTCGCATCGACGGCCTGACCAGGTGTTACGCCTGCAAAGCCCACTTCCGTGAGGTGGACGAGCGGTACGAACGGCTCTGCCCCGTCTGCGCCGAGGAGAACAGGCGGCGCCGCACGGCTCGAACGGACCTCACCGGCAGCCGCGCCGTCGTCACCGGCGGCCGGGTGAAGGCCGGGTTCGAGCTGGTGCTGAAGCTGCTGCGGGACGGGGCCGCGGTGACCGCGCTCACCCGGTTCCCGCAGGACGCGCGCCGCCGCTTCGCCGCCGTGCCCGACTCCGGGGAGTGGGCCGACCGGCTCACCGTCACCGGCATGGACCTGCGGGACATCCCCGCGGTGGTGCGCTGGTGCGACGAACAGGTGGCCGCCGCCGAGCCGCTGGACATCCTCGTGAACCTCGCCGCCCAGACCGTACGCCCGCCCGCCTCCTCGTACGAGGCCCTGCTCGCGGGCGAGGACGCGAGCGAGCTGACCACCGGACTGACGACCGGACTGACGACCGGACCGACGACCGGACTGCCCACTGGGCAGGCGTCCCTGCCGGAGGGCACGGTGGACGTCGCGGGCCTGCTCCCCGACCCCTCGCCGGACAACTCCTGGACCCGGCTGGTCCACGAGATCGACCCGGTGGAGCTGCTGGAGGTGCAGCTCATCAACGTGACCGCGCCGTTCCTGCTGATCGGCAGGCTGCGCCCGCTGCTCGTACGCTCACCACGACCGCGCAGGTACGTGGTGAACGTCTCGGCCGCCGAGGGCCAGTTCGGCCGCGTGTACAAGGGGCCCGAGCACCCGCACACCAACATGGCCAAGGCCGCGCTCAACATGCTGACCCTCACCAGCGCCGCCGAACTGGCCGCCGTCGGGGTCTATCTCACCAGCGTGGACCCGGGCTGGTTCTCCGATCAGCAGCCTGACCCGGATCGCCGCCGCCGGGCCGCCGCCGGGTTCCGGCCCCCGCTGGACGTGGTGGACGCCGCCGCCCGCGTGTACGACCCGATCGTGCGCGGCGAGGCCGGCGACCCGCCGTACGGATGCCTGCTGAAGGACTACCGCGTCGCGCCCTGGTGAGGTGTCAGCCGGCGACCGCGCCCGCCGTGGCGAGCAGTTCGGGTAGGGTGCCGACGAAGCCGTCCTGGAGCAGCCGCAGTGCCACCATCCACGCCTCGGGACGGTTGCCGAGATGCCGGTGGACCAGCTCGGCCAGCCGGCGCAGCACACGCGGATCCGGCAGCACGCCGGGCCGGGGCGCGAGCACGGCGTCCGGCGTGACCATGGACAGCACCTCGTCGGCGGTCAGCTCGCCGTGCCACCGCAGCGCGGTGGCCGTCAACTGGCCGTAGAGCGCCTCGGCGTCCCAATGGGCCCGCACGCCCGGGGTCCGCAGGCTCCGGCGGGTGCCGGAGCCGGTCTCGTCGACGACGAACGGGCGCAGCGGGATGTCGCCGTCCCGGTCGAGCAGCGCGCGGACCGCGGCGACGCCCCGCAGGCCCGGCAGCCACAACGACTCCGCGTACCGGTCGAGCGCCTCGGGCGGCAGGCCGGCCACGATCTCCTCGGCGGTGAGCGTGGCCGCGACGAAACCGTTCCCCGCGACCTTCACCAGCGCGGCCGCGCCGACCGCCGGAAGGCGGTCGCGGACCAGCGCGAGCAGCGCGGGCGACGGGCTGGGGACGAGCGGCGCCAGCTCGGGATGGTCGGCCACGGCCAGGAGCAGCAGCTCCTCGGGCACGTCCGCGCGCTGGGCCATGAGCCTGGCCGCCCGGTAGGGCAGCGGCCCCTCGCGCCGCCGCCGCTCCGGCTCGTTGTCCAGCAGCGCGGCCCAGTCCACCCGGGGGATCGCCGGGTGCCGCCGGTGGACGAGCGTGCGGGCCGGCATCCCGCCGTCGGCCCGCGCGCAGGCGGCCGCCACGGCCAGTTCGGCGGCCGAGCGCAGCCGTTCGGGGCGCCGTACGCGCTCGCTCAGCTCGCGCAGGCGCGCCGCGCCCTCCTCGCCGGTCAGCGCCGCCCGCACGTACGCGCTCACGCTCGGCTCCGACTCGTCGGCCCCCCAGCGGGTCTCGGGCAGCACGTCCTGCTCCACCAGCTCGGCGAGTTCGGCGGTACGCCCGGCGTCCAGCAGCGTCCGGCAGGCCCGGATCGCGCCGTGCTGGTCCGCGCCCCTGCCCAGGCTCCGCAGGGCCCGGGCCGCCGTGTCGGGGTCGGCGGCGTGGAGCAGGAACGACTGGTGCCTCTGGGTGACCGCCGCGTCGAGCACGTCCGAGGAGAACGGCAGCGGGGTGACGCCGTCGTGGCGGGAGGTCTGGTGCGCGAGCTGCCTGAGCAGGTTGCGCGGCATCCCGGGGGTGAGGAACAACTGGCCGTTGACCTGGGGGTCGTCCAGGTCGAGCAGCCGGCCGACCAGGCACGTGCCGGGGGCGAGGAGCGCGTACGCGGGCGGGAGCCGCTTCCCGCCCGGACGGCGCAGCATGGCCTCGGCGACGACCCGGTTGAGCAGGCCGTAGCTGACGGAGGCGTTCTGGGTGAGCGGGTCGCCAAGAAGCGTGTCCACCTCGTACGGAGCCGCGAAGCGCAGCAGACCGGCGGCGCAGGCGCGGATGTCGAGGGCCCGGACGGAGGTGACGGTCGTGGCATTCACGATCCGACACGCTAGGGGCTGAGATCATCCGGCGCCACCGGGCGTACGCGGTGGCAGGCCATCGGCGGCCGGTGCCGGTCCGGCCAGTCGTCGCCGCCCGGAGTGATCAGCCAGATCCACCTGTCGGGCTCGGCGGGCGTGATGGGCGGGGCATGACCGTCGGTGAGCACGATCACCGCGTCCGGATGGTCGTCGATCCGCTCGCCGTTAACCGCGAGCCGGCCTTCTACGTAGTCACGGACGAGACCGAAGTCCGTCCCGCCACCGCCGTGCACGCTCTGGCCCGGACGGAACGGCATGATCGCGCCGTCGAAGCTCAGCCAGCGTGCCTCCGTCCCGTCCACCTGCCCGACCAGGTCGGTCACCCATCGCACCACCGGATCCGGCATCGATCCCGAGGTGTCCAGGGCGATCACCAGCCTCTTCACCCGCTCCGGACCGCGCCGGGCCAGTACGGGATCATGCCCCAGCGCGGCCAGCAGCGCTCCGCGCTTCTTCGGGTAGATCAGCCGCTCGCCGGGACGGAGCTTGGAGGCCAGCACGTCCACCAGCCACTGCTGCCACCAGTGGACCCGGCGGGTGGCGACGGTGTGGCCGCGCAGGGCGTGCGCGCCGAGATCGCCCCAGAGCCGGTCGGCGCGATCGCCCGCGCCCCGGGTCCGGTCGAGCAGGTCGAGCAGTTCCCCGCGGGCGAGCGCGCTGCCGCGCCTGGCCGCGATCAGCACGCTGCGCAGCACGTCGGAGCTGATCCTGTCCACGGTCTCCTGGTCGAGCGCATCGCCGTCCAGCAGGAGGTGCACGCAGACCGGACCCGGCACGGGCGGGTTCCGCATGCGGCGCAGTTCCCGGTAGACGTCCATGTCCGTGGCCACGAAGTCGTCGTAGGGGAGCCAGTCGAGGCCCTGCTCCTCCAGGTCGTGGCGATAGGCGCCGTGGATCGCCGCAGGATCGACGCCCACCGGCTCGCCGTCGATCTCCGGCAGCCCGTCCTGGCCCAGCCGGACCATGGCGACGTGGTTGATCGTCACCTCGCAGGCCAGCGTGAAGACCTGGTCGTCACGCAGGACGGGATCGGCGAAGAGGTGCCGCTGCACCAGATGACGGGCTTCGTGGAACAGCACGAAGCGCACACCCTCCAGCCCCAGGGCGACGAAGAAGTCGGGGTTGTAAAGGAGCAGGCAGGTGCCGTCGCCGGAGGCGAGCACAGCCGCGGTGTCCACGGCCGTGGTCGGGATCTGGTGGGAGCACTTGCTGTAGATCCAGGACGCGATCGTGCTGTGCGTCATGCCGAGATCGAGCAGCGCCTGCTCCTTCAGCCGCCGGGCCCGCGCCACGGTCTCCTCGTCGGCCGGCCGCCAGCGTTCCAGGGCACGACGGTCGCCCAGCTCCACCACCGGAAGCCGCACCCTGGCCCGTTTCCCGTACACCACCGCCCAAGCGTGGCGGAACCAGCCACAGCTCATCAAGCGACGCCTATTGTCGGAACGTGCAGGAGGCGCTCACGTATCTGGACCAGACCTTCATCAACTTTCGTGAGTTCCTCTTCGCGGATCACGCGCATCGCTGGGTCGACATCAAGCGCTTCGCCATCTCTCATCCGGATGTCGGCGATGCCCACTTGCTGACGGAGCTGATCGGCCACGAGCAGTTCCGGGACGACTATGCCGGAGGAGGAGTCGAGGCCGACGGGCTTCGTCACGGCCCCTACTGGCTGCGGAACGTGAGCCCGGCCGCATACATGCGCGTGGACGAGATGAGCACGGACACCGTCCTGCGCGACTGGGCGACACAGTTCGGCCCTCTTCCTGCGGCTCTGTCCGCTCGGCTGGAGCACGAGGTCCATCCGCTCGTAGCAGGAGCTACCGAGAGATACCGGCTCTCAGGTCTCGGTCGTGAGGCATTTCATGACTGGGGTGGGGTTCATGCCGACTTTCACGAGCTGGTTCTCATCGACCGCCCCGCCAAGATCTTGTCGCTCCTGGTCGCCGCCGACGACTGAGCGCGTGCAGCCAGCTCTCCGCGGCTGAGGCGACGGCGATGGCGGCCCAGCAGATCATCGCCTCGGACACGGCAGGCCCTCCGAGATCACCCCTGCTACGTACGTCCAAACCTGTGGCCGGCAACCCGCGTCAGCAAGATTGACTGGGTTCGCGGGCTGCACGCAAGTTGGCCGAACTGGGCTGCTGTGAGATCGAGCCGGGGCTGAGCGAGGCGGAGTTCGACCGCATGGAGCGCGACTTCGGCTCCGAGTTCGCTGATGACCACAGGGCGTTCCTCTTGGCCGGGCTGCCGGTGAGACGGCAACCTCAACCCGGTGTCACTCGGAAGCAGCCGCAGCTGGCTGGTCCAAGCCCCTACCCTCGCCCCGCTCTACGAACACCGCCATCTACCCGCCGGCCACGGTACGCACGGACATCCGATGTTGTCCGTCTTCCAGACCGACAACATCTTCTACGGCACCGATTTGGCCGACTACATCACGAACGAGTTCAGAAGAACAGGCCGGTCGATCAGAGAAGACCGGATCCCGCCACCGCTTGTTCCCTTCTGGGGCCGTCGATCACGCTCAGGGTCCATACCCACGTGATCCGCGCCGCTGAAGCGTCAGCCGCCGACGTCTTTGCCGAGGCGATCGGTGAGGAACGAGGGCGCGTACCAGGGCCTGTACAGACTTGAGATCAGCGACGCTTACGCACCCTGCCCATTCACCTCAAGGGTGACGCCCGGCTTCTCCGCCCAGAAGGCGAGCCGTCCCGCGATCTGCTCGACCCGTTCGAACGGCTCCGGGTAGGACCAGACCACGTCTTCGGCCAGATCGTCACCAGTGTCCACCGACCAATAGACGGCATCACCCTTGAACGGGCAGTGCGACGTCGTCGTCGACGACCGGAGCAGATCCATCTTCACATCGTCTGGCGGCAGGTAGTACCGCGGTGGGCAGCCTGTCTCGGTGAGTACGAGCGGCCGGGAGGAGATCGCGACAACCGAGTCCTTGACCCGTACCACGACCTGGTCCGACGCAGCCGTGACTTCGATGTCATGTCCTCGTGTCTTCATATGGCAATCCCATCAAACATCTCCGGTTATGGCCAATGTCACCGGCCACGCGCGATTCGTCCCGGCATGTTCGCGTCGCTCCCGCTGTGCGGCAGCACGAGAGGGCGTGCTTCGCGGGCACGCCATGTGGCGAAGATGCCCCGCGTATGACATGAGCGGACTCCGAGCCGAACGGACGCGTCCTCCACCAGACGGCCCAGCCGCATGAGCGGCTGTCCCCGTGTGAGGGAGTGCCGTGTTGCCGTGTTGCCGGTTGGCGGCTACGACGTGTAGGACGGCTCTTGTCGTCACGTCCGTACGCCCGAGGTGCCGGGAGCCGAATCATGGATGACCGTTTCAACGTGATCGTGAGCGCAGGATCGCTGAAGGTGACGGACGAGCATGCGGTGCATTTCCCTCATCGGTGGACGCCCGAGGGCGTGAGCGTCAGGGCGGACTTCACCGGAGGACATCTCCTTCACCTCGCAGCGGCGGGATGCGTCCTCAACGACCTCTACCGGGAGGCCGCCGCACTGGGAATCGAACTCCAAGGAGTACGCGTTTCCGCAGCCGGCGGCTTCGACACCGAGAGCTGGCGATCAACCGGGATCACCTACACCGTCGACGTCACCTCCACTGCTCCAGCCGAGAGCATCGCCCACCTGATCGACGTCGTGGACTCCGTCGCCGAGATCCCCCGCGCCATCCGACAGGGTACGACCGTGCAGAGGATCAGCTAACCGACCACCCAGGAACACGACCAACGAGGACTTCCGCACTGCTCCGGCGGCACGAACACGCGGTCGGCGACACAAGGGCGGGGATGGCGCGAGCCTGTTCACCCGGACACACACAGCTCGCTCTCCCCGATTCTGATCAAGCGATACAACCCGGCGAACCCTCGTACGCCGTCGCCCCAGACACGGCTTCACGACCTACGCCACATCCATGCCACGACCCTGCGCTTGGCCGGCGTCCCCGTCCATGTCGTCGCTGCCCGCCTTGGCCACGCTGACCCATCGATCACCCTCCGGGTCTACGCCCACGTGATCCGTGCGGCGGAGGCCTTGGCCGCCGAAGTCTTCACCAAGGCAATGGACGAATGGCAGGCGCATCCGGCCATTGTCAGCATCGATTGCCGATGTGCGAGACCGAAGAGCCCCTGAGACGGCATGTCTGTCCAGAGGCCTTCTGCTGAGCTGGGTTACCGACCCTCAGCCGTTGTGCTTGTCGCGGATCACGTAGCGGGTGTGAGTCCCGCTCATCCACTCTCTGTCAATCTCCCTGCCCGTCACTCTGCCAACAAGCGTCAGGGCCGACGCGAGGCAGGTCGCCATCGGCGGACTGTATCCGCTGTGAGCCAGGGCAATGAAGTCCTGCCACTCCTCGGGGATGTCTTCATCTCCGTAGTCCTGCCCTCTCTCAAGCCGGGCCTCTTCCCATGCGCAGTACTCCAGCCAGTCCGGCGGTAGGTCGGGATCGCTCTCCCAGTTGGAGTCGTCCAGGTCGAACTGCAACCCCTGAGCATGGTGGTCGAGCGCCTGAGGATCGCTACCCCAGCGCTCTCCGGGGACGGTGACACTGAAGCCCGTAACGTATTCGCCGTTGACCGTGTACACCAGATCGCGCGGCCCGTTCAGGTCCCAACCCACCTTCAGCGCCCGCCCGCCGTAGGAGAGATCTCGCAGAGCCTGGTCGCAATCGAACCCCCGCACCTGAATGATCTGCGTCCAATCCGCCGTGACCGGGCCTGCCCAGACAACCCCCGCATCATCATCAGCGGGCAGCCCACGCAGGACATTCGCCCAGGTGCACTGGATCGAGTGATCCATCTCCGGGACCGATGCCCCCAGGCGTCGGGCGGCCTCCCACACCTCCAGACCCTCCACCCACACGGACATGAACCACTCGCCCATGTCATAGGACCGGACGAGATGCCAAAGACGCTCAGACCGCCGCATTCCTACCCCCTGCCCGTTCAACGCTCGCTCCCGAGGCGACTCAAGCGGCTACCCCGACAGTCCATGATCGACGCCGCGCAGCGGCTCTCGCGACCCGGGTGAATGCTGGGCCAGGCGGCCGGATCGGCTTCCTCGGTAGGGACATCAAGCAGCAGCGGGAGCCACGCTGCTAGCAGAAGTGTTAGCAAGATCCCTAGATGGTCCTGACAAACAGAAAGGCCCGCTCCCAGGGAACCCTGGTTGCGGGCCTTTCGCATTTGTGCGGCCGGAGGTACTCGAAACCCCAACCTTCTGATCCGTAGGGAAGGGCAGATCCTCGTCAGCGGCCTCCCGCGCTGGTGAAGCGGTAGACGCGGGGCGGTGCTGCGCGGTCGGATGTGACGGTGTTGCTGTATGGCGCTGCTGTACAGCAACACTCTCCGTGGTCCAGGTTCACACGCGCGGGCGTACTGTCCGCGACGCAAATTGCGGGTGGAGACGTTGTCAAGAGATGTGCTCGTAGTTGCCGAAAGGACAGTGTCCTGCCTCGAACGAATGTGTAGTCCCCATGGGCTGGGCAACCTACGGTGGCAGCATCCGGCGCCTTGAGAGGAGGGTCCGTGGACGGTGAGCCAGTCATGACGGGGAGAAACGAGATGACGCGACCCATCTACCGTGAGGCTAGTTGTTGCGCTACCTTTTTGTCCATGTCGATCCAGCTTATGTCTGCGCTCATCGGACTGGGCGGCGCTCTCATCGGTGCAACGGCAGCCATGGCTGTCGCTCTCATTAACCATCGTATGAAGACGCGACAAGACCTACGTGGGCAGCTAATCGATGGCTTCATTGAGTCTCTAAAAGGGGACACCGTGGCAGCGCTGGCGGGTACCAAGCTGCAAGCTGCACGCATTGGTGACCGGGAGTCGCTACGTAAGTACTACGAAGCGGATAACGTCTACGAGGTAGTGGACGCAATGCACTCGATCTTGCTGAACGCCATGAACGCAGAGCGGTCTGCCCAGAATCTTCAACCGCTTGAACTATGTGACATTGACCATCTGGTTCTTTCCCCTGAGTCGGCAGCGCAGCAGCAGGCGTGGAGGAAATCTCCATCTACTTTTGTGGTTGACCCCTCATTGAGAATTGGGCTTGATCGAACAAAGGGGCAAGTTGAATCGCGCGGTTGAGACCTGAGAACATCCGCGAAGCGTAAACCGCGCAATCTTGCCCCTTATTCAGAGATAAAAGCGGCTCGAGCTGGGGTATGTCACTGGGGTCAGTGAACCTTTTTCAGGCTCCGCAGCGAGCGCCCTGGTCACAGCATGATCGCGATGCCGGTGTCCGGCCGGTGACGTGAAGAAGCTCCTGGTAGACGGGTTGATCACCACAATCCACACCGTCGCA